>DATNGN010000092.1:0-30764 GCA_035605875.1 Casimicrobiaceae bacterium
GCCGCCATCACCAGCACGACCGCGAGCAGGCCGCCGAAGCGCGTGAACGGCGCGATCAGGCACAGCAGGAAAACGAAACGGTCGGGCGCGAACGCGTTGGCGATACCCGACACGACGAACATCCGCGCCGCTTCGAACCAGCGCGGCGACAGCGGCACCCAGCCGGTGCCGCCGGGAAGCTCGTAGGTTCGCGCGGCGCCGGTCGGCGGAAGGTATTGCAGCTGCAGCTTGAGGCGCCGGCCGAGCTCGGGTGCGACGTTGACGCGCACCGCGAGGCGCGACGCGGACGGCGCGGCGTACGCGAGCTCGGTGTCGAAGAAGCCTTGGCTCCAGAACAGATCGGTATCGACCGGCAACGGCGGGCCTTCGACGTGCGCGAGGGCGGCCGGATAGCTTGCGAACGATCGATCCGACAGCCGCGAAACGCGCGCCTTGACCACCGTCCACTTGAGCGGCGTGTCGCCGGCGGCGAGTTCGATCTGCCGTCCCGTGGCGGCCGCCGCCTCCTGCAGCTTGTCGTCGATTCGCGCAAGATCGAGGTAACCCGGCCCGCGCTTCGGGAACGCGAACGTGGCAAGCAGGACGAGCGGGATCCTGACGACGAGTTGCACACGATCGGCGTCCTGCCTGACGTAACCGTTCAGTACGATCTCGGGCGGAAGATCGCTGCCGTTGCCAAAAGTAACGGACGAGAACGCAAGTAACACGAGCATCGCAGCGACGCGCAGTGGCGCTCGCGGCTTCGTTTTCGGCAATGACACGCGAAGCGCTCCAGGCGAATGCAATGGCGCGGCGACTATAGCGGCTGTCGGCGGCGGCGTCGAATACGGCCCCCACGATCGCTCCCCCGGGGGGCGCTGACAGCCGCTTGGGGCGGCCTGGCGCGGCTGATCGCAGCTGTAACCACGAAAACGGCCGGAGGCTCTGCCTCCGGCCGTTCACGTCGATCGTGGGTGTCGATGCAGTCGATACGTCGATCGATCAATGACCGCCGCTGTTGCCCGGGCATCCGCCGGGCGGCGCGTTGCCGTGGCCCGCGGAGTTGCCGGGACATCCGCTCACCTTGGTGAACTTCTGGATGCGCCGTCCACCGATCGTTTCACCCGCGTAGAGATTGCCCTTCGAGTCGATGGCCATCATGTGCAGGAACGTGAATTCGCCGGCCATGTGCCCTGGTCGTCCAAAGCCTCCAACCGGCGGGACATACGACGTACCGTTAAGCGCGTCGGCATGATTGAAGATCCACATCACTTCGTTGCCGCCGTCGGAAACGTACGCGAACGTCTGGATCGCATCGGTCGAGAAGTCGACGTCCCATGCCGATCCCGCGGTCCCGAGTGCCGCGGTTCCGGGGATGATCGGAATCGCCTTTACAAACGTGCCGGTCCTCGTGAAGACGTTGATGCGGTCCTGCCCGCGGTCGCAGGCATAAACGAGCTTGTCGCGGCCGATGACGACGCAGTGCGGATGGCCGCCGTCGCCGGACGTGAACTGTCCCGGACCCGTGCCGACACCGCCCATCTGCCGCAGGTAGTGGCCCGTCGCATCGAAGACGACGACGCGGTGGTTGCCGTATCCGTCGGCGATGTAGACGCTCCCCCGCTGGCCGGTCACCGGATCGGGATCAGGGTCGACCGCAATATCCGCGGGCAGATCCAGCAACGGCGAGTTCGGCGTACCGGTTCGCCCGACGTTGCCGAATCCGTTTTCGGCGCCACCGGCACTTCCGGGATTGACGCAGGGAATCGTGCCGCCCTGCCCGTCGTCGCAAGTGAACTTCTGCCCGATCGTCATCAGCAGCGTCCCGTCGTGCGAATACTTCTGCACGACGCCGTCGCCGTTGCCGCCGATCCAGACGTTGTCCTGATAGTCGACGAAACAGCCGTGGATGCCGTTCGGCAACACCGCGTTCTGTCCCGCATGCGGTTGGCCTGCGGGCACGATCGACGGATCGCCCCAGCTGTTGGCGACGTTGCCCTCCTGGTCGAATTCGATCACCGGTGGCGATGCCTTCGACTTGGCGAACTGCCCGGTCTTCGGATCGGCGCCGCCGACGCCTTCGGGCGATGCGAGGCCGCCGGTCTGGAAGCCGCGCGTCACGACAAAGACGTGATCCTGCGAATCGACGCACGTGCCGCCGATTTCGCCGGTCACCCAGTTGTCGGGCAGCGGCTTCGGCCAGTACGGATCGACCTGGAAAGTCGGCGTCGGCTGCGAGCCGCCGTTCGCCGAATTGCGCGCGGCTGCGTTGTTCTGAGCTGCATGCTGTGACGCGGCATACGCGCTCAGCGTTGTGAGAGCGATTGCGACCGCGATGCCGGTCGGGATCGCCGTGGCGATTCGTCGATGCGTCATGGATTCTCCTTCTACCCGTTTTTGAGCGAGGAGTGGTCGTGCCGAAAGATCGCGTCCATCGAATCGCTGCGATCGAATCGCGCAGCCAATCTCCTCCTGACGACGGTGTCGCGGCGGCGACCGGCTTTGTTGCAAGACGGTGCAGTCGTTCGGCCGGATACAAGCGTAGAAGCGGCTGCAGCGGCTGTCAATGCGACTTCCGTCGGTCCCTGGCAAGATCGTGCAATGACGATGACGTCGCCGGCTACGCGTCCGAACCCTCGTCGACCGCGCGTGGTCTGATCCCCGATGCGGCGTGACGCGAAACCCTCGACGAGCGGCTATGCGCCGAGCGATCTCAGCCGCGCCGACGTCGATGCGCTCGAAGGGCCGGCTGTCGTCGACTTCGGCACCTCGTGGTGCGGCATCTGCCGGGCTACTGCGCCGACGATCACCGCGGCGTTCGCGGCCCACCCGGCCGTGATGCACATTCGCATCGAGGATGGGCCGGGACGGCCGCTCGGTCGCTGGTTCGGCGTCAAGCTGTGGCCGACGCTGATCTTTCTTCGCGACGGCGCGGAGGTCGAACGCCTGATCAGGCCACGCGACGTGGCGACGATCCGCCAGGCGTTGCGTCGCATCGACCCGTCGTGAACCGGCGACAAAAAAGTTCGTGCGCGCGTTGTCGATTCGGCGTGATCCCGTTCGTCATACAGTAGCGCGAGCGAACGCGCCGACGCGATCGGCCGGCCGCCGCGTCCATCTTTCGACCAAGCGGAGAGAAGACAATGCGATTCATGGTGATAGTCAAGGCGACCCCGAACAGCGAAGCTGGCATCATGCCGGGCCAGGAGCTGCTGGCCGCGATGGGCGCCTTCAACGAGGAACTCGTCAAGGCAGGCGTGATGCTCGCGGGCGAAGGACTGCAGCCCAGCGCGAAGGGTGCACGCGTCAAGTTCGCCAACGGCAAGCGCACCGTCGTCGATGGGCCGTTCGCGGAAACGAAGGAGCTCGTCGCCGGCTTCTGGCTGTGGCAATGCAAGTCGCGGGACGAAGCGATCGAGTGGGTCAAGCGCTGCCCCGATCCCATGCCGGGCGAGGAATCCGTGATCGAGATTCGCCAGCTGTTCGAAGCGGACGATTTCGGCGCCGAATTCACGCCCGAGCTACGCGAGCAGGAAGAGCGCTTGCGCGCGCAATCGGCGAAGCTCGCGGCGAAGGGCTGATGCGCGACGTGCCCGCCACGCCGGACATCGGCGAGACGATCGACGCGATCTATCGCACCGAGTCGCGGCGCATCTTCGCGACGCTAATCCGCCTGCTCGGCGATTTCGACGTCGCCGAGGAGGCGCTTTCCGACGCCTTTCGCGCGGCGCTCGAGCATTGGCCGCGCGATGGCATCCCGGCCAATCCCCGCGCATGGCTCGTGTCGACCGGGCGCTTCAAGGCGATCGACGGCATCCGTCGCCGCGCGCGTTTCGATTCGCTCGACGATCGGATCGACGAAGTCGAAGCCATCCCCGACGAGTCGATCCGCTTCGACGGCAACGGCATCGAAGACGATCGGCTGCGCCTGATCTTCACCTGCTGTCACCCGGCGCTGTCGCCCGATGCGCAGGTCGCGCTGACGCTGCGCGAAGTGTGCGGGCTCACGACCGAAGCGATCGCGGGGGCATTCCTGACGGCGGCACCGACGCTCGCGCAGCGGATCGTGCGTGCGAAAGGGAAGATCCGCGACGCGCGCATTCCGTACGAGGTGCCGGCGGTGAACGAACTGCCGGAGCGCCTCGACAGCGTGCTGCGCGTGATCTACCTCGTCTTCAACGAAGGCTACTCCGCGTCATCCGGTCCCTCGCTCACGCGCGTCGACCTGTCGGGCGAAGCGATCCGCCTCGGCCGTTTGCTCGTCGCGCTGCTCCCCGATCCCGAAGCGAGCGGATTGCTGGCGCTGATGCTGCTGCAGGAATCGCGGCGCGCCGCGCGCGCCTCGCCGGATGGCGAGATCGTGCTTCTCGACGAGCAGGACCGCTCGCGGTGGGACGCGGCGTTGATCGCCGAAGGATCGGCGCTCGTGCACGAGGCGTTGGCCTCGCGACGGTTCGGGCCCTATACGCTGCAGGCGGCGCTCGCGAGCGTGCACGCGAACGCGAAACGCAGCGAGGATACCGACTGGGGACAGATCGTCGGCCTCTACGACGTGCTGTTGAGCATCGAGCCGTCGCCGGTCGTCGAGCTCAATCGCGCCGTCGCCGTCGCGATGCGCGACGGCCCGCGGTCGGGTCTTGCGCTCGTCGATGCGATCCTCGAACGTGGCGATCTTCGCGATTACCATCTCGCCCATGCGGCACGCGCCGATCTTTGCCGGCGCGCGGGCGACCGCGACGCCGCCCGCGAGTCCTACGCGCGTGCCTTCACGCTCGCGAAGCAGGAGCCCGAGCGGCGTTTCCTCGAACGCCGCCTCGACGAACTGCGCGAGCGCGAACTCGGCTGACGATCGCCTGTCGATTTCGACGGTCCTCGTTCGACTACAGGGGAGATCTTCGGCGCGTCGTTCGAGGATCGCGACTTTCAAGGAGACGAACATGCAATACCTGTTGCTGTGCTGCTTCGACGAAGAGCGCTGGCGCAAGATTCCCGAATCCGAGCGCGAGCACATCATGCGCGAATACGGCGAGTTCCAGCAGAATCTGGCGGCGAGCGGCCAGTACCGGGCCGGCGCGAAGCTCGGCTCGAGCCAGACGGCGACGACGCTGCGCGAGCAGGCCGGCAAGCCGGTGATTACCGACGGTCCGTTCGCCGAAACGAAGGAGCAACTCGGCGGCTACCACCTGATCGACTGCCGGGACCTGGACGAAGCGATCGCGATCGCGCGGCGTATCCCGACGCTGCGTGCGGGCGGCGTCGTCGAAGTGCGGCCGGTCGAATTCGGACATCCTGCGTAAAAGGATCGAACGATGAAATTTCTTTGCTTCATCTGCACCGAGACGGCAGTCGACGAGATGTCCGTCGTCGAAGGCGCGCGACTTTTCGGCGAGTACGCCGCGTTCACCGAAGGAATCCGCCGCAGCGGGCACTATGTCGGTTCGAATCGGCTGCTGCCGCCCGCCACCGCCTGCACGGTGCGCGTACGTGACGGCAAGGTGTCGACGACCGATGGCCCGTTCGCCGAGACCAAGGAGTACGTCGGCGGCTACTACCTCATCGACGCGCGCGACCTGAACGAAGCGATACGGGTCGCCGCGAAAATTCCCGGCGCACGCACCGGTTGCGTCGAGGTACGACCGGTTGCCGACGACACCGAGACGCTGCGCGCGCTCGGCGTGCCGGCGGCGCAACGCGAGAATCATGGACACCCAACGTTCGCGAAGGAGACGACATGAAGGTCGAACCATACCTGTTCTTCGACGGCCGCTGCGAGGAGGCCATCGAGTTCTATCGCAAGGCGATCGGCGCCGAAGTGCAGATGCTGATGCGCTACAAGGAAAGTCCCGAGAAGCCGCAACCCGGGATGATGCCGCCCGGCTCCGAGAACAAGATCATGCACGCGAGCCTGCGGATCGGCGATGCAACGGTGATGGCGTCCGACGGCCACTGCCAGGGCAAGCCGAAGTTCGACGGGTTCGGGTTGTCGCTGGCTGCGGCGAGCGAAGGTGAGGCCGACCGAATGTTCGGAGCGCTCGCCGAGGGCGGCAAGGTCGTGCAACCGATGACGAAGACGTTCTTCTCGCCGCGCTTCGGCATGGTCGCCGATCGATTCGGCGTCATGTGGATGGTGATCGTCGAGCAGCACTGACCCGCGCTCGGCGTAACGCGATCAATCGACTTTCGGCGGCGTTGCGGGAGCGGCGCCGCCGGGAGGCGGCTCGTCGGAGGCGCCTCGGCTGCGATGCTCGGAAGGGCCGCCGTGCTTCGACAGATTGCGCGCGCTGTTGACGAGTGCGACGTGGGTCAGCGCCTGCGGCATGTTGCCGAGCGCGCGGCGATTGTGCAGGTCGTACTCTTCTGACAGAAGGCCGACGTCGTTGCGCAACTCGAGCAGTCGCTCGAACAGCGCTTCCGCCTGCTGGTGGCGTCCGCACAACGCGTAGTTGTCGGCAAGCCAGAACGAGCATGGCAGGAAATAGCCTTCGCCGGGCGGCAAGCCGTCGACGTTCGTCTGCGTCCGATAGCGGAGCACGAGGCCGTCGACGACGAGCTCGCGCTCGATCGCGTCGACCGTCGCGCGCACGCGCGGGTCGTCGGCGGGCAGGAACCCGACCAGCGGGATCATCAGCAGACTCGCATCGAGCTCCTTCGAACCGTAGCGCTGCACGAATACGCCGCGCGTCTTGTCGACGCCGCGCTCGCACACTTCGCGATGGATCGTGTCGCGCACTGCGCGCCAGCGCGCAAGCGGTCCGTCGACGCCGTAGTTCTCGATCGTCTTCACCGCACGGTCCATCGCGACCCACGCCATCACCTTCGAATGCGTGAACTGCTGCGGATCGCCGCGCACTTCCCAGATGCCGCTGTCGGGATGCTGCCAGTGCGATGCGAGAAAGTTGACGAGGGTGCGCTGGAATTTCCACGCGTCGGCGTCGCCGCCCAGGCCGGCACCGCGCGCCAGGTGCAGTGAATCCATGAGCTCGCCGTAGATGTCGAGCTGCGACTGCACGGCCGCCGCGTTGCCGACGCGCACCGGCGACGAATTCTCGTAGCCGGAAAGCCACGGCAGCACCATTTCAGTGAGCTGACGCTCGCCGCCGACGCCGTAGAGGATCTGCAGCTCCGCGGGATGGCCGGCCGCCGCCCGCAAGAGCCACGCGCGCCACGCGCGCGCCTCGTCGTGGTAGCCCGCGAGCAGCAGCGCGTAGAGCGTGAACGTCGCATCGCGGACCCAGCAATAGCGATAGTCCCAGTTGCGCACGCCGCCTATCTGCTCGGGCAGCGATGTCGTCGGGGCAGCCACCATGCCGCCGGTGGGCGCGTAAATCAGCGCCTTCAGCACGATCAGCGACGCGCGCACGGCATCGCCCCAGCGTCCGTCGTACGTCGAATGGGCGACCCACGCCTTCCAGTAGCGCTCGGTCGCGCCGAGCGCGGCCTCGGCGTCGATCGGCAGCGGGCGCGCCTCGTGCGACGGGAACCACGTCATCACGAACGCCACGCGCTGCCCTTCGCTCACCGTGAATTCGGCGACCGTCGTGAAGTTGCGGCCTTCGACCGGGACCGGCGTACGGAGCTCCAGCGAATCGGGACCCGCCGTCGCGAGCAGCGCCCCGTCGATGCGCCGCACCCAGGGCGTGATCGCGCCGTATCCGAAACGCATGACGAGCTCCATGCGCAGCGCCATCTCGCCACGCACGCCCTCGACGATGCGCACGATGTCGGTGCGGTCGGCCCACACCGGCATGCAGTCGATGACCCGCACGACGCCTTCGGCCGTCTCGAACTCGGTTTCGAGGATCAGCGTGTCGCGGCGGTAGGCGCGGCGGACGGCGGCCACCTCGTGCGCGGGATCGATCTGCCAATGCCCGTTGCCGCGGTCGCCGAGCAGTGCCGCGAAGCACGCGTTCGAGTCGAAGCGCGGCAGACACAGCCAGTCGATCGACCCGTCCTTTCCGACGAGCGCCGACGTGCGCGTGTTGCCGATCAGTGCATAGTCTTCGATGCGAAGCGGCATCGCCAGGCTCAGCGCAGATTTTCCTCGGTGTACAACGTGAGCTCGAGCAGGCGCTCGAGCAGTTGGTCCTGCGGAATGCCGATGAAGTTCTTGAGCACGAGCTCCTTGGCGAAAAGCCGGCAGATGTAGCGCAGCTTCAGCATCCGGTTCCGCGCGGCGTAGACGAAGTCGCGGTGACCGCTGTTCACCACAATGAGGTTGCGCTCGGCGTCGAGACGCGATCGCCACAGCTCGCCGGCGGCCTTCTCGTACGTGTAGCCGGGCAATCCCTGGTACGGCGAATCGCGACCGGTCGACTTCGGCAGAAGCGACGCGGTGACGGTGATCTGCGCTTCCGCCCGGCACGTAATGCTGCCCTGCGCAACGGCGACTTCGACGCGCGCGAGACCCGGCTCCGAGGCCGCCCGATAGGTCGCCATTTCGCCATCGCCATGTTCGAGCGCTCCCTCGCCTTCGAACATGCGCCACGCGAACGCGAGATCGTGCTCGACGGGGCGGCGTGCACGGTCGCGCGCTATCGCGCGAAGCGTCCGCGACCGGCCGACCTCGACGACGCTCGACGTCGGAGAGATGACGACCGAGAACAGCGGACCCGCGAATTCGAAGAACTGGCGCTGGCTTTCGAGGTCGTCCGACTGCTCCGCTTCGGCCGTTTCGAGCGGTGCCGCGGGCTCCATCGCTGCGTGGTCGCCATCGGCAACGCGCTCGCCGCTGTCTTCCGCGCCGACGATCGCTCGCCGTTTCCCGTCACCACGGCGGCGCAAATCGAACCAGTCGTACTCCTCGGCGGGCAGCGCGAGAAGCGCTTCCTTCAATGCGCTTTGCACGGTGCGCAGCACGTCGCGGGTCGCGCGCTCTTCCTCGGCGCGCTGCTGGTCGTCGATGATTTTCGCAAGCCGCGTCTCGAGCGGACGCAGGTCGTCGGCGAGGCGCGCGACGTTTTCGTCGTGGATGACGCCGAGCCGCGTGCCGGGGGTGACGTTCAGGTACGGCGCGTCGATCAGTCCCTGCACATAGCCGCTGGTCCATGGCGCGCGCGCGAACGGCTCGAGCTCGGCCAGGTTGCCGAGAACGCGCGTGCCTGCGCGATAGAGCGCGACGACGTTCCGGGGACCCTGCGCATCGAGGTAGAGCTCGGCGTAGACGTCCGTTTGGGCAGGCAACGCCGTGGCGAGTTCGTGCAACAGCCGGCCTTCGAATTGCCGCGGTTCGACGTTGAATTCGGCGCGCGCGGTGCGATCGAGGACGCGGATCGACACGCCCGAGCGACGAATGCGATCGCGCAATTCGGACGCGAGATACCACTGAATCTTCTCGCCGCTGAAGTTCTTGATGCCCGGCAGGATGCCGCGAATCAGAACGTCGGTGCCCGGCTCGGGAAAGAGCGCCGGCCGCTCGGTGATCCGGTAGCTCGGATCGCCCTTGCGCAGATGCATCTGGTAGACGCGGCCGTTGGCGCCGGCGGACGTGAGCAGCAGGTCCTCGCCGAGCGTCCAGAAGCTCAGCAGACCGATGCCGAACTCGCCCTGCAGCCCTCCGGCACCCTGCGCCTTCAGCGTGCGCTTCATCGAATCGCAGACGTGCGTCGCGACGTACTGGAAGTCAGGCTCGCCTTCGGCATTCCTGCGCACGCCCTCGCCGTCGTCCCTGACGCGCAGGTAATGGCGGCCCTTCTCCTTGCCGCGCGTAATGACGATCGACTTCGCACGTGCGTCGATGCTGTTCTCGACGAGCTCTGCAACCGCCTTCAGTGGGTTGCTTTGCGACAGCGCGATGATCGTGATCGCGTTCCACTGGTCGCCGATGCGAAGACGACCGCTCGCGATGGCTTTCGCCGATTTCGCTTGGGACTTGCGCGGCATCGGCGCCTTTCGCGTGCGCGGAACGCTAAGGCTTGACGGCGACGACCTTGCCGTCCTTCGTCACGTTGATCGGTGTGGCGCAGCGGCGGGCCGTTTCGCGTGCGCGGCGGGTGGCGCGCCGAAGGGCGCGAAGCGTCGCTCGCGAATGCTCGTCATGCCGCGGAGATCGAGTGGGGGACGTCACTGTCCACGCTCTAGCGATTGCGGATCCATACCCGGATTATCGTACACCTCCGACAGATCGGCGAACTGCCGGTAGATTCGCTCGAAGTTCGACCCGCTTTCGAAAGAAAAGCCGGCACCGTCGTGCGCCAATCGATCGAGCTCCGAGCGAAAGATCCGTCCGGCCGCGGCCGCCGCTGCCTGAGGACGCAGCGCCGACAATCCGTCCGCGAACGCCCCATCGGGTGGCCCGCTTCCTTGGTGCGTGCGCTCTACGCCGCGCCGCCTCCCCATGCGGTTCGCATCTCGCCGATCAGCTCGGCCTCGCGACCCTCATATCGAGGCGAGAAGTGAAACGGCTTCACCGCTTTCGCCCCGGCAAGGCGCGCGATCGTGCCCGCCTGCGCGGCCGTCAAATGGTTCTTGCGCGCGCCGTGCTCGGCGTCCTCCTCGAGGAACACGCATTCGATGAACAGCACGTCGACGTCGGCAAACAGCTCGACCAGCGTGCGGACGTTGGCTTCGGTGTAGCGAAGGTCGGTCGCGTAGCCGATGCGCTGGCCGCGCACGACGTCGAGAATCAAATGGCGCAGCTCGCCGACGCTTCGCGTCATCGCGTGGTCGCCGTCACGGTCGTGCCAGCGCAACTCGATCGTCGATGTGTCCGGTGCGCCGGACAACACCGCGTGCTTGAGCTCGCGCAGCCATGCCCCGGTCGATACGCCGAGCGCGTCGAGCCGGTCCTTCGCGACGTTGACGTGCGCCTTCTCCTCGATCGCATAGGCGAGACACGGTACGTCGTGATCGACGAAGCGGGCTCGCACGCGAAACGCCGCCTCGTCGTGAACGACGTCACCATCGAGCGTGAACGACGTTTCGGACTCGCGGACGAAATTCGTCCGCGTCGAGAACCGCGCGCATCGGCCGCGCCCGTCGGGATGGATTTCGCAGACGTCGAGCACGAGCTCGTCGTAGCGATGGACGACGTTCCACGTGTAGGCGCGAAGCTTGTGCTCGACGTGCGCGATGAAATCGGGACCGCCGAACAGTGCGAGCCGCGCCTTGCGCCCGAGAATCACCGCGAGCAGCCGATCGAACCCCGCGAAGTGATCCATATGCGTGTGCGTGACGAAGACATGCGAAAGGCGCATGAGCTTGCGCGGCGGCAGCGAGGCGATGTCGCCGACGTCGAACAGCAGCGACCGCCGTTCGTCGCGAAAATCGACGTAGATGCCCGGATCGCCGAACGGCTCGTTCGTGAGCCTCGGTTCGAACAGCCAGCGCATCGGCGCGTCGACGCCAGCCGCGTTACGGACCGAACGTCTGCACGAGCTCGAAAAGGCGCGGCTTCGCCTCCTGCAGAATCGGCACCCCGTCGCCGAACAGCAGCGCGTCGAAATCGAGGCGCGTCAGGTCGATCACGCTGCGCCGCAAGCGCGGCGGGTCGTCCATCACCTTCTCGCGCAACAACGAGCACCGGCCCGGCGGATTGCCGATGACCGCGTCGCCGACGAAGAGGAGGCGGCGCGCCGGCCAGTGCAGCACCACTTCGCCGGGCGACTTGCCGGGTGCCGCGACGACGACGAGCGGACCGATCGTTTCACCGACGCGAAGGTCGCCGTCGATCGCCGTACCCTGCTCGCGCGCGTGCTTCGCGTCGTCGGGATGGATGAGGATCGGCGCCCGCGTCCGCTCCCGCACCGTGTTCGATGCGCGCGAATGGTTGCGATTCGTGAGCACGATCTTCGCGACGCCGAAACGTGCGATCTCGTCGAGATCGTCATCGCCGGGCAGCACGGGATCGATGCAGACGTTGCCGCTCGCGTCGCGGAGCAGGTAACCGTTGAAGTCATAACCGTGCGGTTCCGAGAACCGCGACCAGGTGAAGATGCCGGGAAGTATTTCGCGCATCGCTTCGTCTCCTCGTGAAGGCATTCTAGTCCGCTCATCGGCGAAGGTGCACACTGGCGACGCTTGCAGGCGGAGGCAACATGCACGGCATCAAGGCACTCTTCTTCGACGTGTTCGGCACGCTCGTGGACTGGCGCACGTCGATTGCCCGCGAGGCGCAGGCGATGCTTGCGCCGCCCGGCATCACGATCGACGGGCTCGCGTTCGCTGATGCCTGGCGTGCGCAGTATCAGGCGTCGATGGACGCCGTGCGGAGCGGGCAACGTCCGTTTTGCAAGCTCGACGTGCTGCATCGGCGCAACCTCGATGCGATCCTGCCGCAGTTCGGCCTCGGCGAGCTCGACGGGGTAACGCGCGACGCGCTGAATCTGGCCTGGCATCGACTCGACGCATGGCCCGACGTCGCCTCGGGACTCGCGCGGCTTCGCGCCGATTTCCGTCTCGCGCCATGCTCGAACGGCAATGTCTCGCTGATGGCCGACCTCGCGCGGCGCAACGCGTTCCCCTGGGATGCGATCCTCGGCGCCGAATTCGCCCGCGACTACAAGCCGAAACCGGTCGTCTACCTGTCGGCCGCCGAGGCGTTCGACTGCGCACCCGGCGAAGCGATGATGGTCGCGGCGCATACGTCGGATCTCGTCGCCGCTGCCGCGCTTGGGCTTCGCACCGCCTTTGTCGCGCGGCCGGACGAATTCGGCGCAGGACGCGGCGAGGCACGCGCCGGCGCGACCGTCGACTGCGAAGTGTCGAGCATCGGCGAGCTCGCCGATCGTCTTTGCGACCCGCGGCCGCGATGACGATGATCGCGCGAGCCGCATGATGCTGCCGCCGGTTCAGGTCGAGCGCATCTCGTAAGCGAATGCGCAGGCATCGACGACCCGGTAGCCGTTGGTCGCGGCCGCATCGCACAACGTCCGCCACGCGTCGGCGGCGAAGCTTCGCGCGACCATGACGACGAACGAGGCGTCGTCGGGCTCGTGGAAGAGCGCGTTGATGTGGCCGAGCACGCTTTGCGCGCATTGACCCATGCCAAACACGCTCGGATGAAGATCGAGCGGACATGCGCGGTTCAGCGCGCGCGCTGCGTTCGCACCGGCGACCCGCCAGGCGACGTAGCTCGACGAAACGTCGAAGAGTGCGCCGCCGGCCGCGTTGATCGCGCGGCGTGCCGCGTCGAAATTGCGCGCCGCCGACGAATCGCCGTTGACGTACAGCCACGATTGCGGGCCGAGCCATAGCAGCGCGGCGCTGCCACTGCCGGTACTCGTCAGTGGATCGACCGGCAGGCGCAACCCGAGTACGCGTCCCGCCTCCGTCGCAAGCGACGCATCTGCCGGATCACCCCGTACATTCCATGCGTGGGCGAACGTCACTTCTCCGAGCGTCAGGGGCGCGGTGCCTGCGTCCGACACGTCGATTTCAGCCACGGAGCCGCGTCCCTTCCAGATCGACGAAGACGGGAGGTCCGACGGTGACCTCGACTTTCGCGCCGGCGAGCGGCGACACCGCCCACAGCGTCTCGCCGTGACGAGCCCGGCCGCCGGAAAGGAGCGCAAGCGCGATCGATGCGCCGACGTGCGGGCTGTCGCAGAACGACGTGACATGGCCGAGCATCGGATGGGGCAATGGATGGTCGGGAGCGGCGACGATCTTCGCGCCGCGCGGAATGCGGCCGCCGCGTATCGCCGTGAGGCCGACCAGCTGCCAACGATCCGGCGCATTCAACGCAGGCCGCGCGAGGAGCGGCTTGCCGATGCACCACTTGTTCGGATTGACGAGTCGTTCCATGCCGAGATCGCCGGCGGTCGAGCGTCCGTCGATCTCGGCGCCGATCACGACGTGGCCCTTCTCGACGCGCAACGTGTTCATCGCCTCGGTGCCGTACGGCATGATGCCGGATGACGCGCCCGCGTCGAGCACCGCCTCCCACATCGCGCGACCGCGGTTCGACGGCACGTGAATTTCGTACGCGAGCTCGCCCGAGTAGCTCATCCGGAAGAGTCGCGCGGGCACGATGCCCGTCGCCGTCCTGAAGTCGCAGGTCGTGACGGCAAGGAACGGAAACGCATCGTTCGTCACGTCGATATCGACCAGCTGCGCCAGCACGTCACGCGCTTTCGGACCCGACACTGCAACCGCGGCCCATTGCTCGGTGACCGACGTCGCGTAGACGTCGAGATCGGGCCAGTCGACCTGCAATAGCCGTTCGACCGTCTGCATGATCGCGACGGCGTTGGCGGTCGTCGTCGTCATCAGGTAGTGCGTATCGTCGAGTCGCGACGTCGTGCCGTCGTCGCGAACGATGCCGTCCTCGCGCAGCATCACGCCATAGCGGCAGCGGCCCACCGCCAGGTTGTCGAAGCGGTTGATGTAGACGCGATTCAGGAATTCGGCGACGTCGCGGCCCTGAAGCTCGATCTTGCCGAGCGTCGACACGTCGACGACGCCGACGTTCGCGCGGACGTTGCGCGCCTCGCGCGCGGCCGCGTCGTCCTCCGATTCGCCAGCGCGCCGGTAGGAATGCGGACGCTTCCACAAACCTGCGTTGACGAAGCGCGCGCCCTGCTCCGCATGCCATGAATGCATCGCGCTGTAGCGCGTCGGTTCGGCGTGCGCACCACTCGCCTCGCCAGCGAGCGCACCGAGCGTCACCGGTGTGTACGGCGGACGAAACGTCGTCGTGCCGACCTCGGGAAGCGACACGCCGAGCTGCTCGCTCATCAGCGCGAGCCCGATCACGTTGCTCGTCTTCCCCTGGTCGGTACCCATGCCGAGCGTGGTGTAGCGCTTCAGGTGCTCGACCGCCTGGTAACCCTCGCGCTGCGCGAGCGCGACATCGGCGACCGTCACGTCGTTCTGCAGATCGACGAAGCATTTCGCGCCGTGCCTCGGCGCGACCGACCAGAGCGGATCGACGCGCAGCCGATCGTCGACGCCAGCAACACCCGGCGTGGTCGGCGTGCGGCCGATGCTTGCGCGAACGAGCGCTGCGTCAGCCGAGTGCATGCCGTCGGCGATCGCATCTTCGGTGCTGGAATGTCCGTTCACGGCACCCGCCGCCACGATGGCCATTGGCGAGACGTCGGGCAGGAAACTCGCGCTCGCCGGCTCGTACCGAAGCGTGCCGCGCGCCTGTGAGAACAGGTGGACCGCGGGACTGTAGCCGCCGGACACCGCGATGAGATCGCACGCGAGCGACGAGACGCCCCCGCCGTCGCGGGTGACGACGTCGACGCCTGTGACGCGCCGGCGCCCGTGAGCACGCGCGATCACCGATGCGGCACGTATTGGCACGCCTGCAGAACGCGCGCGTACCGGTCCCGTTCCAGTCAGCTCGGCGTCGAGTCGCGCATCCACGATCGCTTTCACTTCGACACCCGATTCTTGCAGCGCAAGCGCCGTTTCGTAGGCACTGTCGTTATTCGTGAAGACGACGGCGCGCGTGCCGAGGCGCACGCCGAAGCGCCTGACATACGTGAAGGCTGCGCCGGCCAGCAGCGTACCGGGCAGATCGTTGTTGCCGTAGGCGATCGAGCGCTCGATGGCGCCGCTCGCGAGCACCACCGCCTTCGCGCGGATCATCCACATCCGTTGCCGTGGCAATCTGGCGTCGGCCGTCGACCGGCCGTCGGTGACGCGTTCGAGCGCGGCGACGAGGTTGTCGTCGTAATAGCCGTAGGCCGTGGTGCGGGAAAGCAGCGTGACGTCGGGTTGCGATTGCAGCGATGCGATCTGATCGCCAACCCACAGCGCCGCAGATTGCCCGTCGACGGTCGCATTGCCGTCGATCGCTGCGCCACCGAAGCGCGGCGATTGCTGGCACACGACGACGCGCGCACCGGCCCGCGCGGCGCGCCGCGCCGCCGCAAGTCCCGACAGACCACCGCCGACCACGAGCACGTCGCAATGCGCGTACTGGTGCTCGTAGCGGTCAGGGTCCGGCGCCGCGGCCGCGCATCCCATCCCGGCGGCACGGCGGATGTAATGCTCGTAACGCAGCCACGCCTGCGGCGTCGGCGGCCACTTGAACGTCTTGTAGTAGAAGCCGGCAGGCAACAACGCGGACAACGCATTCGCGATGGCGCCTGCATCGAAGCCCACCGAGGGCCAGCAGTTCTGACTGGCCGCGATCAGTCCATCATGCAACTCGAGCGTCGTCGCGCGCGTGTTGGGCTCGCTTCGCGCGCCGGTGCCGTACTGGACGAGCGCGTTCGGCTCCTCGACGCCGGCGGTGACGATGCCGCGTGGTCGGTGGTACTTGAAGCTTCGCGCGACGAGATGCACGCCGTTCGCCAGCAACGCGGAGGCAAGCGTGTCCCCCGCGTAGCCTTCATGGCCCCGACCATCGTAGACGAAGCCGAGCGGACGCGTGCGATCGATCGCGCTCCCGCCCTCCGCGAGGCGCCACGCCTGCGTCATCGCGCGTCCGGTGCCCGATCGTCGGCCAGCGCTTGGCCTGGCGGCGCGCTGGCGAGGATCGCGTGCGTGCGCGTGTCGCGGCGCACGGTGAACCAGCTTCGACATCCGGCGCCGTGGTACCACAGTTCGTCGATCGGCCCGCACGGGTTGTCGCGCAGGTAGACGTAGTCGATCCACGCATTCTCGGGTGCGTCCGGCGCCGGCCGGCGGACGCTCGCATCGCCGCCGTACGTGAACTCGATCTGGTTGCGCGGCCCGCACCACGGGCATGGGATCAGCATCATTTCGTCATCCTTTGCCGCAAGACGTTGCGCCGTATGCGTGTCTTGTCCCATTTGCTTGCGGCAAGGCGCTGCGCCGTATGCGCGTCTCGCTCCGATAAACCAGTCGCACCGACGCGCATACGGCACATCACCTTGCCGAAACGCTGCACTGGCGACGAACGACTCGAATGGTGCGCACTGCGAAGGCGCACGGCTGGCGACGAATGGCACGAATGACGTACACACCGCGCAGCGGCTGGCAAGGACGAGATCTGTCTCAATGAGACCATGGATAGGGGCCTGCCCCCTTCTCGTCGATCGTGCGGCCTTCGGCGAACCGCTCGAGCGTGAACTGCGCGTTGAGCGGATGCGGCTCGTCGTGCGCGATGGTCCATGCATGCACGTAGCCCGATGCGGGCGTCGCCTTGAACCCTCCGTAGCACCAGCCGCCCGTCATGTAGAGGTTCTTCACCGGCAGCTTGCCGATGATCGGGCTGCCGTCCATCGTCATGTCCATGATGCCGCCCCACGTGCGCATCAGGCGCAGCCGGCCGAAGCTCGGAAAGAGCGCGAGGCACGCGCTCACGACGTCCTCGATCCGCGGCAGGTTGCCGCGCTGCGCATACGAGTTGTAGAAGTCGAGATCGCCGCCCATCACGAGCTCGCCCTTGTCCGACTGGCTCACATAGAAGTGCACGGCGCCCGACGTGACGACGGTATCGAGCACCGGCTTCACCGGCTCGGACACCATCGCTTGCAGCACGTGGGATTCGATCGGCAGCTTGATGCCTGCCATCGCGGCAACCTTGCTCGAATAGCCGGCGACCGCAATGCCGACCTTGTTCGCGCCGATGTCGCCGCGCGTCGTGCGCACGCCGGTGACCGTGCCCTTCTCGATCCGCATGCCCGTGACTTCGCAGCGCTCGATGATGTCGACGCCGAGCGCGTCGGCCGCGCGCGCGTAACCCCACGCGACGGCGTCGTGGCGCACGGTACCTCCGCGCGGTTGCAGCAGACCCCCCAGGATCGGAAACCGCGCGTTCTCCGAGCAGTCGAGATTGGGGATCCACGCGGCGATCTCATCGCGCGACAGGAATTTCGCATCGATGCCGTTCAGGCGCATCGCATTGCCGCGGCGCATCGCGGCATCGATGTCGGCCGGCGTATGGACGAGGTTCAGCACGCCGCGCGCGCTGTACATCACGTTGAAGTCGAGCATCTGCGACAGCCGCTCCCACAACTTGAGCGAGAACTCGTAGAAGTGTGCGTTCGGCTCGAAGTGATAGTTCGAGCGGACGATCGTCGTGTTGCGGCCGGTGTTGCCGAGGCCGAGCGCGCCTTTTTCGAGCACGGCCACATTGCGGATGCCGTGCTCCGTCGCGAGGTAATACGCGGTCGCGAGGCCGTGCCCGCCGCCGCCGATGACCACGACGTCATACTGCTTCCTTGGCTCGGGACTGCGCCACGCGCGCGGCCAGTCCGCATGCCCGCGCAGCGCGTTGCCGATCAGCGAGAAGATCGAATATTTCACAGGACCTGCGACAGGAAGGCGCGCGTGCGCTCCTTCTGCGGGCGGTCGAAGAGTTCCGCGGGCCGCCCCGATTCGACGATCGTGCCGCCGTCGGTGAACAGAACCTCGTCGGCGAGCTCGCGCGCGAAGCGCATCTCGTGCGTCACGAGGATGCAGGTCATGCCCTCGCGGGCGAGCTGGCGGATCGTGTTGAGCACTTCCTTGACCGTCTCCGGATCGAGCGCGGCCGTCACTTCGTCGAACAGCATCACCTCGGGGCGCATCGCGAGTGAACGCGCGATCGCGACGCGCTGCTGCTGGCCGCCCGACAGCTCGCCCGGATACGCGTCGCGCTTCGACGCGAGACCGACCTTCGCGAGCAGCGCGAGCGCGCGTTCGCGCACCTCGTCGCGCGGCTCGTTCAAGACGTGGATCGGCGCCATCATCACGTTGTCGAGCGCCGTTTTGTGCGGAAACAGGTTGTACTGCTGGAAGACCATCGACACTTCCTTGCGCAGCGCGATCTTCTCGCGGTCGGTCGCGAGCTTGTGGACCTCGAAGTCGGCGACCCGGATCGAGCCGCTGCGAATCGGCACGAGGCCATTGATGCAGCGAAGCAGCGTCGACTTGCCCGAGCCCGACGGACCGATGATGCAGACGACCCCGCCCTGTTGGACGCTGAACGTGATCCCCTTCAGGACCTCGACATGGCCGAATGCCTGGTGGACGTCGTGGAGTTCGACGATAGCCTGCGCCTCACCCGCCTCGCGCGCGCTCGGCTCCCTCTCCCCCGAGGGGAGAGGGTTGGGGTGAGGGGTGCCCGCCTTCATTGATTCACCGCATACCGCGCTTCGAGCCGCACGGTCCAGCGTGCGATCGGATAGCAGTAGACGAAGAACCACAGCAGCACGTAGCTGTAGAACGCGAGCAGCAATCCCGGACGGTTCTCCGCCGAGAGCGCGCGCTGCGTCAGCGTCATCATCTCGTTCACACCGACGATCGACGCGAGCACCGTCGCCATCGTCAGGATCGAATACAGGTTCATCCACGGCGGCAGCATCCGCTTGATGCATTGCGGGAAGATGATCATCCACATCGTCTGCCGCCGGTTGAACGCGAGCGACGCGGCTGCCTCCCACTGGGTCGTGGGAATCGACTGGATCGCGCCGCGCACGATCTCCGAAACGTTCGCCATCACCGGCAATGCCAGTCCAAACGTCGCCTTCGTCCAGTCGGGAATCGGGATCGTGAGGCCAAGGATGGTCACCTGGAACGGCAGCAGGAACATGCAATAGAACAGCAGCACGAGCCACGGCGCGTTGCGGAAGAAATGCGTCAGGACCTTCGCGGTCTTCGCGACCGGCGGCAAATGCGAGATTTGCGCATAGCCGAGAAAGAGCCCCGCCAGCGTGCCGATCGCCATCGCAAGAAAGCTGATCGCGAGGTTGAAGACGAAGCCGCGCGCCAGCAGCGGCGTCCATTTCCAGATCGTCTCGAGGATCGACGGCGCGCCGGGCTGCGCCTGCGCCTGCGCAACGCCGCAGGCGAGCACGAAGACGGCGACGAGCGCGACGCCGTGTCCGCCCGAAAGGCGCAGCGAACGTGCCGCTTCGCGTGCCCTCACCGGCAGCAGCACCGGCAGCACGCTCGCTTGCGCCGGCTTCACCGGACGAGCCTCCACGCTTCGCGCTTCGGGCCGTGGCTTCGCCCCGCTCGCGTGGTCGTCTCGTGGCGGCCCTCCCGCCTCATGCGCCGAACCCCGGCACGCGGATCGCGCGTTCCCAGCGGTTCATCAGCACGACGAGGATGCCGACGAGCAGGAAATACGCGACCAGCAGCACGTTCATCATCACCGGCACGTTGAGCTCGTCCGACCAGATCTGGCTCGACACGTAGAGCATCTCGGGCACGGCGATCGCGTAGGCGAGCGTCGTCGTCTTCACCAGATTCACGAGGTTGTTGTTGAGCGCCGGCAGGCTGATCCGGAAGGCAAGCGGAAACACGATCCGCAGGTACGTCTGCAACCTGCTGAAGCCGAGCGACTCGGCGGCCTCGATCGTCGTGCGCGGAACCGCCTCGATGCCGGAACGGAAGATCTCGACGTTGAACGCGCCTGCGAAGAACGACAGCGACAGGATCGCCCACATGACGTTCGTGATCAGCGGCCCCGTCACGCCGCGGAGCAGGCTGCCGAGCCCGAAGTAGAAGAAATAGAGCTGGACGAGCGGTGGCGTGTTGCGAAACGCCTGGATGTACCAGTGAACGATCGCCCGCGCGACGCGAAAGCGCGAGCCCTGGAGCCATGCGCCGACGATGCCGATGACAACCGACAACACGATGCAGACGACCGACAGCTCGATCGTCAGCAGGAAACCGTGCGCGAAGCGGCCGCGATCGAATGCGTCGTAGAAGATCGTGAGGTTGATCCCGGTGGTCTCGTTCAACCACCGGAACCAATCCCAGACGGGCTGCATCGCGCCGGACGGAGGGGCGCGATGCTACTTCGCGTACTTCTCGTGCATCTCCTCCGCGAACTTCGTCGGCTTGATCCCGTACTTCTTCTCGAGCTGTTCGACGAAACCCGACTTGTGCCAGTCGACGATCGTCTTCGACATGAAATCGGCGAACGCCTTCTCGCCCTGCTTCACCGCGAGTCCCCACGGCTGGATCAGGATCGAGTCGAGCGGCATCTCGTAGTCCTTCCATTCGGGCTTCGTCAACTCGCCGACGATCGCCGTGTCGTCGTAGGCGAACGCGACGCAGTTGCCGTTGCGCAGCGCCGAATACGCCTCGGCGGTGCCCGGGAACGCGACGCCCTCGACGCCGTACTTCTCCTGCAGCTCCTTGTTGTAGAACGAACCCTGGATCAGGCACACCTTCTTGCCACGAAGCTGGTCCCAGCTCTTCAGGTTCTCCGACTTCTTCGCCATCACGTTCGTGCCGGACGCGTAATAGTCGGGCTGCACGATGTCGACGACTTTGCGCCGCTCGGGCGTGTCGCTCATCGTCGCGATCAGCAGATCGATCTTCCCCTGCTGCAGGAACTGGATGCGATTCGACGCGACGACCGGGACCAGCTCGAGCTTGACGCCGAGCCGCTTCGCGACGTCGGCGGCGAGATCGGGCTCGAAGCCGACGATCTTGCCCGACGGATCGAGATAGCCGAACGGCCGGTAGTCGGCTTTCGTGCCGACGATCAGCGTTCCCTTCTTCTTGATGTCCGAAAGCTCGTCGGCCTTCGCGACGCTTGCACCGAGCAGGCCGAGCAAGAGCAGCGGTGCGACGATCGCAAGCCATCGATTGCGCATGTTCTCCTCCTTCGATTGTTGGGGCACGCGAGCGGGAGGCTGCCGCCCCCGGCGCGTCGCCATCATTGTGCCCGATTGCCGCGCCACCGGCGCGGCAGGGTCGTTGGACTTGCCCCGCGCGCTTCGGCGCTAGTTCACGGTTGCGGGCGCCCCGGCGCGCTCACGCCCCGCCGCTTCGCTTCGCGAGCAGCGCCTTCATCTCGGTCAGCGCCTGGTCGAAGATCGTCATCGCGAGGTCGATGTCGGCGCGCGCGACCGTCAGCGGCGGCGCGATCCGCCACACCGATCCGCGTTCGGGACGCCGGCGGATGTTCATGCTGAGCCCGAGTTCGAGGCAGCGCGTCGTCGTCAGCGCGCCGAGCTCGTGCCACGGCTCACGCGTCTGCCGATCCTTGACGAGCTCGATGCCGCGCAAGAGTCCCATCCCGCGAACGTCGCCGATCTCCTCGTGCCGCGTCTGCAGCTCCGTGAGCCGCGATGCGAGGTAGTCGCCCACCTCGCGGCTTCGTTCGAGCAGCCGCTCCTCCTCGATCGTCTGCAGCACCGCGAGTCCGACGGTCGCCGGCAACGGATCCGACACGTGCGACGTGTAGAACGCGAAATGACGCTCGTGGCACTTCTGCTCGATCGCGTCGTTCGTGATCACTGCCGCGAGCGGCACGCCGCCGCCGAGCGTCTTCGATACGGTCATCAGATCGGGCGTGACGCCGAGATGCGACGCCGCGAACCAGTGGCCGAGACGTCCGAAGGCGGTCTGCGCCTCGTCGAAGATCAGCAGCATGTTGCGCTTGCGCGCTTCCTCCGCGAGCGCGTCGAAGTAGCCGTCGGGCGGCACGATCACGCCGCCGGCGCTGATCACCGGCTCGGCGATCACCGCGGCGCGCGCACCCGTCGATTGCACGTCGTAGAGCTCGAAACCGATCTTCATGCACGTGCGATCGCATCTGTCGCGGCAGTGCTTGACGGGGCAGCGATACGCGTTCGGCTCGGGAATCACGTAGGTGCCCGGCATGCCGGGTCCGTAGCCCTTGCGGTCGCTCGCGAACGACACCGCGCCCGCGTTGCCGGTGACGCCGTGCCAGGAGCCGCCCAGCGCGACGACCTCGAAGCCGCCGGTCGCGAGCTTCGCCATCTTGATCGCCGCCTCGTTGCTCTCGCTGCCGGTGTTGACGAACAGTGACTTGCGAAGCGGCGGTGGCAGGATCTTCGCGAGCGCATCGGCGAGTTGCACGACGCTCCGCGGAATCATTCCGGAAAAAAGATGCAGCGCGGTGTCGCAACTGCGCTTGATCGCCGCGACGATGTTCGGATGGTTGTGCCCGACGGTCGCGCACATCTGGCCGGACGTGAAGTCCAGGACCTTCCTGCCGCGCGCGTCGTACACGTAGGAGCCGCTCGCCTGTTCGACGATTTCCGGGTAGGCGTCGCCGCCGTAACGGATCAGGTGCTCGCGGAAGTCGGTCATCGGCTGCCGGTGTTCGTCCATTCGCGTCCGTTTCTACGGTTCCGAAGGTCCGCAGGTCTCGCGGCGTCCGGGGACGTCGACGATGTGCGCGGCGTGTCCGGTCGCGGCGAGAAAGCGCTCGAGTTGCGCGTGGGGGATCACCATCGTGGCGTCGTTGACGAGCGGATGCGCCTGCACCGCGGCGGCTTCCCAGAGGCGGCGGTCGAGCACGAACTCGACGGCGTGTGTCGCATCGTTCGCGAGCGCGAGAAGACTCACCGAGCCGGGCGAAACACCGAGATACTTGCGCAGCCGCTCGGCGGATGCGAAGCCGAGTCGTCCCGCGCCGAGCATGAGCCCGAGCGAATTCAGGTCGACGGCGACGTCCTGCCCGACAGTGACGAGGATATGGCGTACGCCCTTCTTGTCACGCAGGAACAGGTTCTTGGTCTTGGCGCCGGGAAGGTCGGGGACGAGGCGGCGCGACTCGTCGACCGTCATCACCGGCGAATGCTCGAAACGCTTCGCGTCGATGCCGTGCTGGGCGAGAAAGGCGGACAGATCCATGCCCCGATCGTACCTCTTTCGAGAAAGGTCGATCGGGAACGCGACGCGAGCGCCGCGACGGCGTCAGGGCGCTTATTGCGTCTTGCAGCTGCCCGTGTTGACGCACGTCGACGCGAGCGCGCAGGTCACCTTCTGGTCGTCCAGCATGCATCCGCAGGTCGAGTCGAACTGCGAGCACCACCACTGCTGGCTTCTCGCCATCGTCTTGTAGGCGTCGGAATCGGTCGTCACGCGCGTGCCGCTCGATGCGCATGCGGCGAGCGTCGCGCAAAGCGTGATCGCAAGCAGGTTGCCAAGGGGAATTCGCTTCATGATTCGTCACCTCTCCTTGTCGATGGCTTCGGATGCGCCCGGACTTCTCGCGAGGAATCGCGAGCGTTAGAGACGTGACGATGTGCGCCGGTTCGGCCGCGGCGCGACTATTTCGATCGGAAGGAGCGCGCGATCATCGATTGAACGCGCTTGTCGGGTCGTACAACAGTGCGGGTGCGGCGCTCGCATAGTCGTCTGCACGCATGTAGTCGCCGAGTCGCCGATCGAGCGACGGCGGATCGAAGCGGCAAAGCCCCTTGTTCGGATAATGCGTGAGCTCGCCGAAAAGCGGCGTGCCCGCGATGTCGTAGAGATCGACGCGCACGAAGTCGACGGCCATCGACAGCGCTTCGGCCGCTGCGATCATCCTCGCAAGCGACGCAGGCGGAGCAATCGACGTTCCCGGCGACGCCTTCACGGTGCCGTCGATCCGCCGCCATTGCTCGTCGTAGAGAACCTGTGTGTGGTCGGTGAAACGATCGCGGTCGACCTGGATCAGGCGAACCTTTCCGCCGAAGACGAAGAACTTGTAGTCCGCCGGCGAGCGCCCGTCCTCGCCGCGCAGCAGCGCTTCGGCGAACACGGCGCGGCGGATGTCCCGATACGACCATTCGCGGCCGACGATGCTGAAGTCGGACGCGAGCCAGCTTCGGGCGAGTCGCACGAGCTCGTCGCGCGCAACCCGGCGCTTGTCGGGCACGGCCCGGAGCCAGCCGCTGCCGTGATTGGGCTTCAGCATGAAGGCATCGGGGAGGCGATCGAGGTCGAGCGCTTCCGCCCGCAACGAGTGCCAATACAGATCCGGCAGCGCGAGCGACGGCGCGACGCGTCGCACATGCTCGCGCACGCGCAGCTTGTCCGAGAACAGCGTCAGGTAGGGACGCCGGTCGCAGAGAATCTTGACGAGGATCTTTTCGTTGAAGCCCGACGGGTGGTTCAAGTCGGGTGAACGGCCGAACGCTTTCCGATAGAGCTTCGACACGTACGCGCGATCGCCGACGAAACGCGCCGCGAGCTGGCGCCGCCACGCGAGCTTCCGGTCGCGAAAGCGATGCGACGCCGTCGCCAGAAGCGTGCTACGCGAGCCCGTGGCCGCGCACCCGCAGAAGCCATTCCGGGTTCAGCTCCTGCAAATCGTTGATGCCGAGCATCGCCATGTCGCGCTCGATCTCGGCTGCGAGAACCGCGATCGCATGCCGCACGCCCGCTTCCCCGCCGATCGCCGCGGCAAAGCCGAACGGCCGCGCTGCGAAGACGAATTTCGCGCCGAGCGCGAGCGCCTTCAGCACGTCGGTGCCGCGGCGCACGCCGCCGTCGAGCATGACGGGAATCACGGGACACTCGGCGACGATGCCGGGCAGCACGCGAAGCGCCGACACCGCGCCGTCGAGTTGTCGCCCGCCGTGGTTCGACACGATGATTCCATCGGCGCCCTCGTCGCGCGCGCGCCGCGCATCGGCCTTGTCGAGGATGCCCTTGATGATCATCGTCCCCTGCCACATCCGGCGGATCATCCGCCAGTGCTCCCAATGCAGGTGACCGCGGTCGGAATAGTCGCGCAACACCGACGACGACAGGATCGGCGCGCCGCGCGTCGCGAAGTTGTTCTCGAAATGCGGCATCCCGTGGTGCACGAGCGTGCGCAGGAACGTGCCGAACAGCCACCGCGGGTGAGTGATGCCGTCGAACGCCAGTCGCAGCGTCGGCCGCAGTGGCGCCGAGAAGCCGGCGCGGATGTTGTTCTCGCGGTTTCCCGCCACCTGCGAATCGACGGTCACGACGAGCGTCTGGAAGCCCGCACGCGCGACGCGCTCGATCAGCGCGACGATGGCGTTCGTGTCACCCGGCAGGTAAGCCTGGAACCAGGTCGACGGCGACTGCGCGACGACGTCCTCGAGACGAATCAGCGACGAGCCGCTCATCATCATCGGGATGTTCGCCTTCGCAGCCGCGGCTGCGAGGACGAGGTCGCCGCGATACGCGTACAGCGCGCTGATGCCGAGCGGCGCGATGCCGAATGGTGCCGAGTACGTGTGGCCAAACAACGTGGTGCGTCCGCTTCGCCGGGAGACGTCGACGAGCATTCGCGGCACGAAGCCGTATTCGGCGAACGCGGCGCGGTTGTCGGCGAGCGTCCAGTCGGTCTCGACGGCGCCGGCGACGTAGCCGTAGACCGGACGCGGCAGATGCCGTGCCGCAGCGACCTGGAAATCGTCGAGCGACAGGATTCGCCGCAGCCGCCGCGGCAGGCGTCCCGCCGTTGCCGCAGTTGCAGCGGCGGAAAGCGGACCCGCGGTGTCGATCGAAGTGGCCATGGGGCGGGAATGCGAGTCTAGCAGGACGTGGTCTGGCAGCGTCCGTCGGGCAGGTGAACGATGGCCTTGACAATGATTGCCTAGGCATTTATATTCGCGTCCATGGCATCCCATGTCGACACGGTCAGGATCGGCGGCGGGCAACCGGCGAGGTTGCGCCATGGCATCCTGCGCCTCATCAACCGCGTGCGCGTCGAGATCATCGACGCGCTCGATCGCGAGTTGTCGGCGTTCGACATTTCGGCGCCACAGCTCTTTGTGCTGTCGTCGGTCGCGCACGGCGAGGCCGAATCGGCAGCCGGCCTCTGCAAGTCGATCTCGTACGACCCGGGAGCCATGACGCGGATGATCGACCGGCTGCAGCAGAAAGGCCTGGTCCGGCGCGTTCCGCATCCGGAGGACCGGCGTGCGATGAATCTCGAGCTCACCGTTGCGGGCAAGGCGCTGTTTCCGCAACTGGTGGCCGTCAAGGATCGCGTCCAGGCGCAGTTCCTCCGCGGGTTCAGCGAAGAGGACGCGAAGCTCCTCGAATCGCTCTTGTATCGGATGCTCGCCAATCGCTGATTTTTTTGCGGCCTGATAATTGCCTAGGCATCAATAGCCCAAGCAAATAACATTCTGATTCCGAGAGTTACGCCATGCCCGTTCGCATCTTCCGTCTCGCCGTCGCGCTCGTATGCGCGCTTCTCGCGGGCTGCGCGAGCATGAACGGCCTCGCGCCCGAGACAACGTCACGGAATGCGAACACGCTTGCATCGGCACAATCACTTTCGGACACAAAGGTCGATGCCGCCGCATGGCCGAGCACCGATTGGTGGAAGGCGTTCGGCGATCCGCAACTCGACCGCTTGATCGACGAAGCGCTCGCCGACAGCCCGACGCTTGCCGTCGCCGCCGCGCGGATGCGGAAGGCGCTGGCGCTGGCGCAGCAAAGCCAGAGCGCGCTTTCGCCGCGACTCGATGCGAGTGCATCGACGACGCGCGAGCGTTTCCCCGAGCACGGGCTCATTCCGCCGCCCTTCGGCGGCACGACGCAGACGCTCTCGGACCTGCAGCTCTCGCTCTCGTGGGAAATCGATTTCTGGGGCAAGAACCGATCGGCCTACGAGGCGGCGCTCGGCGCAGCGCGCGCCGCGGAGGTCGACGCGTACGCCGCACGGCTCGCGCTGTCGACGAACATCGCGCAAGCGTACGTGCAGTTGCAGCGCGCGTACCTGCAGCTCGACGTCGCGCAACAGACACTGGCGTCGCGCGAAAGGATCGCGGCGCTCACGCGCGACCGCAATGCGGCGGGCATCGATTCGCGCCTTGAAGTCAAGCAGGCCGAGGCGGCGCTGCCTGCCACGCGCGAAGACATCGCAGCGCTCGAGGAACGCATCGCGCTTGCGCGCAACGCGATTGCCGCGTTGATGGGCGCCGGTCCCGATCGCGGTCTCGCGATTTCGCGGCCAACGGCGACAGCACTGGCGCACGTCTCGCTGCCGTCCAGCGTGCCCGCCGAACTCATCGGCCATCGGCCCGACATCGTCGCGCAGCGCTGGCGCGTCGAGGCGGCGAGCAAGGACATCGGGTCGCAGAAGGCCGCGTTCTATCCGAACGTGAACCTGCTCGCGTTCGTCGGACTGCAAAGCCTCGGCAGCGCCAATCTGCTGTCCGCGGCCAGCCGCACGCTCGGCGTGGCGCCGGCGGTGACGCTGCCGATTTTCGATGCCGGGCGCCTGCGCGCCGAACTCGCCGGCAAGGACGCCGATTACGACGTCGCCGTCGGGCAGTACAACCAGGCCCTCGCGAACGCGATGCGCGAAGTCGTCGACCAGCTCGTGTCGTTCCGCAGCCTCGACGAGCAGCGCGCGCAGCAGCGGATCGCCGCGACGACGACGCGCGAAGCGTACGACCTCGCGCTGCTCCGCTACCGCGAAGGCCTCGGGAACTACCTGCAGGTGCTGTCCGCCGAACAGCCGATGCTCGCGCAGCAAGGCCTCGACGCCGATCTGCGGGCGCGGGCGCTCGAGCTTTCGATCAATCTGGTGCGCGCACTGGGCGGTGGCTATGAACCGACCCGGGCCACGGCGCTTTCGATGACGACAGGATCAACGCAATGAGCGATAACGCAACGAGCGACAAGGCAACGAGCGACAAGGCAATGAGCGACGACACGACGGGTGACAACGCAATGAGCGATACCAGGTCCACGACGAACGACAAAGCCAACGGAAACGGCGCGCGCAAGCGCTGGCTCGCCGCGGTCGTCGGCGCATTCGCGCTGATCGGCATCGCGTATGGCGTCTACTGGTCGCTCGTGTTGCGCTACGAGCAGTCGACCGACGACGCCTACGTGAGCGGCAACATCGTGCAGATCACGCCGCAGATCGCCGGTACCGTCGTCAAGATCGCCGCCGAGGACACGCAATTCGTCAAGGCCGGGACGCCGCTCGTCGAGCTCGATCCATCGGATGCGAAGATTGCGCTCGAGCAGGCCGACGCGAGGCTCGCGAAGACGGTCCGCGACGTCCGTGGCCTGTTCGCGACCACCGCGCAGCTCAAGGCGAACGTCGACGTGCGCAATGCCGACGTCGCACGCGCCACCGAAGATCTCGCGCGCCGCCAGCGCCTCGCCGGCGCCGGCGCCGTATCCGGTGAAGAGCTGCAGCATGCGCGCGACGCGCTGACGAGCGCGAAGGCGGCGCTCGCGGCGGCACAGCAGGAGTTCGCCGCGAACCAGGCACGCGTCGATCGCACGACCGTCGAGAGTCACCCGGACGTTCGCGCCGCGGCGGCGCAGGTACACGACGCCTATCTCGACGTCGCGCGTACGACGCTGCCGGCGCCGGTATCGGGTTATGTCGCCAAGCGTTCGGTGCAACTGGGCCAGCGCGTGGCGCCGGGTGCGCCGCTGATGGCGATCGTGCCGCTCGCCGAGGTGTGGGTCGATGCGAACTTCAAGGAGCCGCAACTCGCGACGATGCGCATCGGCCAGCCGGCGACGCTGACCGCCGACCTCTACGGCGGCAAGGTGCATTATCACGGCACGGTCGCGGGCTTCGGCGCCGGCACCGGCTCGGCGTTCGCGCTGCTGCCCGCGCAGAATGCGACCGGCAACTGGATCAAGATCGTCCAGCGCGTGCCGGTGCGCATCGCGCTCGATCGCAAGGAGCTCGAGGCGCATCCGCTGCAGGTCGGCCTGTCGATGCAGGTGGACGTCGACACGCACGAGCGCGACGGCGAGCGGCTTCCGCAGCGTGTGCACGCGACGCCGCCGCTGACGACCGACGTGTACGACGCCGTCGACGCGGCGGCCACGCAGCGCGTGCGCGCGATCATTGCCGCCAACGATCGCACCGTGACAAACGGCCGCGAGGCTCCGACCACGGCACAACGCGTTGCGCGCGCACCCACGGCGACGAGCACGCCGCGGCACCTCGCAGCGTCCAGGCCCTGACCCTCGGCGCAGGATCGCGCATGAGCAACGACACGACGAGCACCGACAAGCGGCCGCGCGCGACCGCAGCTGCGAAAGCCCCTGCCGAACCTGCACCGCTCACGGGGACCACGCTCGCGCTCGGCACCGTCGCACTGTCGCTCGCGACGTTCATGAACGTGCTCGACACGTCGATTGCCAACGTCTCGATTCCGGCGATCGCCGGCAATCTCGGTGTCTCCCCCGATCAGGGCACGTGGGTGATCACGTCGTTCGCGGTCGCGAACGCGATCTCGCTGCCGCTCACCGGATGGCTCACGCAACGCTACGGACAGGTCCGGCTTTTCATCGGATCGGTGCTGCTGTTCGTGATTGCCTCGTTCCTGTGCGCCTTGGCGCCGACGCTCGGGCTCCTGATCGCTTTTCGCGTCGTGCAGGGCGCGGTCGCCGGACCGATGATTCCGCTGTCGCAGTCGCTTTTGCTGTCGAGCTATCCGAAGGCGAAGGCGGGAACGGCGCTCGCGTTATGGGGCATCACGACGCTCGTCGCGCCGGTCGTGGGCCCCGTGCTCGGCGGCTGGATCACCGACAACATTTCGTGGCCGTGGATCTTCTACATCAACGTGCCGGTCGGCCTCGCCGCGGCGGCGGTCACCTGGGGTATCTACCGGACCCGCGAGACGCCGACGCACAAGCTGCCGATCGACGCGATCGGCCTGGGCCTTCTCATACTCTGGGTCGGCGCGCTGCAGATCATGCTCGACAAGGGCAAGGACCTCGACTGGTTCGGCTCGACGCAAATCAGCATTCTCGCCATCACGGCGCTCGTCGGCTTCGCGATCTTCATCGTATGGGAGCTGACCGAGGACCATCCGGTCGTCGATCTGCGGCTCTTCGCCAGGCGCAATTTCTGGACGAGCTCGCTCGCCATGTCGCTTGCGTACGGCGCTTTCTTCGGCAACGTCGTGCTGCTGCCGCTTTGGCTGCAGCAGTACATGGGCTACACGGCGACCGATGCCGGTATCCTGCTCGCGCCGGTGGGCCTGCTCGCGATCCTGCTGACGCCGTTCGTCGGGCGTACGGTCAACAAGATCGATCCGCGCGTGTTCGTCACCGGCGCGTTCATCGTGTTCGCACTCGTGCTCTACATGCGCTCGAAGTTCAACACGTCGGCCGATTTCTGGACATTGATGATCCCGACGATCATCCAGGGCGCGGCGATGGCGATGTTCTTCATCCCGCTCGTCACGCTATCGCTGTCCGGGCTCGCCGCGCAG
>DATNGN010000093.1:0-29465 GCA_035605875.1 Casimicrobiaceae bacterium
GCGCGAACTGTTCCTGACCGTCGTGCTTCCGGCGGCACTGCCGCACATCTTCACCGGCATCCGCATCGGCCTCGGCATCGGCTGGATGGCGCTCGTCGCGGGCGAGCTCGTGGCGGCGCCGAGCGGCTTGGGCTACATGATCAACAACGCGCGCACGCTTTTCAGAAGCGATTACATCCTGCTCGGCATGGTGCTGATCGGTGCGCTCGGCCTCGTGCTCGATTACCTGATGCGGCAGGCGGCACGCTTCGCGATGCCGTGGCACCGCCAGTAACCGCGGTTCATCCGAAACGATGATTCAGGTCGACGTCACGAACGTCAGCAAGGTCCACGTGTCGATGAAGGGCGAGCCGCTGCTTGCGCTTCTCGATGTCGACTTCCAGGTCGAGGAGAACGAGTTCTTCTCGATCGTCGGACCGAGTGGCTGCGGAAAGACGACGCTTCTCAATCTGCTCGCGGGGTTCGAGCAGCCGACGCGCGGCGAGCTCAAGGTCGGCAGCAAGGTGATCACCGAGCCGGGCTGGGAGCGTGCGGTCGTCTTCCAGGAATACGCACTGTTCCCGTGGTACACGGTCGCGCAGAACATCCGCTACGGACTCAAGCGCAAGCGCGTGCCTGAACCGGAGCAGCGGCGCCTCGTCGATCACTACATCGGCCTCGTGGGCCTGCGCGGCTTCGAATCGCGCTATCCGCGCGAACTTTCCGGCGGAATGCGGCAGCGCGTCAGCATCGCACGCGCACTCGCAGTCAATCCGTCGATCCTGCTGATGGACGAGCCGTTCGCATCGCTCGACGTTCAGACGCGCGAATACATGCAGGACGAGCTGCTGAAGATCTGGCAGCGCGAGCCGAAGACGGTGATCTTCATCACGCACAGTATCGACGAGGCGATCAAGCTTTCCGATCGTATCGCGATCATGGCGCCGCGGCCCGGGCGCGTCGAGGAGATCAAGACGGTCCGCTTCCCGCGGCCGCGGGATCCGACCGATCCCGCCGTCGTGCATCTCGCCGCCGACGTGAAACTGTGGCTGCGCCGGAAGGTGTTCGAGAATCGGCGTATCGACGAACCGGCAGTCGGGCGGCAGGAGACCGCGCACTGAAAGCTGCAATGCGTCGGGACGCCGCCGCGGCCGCACCTGCCAACGACGCTGTCACCACCCGGAGTCCCTTGAGCCACGACAACCTGACGTACGAGGACCTGCTGCAGATCGTCGAGCTGATCAAATCATCGGAACGGTTCTCCGAATTCCGGTTGAAAATCGGCGAGATCGAGATCGAGGTGAAGCGCCGCAACGACGACGGCAGCGCCGTGCGCAATGCCGTCGACACGGCGACGCTGACGGCAGCCGGCACGGAGGCCGCGCATGCGCCCGACGACGCCTCCGCGAAGACTGCCCACGAGCCGATCGCACCCTCGCCGCGCCTGCCCGCGCTTCCGCCGGGATCGATCGTCGTCCGCGCGCCGATGGTCGGAACGTTCTATCGCGCGCCGGCACCCGGCGCGCCGCCGTTCGTGGCAGTGGGTCAGGCGGTGGACGAGCACACGACCGTCTGCATCATCGAGGTGATGAAGCTGATGAACTCGATTCCGGCGGGCGCGCGCGGACGCGTGCAGCAGGTTCTCGTCGCCGACGGTGCGCCCGTCGCGACCGGTGCAGCGCTGATCGTGCTCGACCCCGCGCAATGAATGGAACCGCCATGAACGTTTGCCCTGAACCGCACAACCCCTCGCGGCGCTTCGACTTCATCGACGTCACCTTCCGCGATGCGCACCAGTGCCTGTGGTCGACGCGGATGACGACGGCGATGATGACGCCGATCGTCTCGACGATCGATCGCGCCGGCTACGCGTACATCAACATCCTCGGCGGCGCCGTGTTCGACGTGTGCGTGCGCTACCTGCACGAGAATCCCTGGGAGCGGATCGGCCTGCTGTGCGAGCGGTTCGCGACGCCGTGCGACGGCCTCACCCGCGGGCAAAGCCTGTACACGTTCGAGCTCTTTCCCGACGACATCGTCGCCGTCAATTCGCATGCGCTCGCGCGCCGAGGCATCGACGTGCTCACCGTCTACGACGCGCTGAACGACAATCGGAACATCGTGTCGTCGGTGCGCTCGGGGCACGAGGCGGGCATGCGCGTCAACGCGATGATCACATACACGCTCTCGCCCGTGCACACCGACGACTACTACGTCGAGCGTGCGAAGGAGCTCGTCGCGCTCGACGTCGACTTCATCTCGATCAAGGACCCGACGGGGCTCCTCACGCCCGAGCGCGGGCGCACGCTCTTCCCCGCGATTGTCGCGGCGGCCGGCACGATTCCCGTGCAGCTGCATTCGCATTGCCAATCGGGTCTCGCGCCGCAGGTGTACGAGCTCGCGATCGAGGCCGGCTTCCGATTCGGCTATACGGCGACGGAGCCGCTCGCCAATGGGGCGTCGCTGCCGGCCACCGAAGACATCGTCGCGCGTGCGCGACGCCTCGGCGTTGCGACGTCGATGGACGACGCGGCGCTTGCGGAAGTCGCGAGCTACTTCCGCTGGGTCTGCGAGCGCGAGAACAAGCCGTGCGGCAAGGTCGCGGCGTACGATCGGGCGCTCTACGAGCACCAGATCCCCGGCGGAATGATCTCCAATCTGCACTATCAGCTCGAGACGATGGGAATCGCCGACCGCTTCCCGGAGATTCTCGACGAAGCGGCGCGGGTGCGTCGGGACCTGGGCTATCCGATCGCCGTAAGCCCTTTCGCGCAATACATCGTGACGCAGGCAACGCTGAACGTCGTGCAGGGCGAGCGCTACAAGACCATTCCGGACGAGGTCCGCAAATATGCGCGCGGCTATTACGGCCGCCTCGCGGCGCGTCCATCGGACGAGTTTCTCGAACGGGCGAACATTCGCGACAACGAATACGTCACCGAAGCGCCCGCCGCACACATCGAGCCATGGATACCGCGTCTTCGCAGCGAACTCGGCGCCGCGGCGAGCGACGAGGACATGCTGCTCGCGGCGTTCTACGACCAGAAGCTCGTCTCGCAGTTGCGCAATCCCGTACCCGAATGCCGTTTCCGCACGACGCCGCTTGCCGAGCTCGTCGGCTTCCTTGCCGCACGCAAGGACATCGACCATGCGCGCATCCGCTTCGCCGGAGCCGAGCTGACGGTATCGGCGTAGCGCCGCGCATCGGCGTGCCGGGCCCTCGCACCCTCGCGCGCGCATGGAACCGGCCACGCTGATCGTTGCCGCCGCGATCGCAATCGCGGCGGGCGCCGTGCGCGGCATCACCGGTTTCGGCGGCGCGATGGTGATGTCGCCGCCGCTCGCGCTGCTGCTCGGGCCGCGCGTCACGGTGCCCGTCGTCCTGCTGCTCGAATCGATCATCGCCGCACCGATGCTGTGGCAGACGCGGGAACGTGTGAACTGGCGGATGATCGGCGCGATCCTCGCCGCCGCGTGCGTCTTCGTCCCGATCGGAGTGCTCGTGCTGGCCGTCACCGATCCGAAGGTGACTCGCAATGCGATCGCGATCACCGTGATCGTCTTCGCCCTGCTGCTCCTGCGCGGCTGGCGCTATGCCGGGCGACCACGGCTGGCGACGTCGGTTGGCCTGGGCGCGCTCAGCGGCACCATGCTGGGCGCGACGAGCATCGGCGGACCGCCGGTGATCCTCTATCTGCTCTCGGGTCCCGATCCGATCGAGACGACGCGCGCCAACCTGACGCTCTACGTGACGGTGACGTCGCTGATCGGAATCGTCATGCTGGTGCAGCAGGGCATCTTCGATGCGCATGCCGCGTGGACGTCGCTGTGGCTCGCGCCCGCGTACTACGCGGGACTCGTTGGCGGGATCCGGCTGTTCCCGCGCTTCAACGATCAGCGCTTTCGGCGCTTCACGCTCGCGCTGCTGATCGCCATATCGACCGGGATCCTGTTCGCGCGGTGAGCGGCGCCGACGAGAAGCCAAGGATTCCGAGGATCACCATCGTCGGTGGCGGATTCAGCGGCGCAAGCGCCGCCATCCAGCTGCTCGGCCGCAGCGCCGTTCCGCTCGGCGTCACGATCGTCGAGCCGCGGGCGAACCTTGGGTACGGGCTCGCCTATTCGAGCGACGACCCCGATCATCGCCTGAACGGAAATCTTTCCGTTCACCTCGTCGACCCTCAGGACCCGGACGCGTTCTCGCGCTGGTGCGCGCGCGAGCGGATCGCGACTCGCGACCCGGAAGCGGTCGCGGCCGACGGATCGATGTTCGTGCGCCGCCGCGAGTTCGGGCGCTTCATTGCGGAGTGCGTCGACGCGGCGTCCGCTCGCGCGTCGGTTCGCTTGACGCACCTGCGCGATCGTGCGACCGACGTGATCGGCGAAGATCCTTTGACGGTCGTGACCGCCAACGGGTCGCGTCTGAAGACGGATGTGCTCGTCGTCGCGCCGGGCAACTCGATACCGCGCCTTCCGCCGGCATTCGCGCCTGCGCTTGCCCGACATCCGGGCGTGATCGCGATGCCCACCGACCTCGCGCGGATTCGCGCGATCGGCAAGGACGCGCGCGTTCTGGTCGTCGGCACCGCATTGACCGCACTCGACGTGATGTCGACGCTGCTCCGCGCGGGACACGAAGGAACGATCACCGCGGTGTCGCGTCGCGGACTTCGGCCACGTCCATACCGTCCCGTTGATGCCGAGCCGTCGAAGACGACGCTGCTCGAGCGCATCGAAGGGCCGCTTGCGCCGTTCGTTCTGCGCGCCGGGACTCCGCCGACCGCAGGCAAGCTGCTGCACGCCGTTCGGGAACGGATTCGCGAAGTGGAAGCTGCGGGCGGCCGCTGGTACGTCGCATTCGACGAGCTTCGCGATCCGCTCTGGAAGTTGTGGACTACGCTCGACGTGCGTGAAAAGCGAACGATCCTGCGCCATCTGCGTACGTGGTACGACGTGCACCGCTTTCGCGCGCCGCCGCAGAACGATGCGATCGTTCGCGCCGCCGAGGCGCGCGGCCGCGTCGAATTCCGGGCGGCGCGACTCTGCTCCGTCGATGTCAGCGCATCGGGCAACAGCCTCGACGTCCGACTGGTCGATCGATACACGAGCACGCCGCGCACGCTGACGTTCGATGCCGTCGTCAACTGCATCGGGCTCGATTTTGCCGTTGCGATGGCCGCCAATCCGTTTCTCGCCGCCATGCAGCGGCGCGGCGATCTCGCGCTGGACCCGGCGGGAATCGGCATCGCCGTCGATCACGAGTGCCGGCCCGTCGGCGTCGATGGCCGACCTCGCGATCGCATCCGCGTCGTCGGACCGCCGACGTGCGGCACCTTCGGCGATCCCCTCGGTGCCATCTTCATCGCCGCGCAAATCCAGCGCGTCGTTCCCGGCATGCTCGCGCTTCTCCGGGCGTCGGCCGAAGGAATGAGCACGCCGCGCCGCTGACTGCGTCAGCCGCCGCTCTGATCGTCCATTGCGGCGAGCAGTACCGTTGCGAGCGCGGCAATCCCTTCCTCGCGCCCGGCGAAGCCGAGCCGCTCGGTCGTCGTCGCCTTGACGGACACGCGCGACACGTCGCAGCCGAGATCGTTCGCGATGTTCGCGCGCATCGCATCGACGAACGGCGCGAGCTTCGGCGCCTGTGCGACGACGGTCGCGTCGACGTTGGCGATCGAATGACGCTGCGCCGACATCATCGCCGCGACGTCGCGCAGGATGCGCCGGCTGTCGGCTCCCTTCCAGCGCGGATCGGAGTCGGGAAAGTGACGGCCGAGATCGCCTTGCGCCAGCGCACCGAGGATCGCGTCGGCGATCGCGTGCAGCAGCACGTCGGCGTCGGAATGGCCCGCGAGCCCGCGATCGTGCGCGATCGTCACGCCGCCGATAATGAGCGGACGGCCGCTCGCGAACGCGTGCACGTCGAAACCGTTGCCGATCCGGACACTCATCACGCCTCCTGCGTTCCGAGAATCGCCGCGGCGAGCGCGAGATCGCCGGGGAACGTGATCTTCAAATTCGCCGGGCTGCCGCGCACCAGGCGCGGCATGTCGCAGACGCCGGTCGCCGCGAGCGCCTCGATCGCTTGCGCCTCGTCGGTGCAGTGACCGGCGACGTCGAGTCCGTGTGCGGCGGCGAGCAGTCGATGGCGAAACATCTGCGGCGTCTGTGCAAGCCACAGGCCCTCGCGCGATTCGGTGCGCATGACGCGCGGCAGCTCGTCCATCGCATCGGCGCGCTTCAGCGTGTCGCCGAGCGGCAGCGCGAGGAGCCCGCCGACGCTGTCGTTGCGCAACTCACCGACGAGCCGGTCGAGTGCGTCGCGTGGAACGCACGGCCGCGCGCCGTCGTGCACCAGGATCCAGTCGTCGTCCGCGACGCGCGGCGCGATCGCCTGCAGCGCCTTGCGTACGGTCGCCGCACGCGTCGCGCCGCCGCAGCGGAGCGGCAGCACGCCGCCGCGCGCGCCGATCGCGTCGTCGTAGCGGATGTCGTCGGGCGCGAGCGCAACGATGATCGCTTCGCAGTCGACCGTCGCGAGCCGCTCGAGCGTACGCGCCAGCACCGGCACCCCTGCGAGATCGCTATATTGCTTGGGCGTCGCGTCACCGAAGCGCGTACCCCCGCCGGCAGCCGGCACGATGATCCACGTGGACATCGGCGCGTCGTCAGTCGCGAAGGGCCGCCCCGGGACGACCCTGCGAGCGGGACGAAGCCAAGGCCCGAAGGGGCCGACCGCGAGCGTGGACGGGAGGCCGACACTCAGGCATCACGCGCGCGCAAACGGTGCAAGGAGAGAGTCATCAGCCCGCCGGGGGCAGCGAGTGGAGCGAGCGTGGGGGGTTGTTTCACTCAGTTCGCGCGCTTGCCGATGTACTTGTCGAGGAACTTCTCCATCGCCTCGTAGAACGCGAACTGGTTCTCCTCGTTGTGGAAGCCGTGCCCCTCGTTGTCCTTGACGATGTACGGGACGTCGATGCCACGCTTCTTCAACGCGGCGACCATCTGGTCGGACTCGTCCTTGTTCACGCGCGGATCGTTCGCGCCCTGCGCGATCAGGAGCGGCGCCTTGATGCGATCGGCATTGAGCGCAGGCGACGCCGCCGCCAGCCGCTCCTTGTCCTTGTCCGGGTCGCCGACCATCTCGTGCATCATCGCGAGGAACGGCTTCCAGTAAGGTGGAATCGTCTTCATGAACGTGAAGAGGTTCGACACGCCGACGTAATCGACGCCGCACGCGTAGAGATCGGGCGTCTTCACGAGGCCTTCGAGCGTCGCATAGCCGCCGTAGCTGCCGCCGTAGATGCAGATGCGCGCCGGGTCTGCAGTGCCTTCCTTGATCATCCACTCGACGCCGTCGGTGACGTCGTCCTGCATCGCGAAGCCCCACTGCTTGAACGACGATTCCCAGAACTTGCGCCCGTAACCCGTCGAGCCACGGTAGTTGACCTGCAGCACCGCATAGCCGCGGCTTGCGAGGAACTGCACTTCGGGATTGAAGCCCCAGCTGTCGCGCGCCCACGGACCACCGTGCGGATTGACGATGACGGGGAGCTTCTTCGGCGTCACGCCGTTCGGCACCGTCAGGTAGCCGTGCACGGTGAGGCCGTCGCGCGTCTTGTATTCGATCGGCTTCACCGCGGCCATCTTCGCTTCGGGAAGCCACGGCGCGACATCGCCGAGCTTCGTCAGGCGATCGGCCTTGCGGTCGTAGAAATAGCGCGTCCCCTGCGTGCGGTCGTTCGTCGCCGCGACGATCAGGCCCGACTCGTCGTCGGTCGTGGACTGCACGGTGACCTCGTAGCCGGCGAGCTTCTCCTCGAGGCGCTTGAATAGTCGCCGCGCATCGTCATCCAGATAATGACGCGCGCTCTTCCAGGTCTGGTAACTCACGTACGCCGGGCGCTTGCGCGCCTTCGACCAGACGACGCCGTCGACGTCGACGTCGTCGCGCGCGTAGACCACCTTTTCTTCCTTCGCGGTGGCCGGATCGACGAGGACGATTGCGACCTTGTCACGGCCGATGTTGGAGGCGACGTAGAGCTTGCGGTTGTCGGCGGTGAAGAACTGGGGGGCGAAGTTGTCGCGGAAAGTCGTCGTCAGGACGGCCTTGAAGGGCGCCTTGACATCGTCGCGATACAGGTACGTCTGGTTCACGCCGTCGGTGGCGATCGCGTAGCGCAACTGGCCGGCATGATCAGCGCCCCACGCGGTGATGTTGCCCGGGTTTTGCGCGACCTGCGTCAGCTTCCCGCTTGCGAGGTCGAGCTCGTAGACGTCGAAGACTTCCTTCACGCGTTTGTTGAGGCCGATCAGCATCCGGTCGGGAAACTCGACGAGCGGGTCGATGATCTGCGCCTTCACGCCTTCGAACGGCGTCACGTCCCTCGGCTCGCCGCCCCTGCGGTCGACGACGACGACATGATCGTTCTCGTCGCCGCCGAAATCCTTCGTGTAGACGATTCGGTCGGCGCCCTTCCAGAAGTAGTCCGGAATGTCGCGGTCTTTCTCGGAGGTCACGCGAACCGGCTCGGCGCCGCTGCCGAGCGGCTGGACGTAGATGTTCATCCGCCGCTCCCATGGCTGCATGAACGAGAGCGTCTTGCCGTCGCCGGAAATGCGGTAGTACGCACGGTCGGGATGGCGGAAGAAGTCGCGCATCGGAATCGCGTCGGCCGACGACGCAGGTGTGGCGACGCCGAGCGACAGCACGAAACCGGCGAAGGGAAGCAGTCTGTTCATCTCGTTCTTCCTTGTAAGGATATTCAGATGAGAAGCGCGATGCGCTCCTCGTCGAGCGGACGGAAGCCGTGTCGTGCGTAGAAGCGCCACGCCCCCGCGTTGTCGCGGTGGCATGCGGTGTCGATGCGGCTGACGCCGGATTGCCGAAGGTGCCCGATCAGCGTTTGCAGCATGGCGGTGCCGATGCCTTCTCCCTGCCGACTCGCGTCGACCGTGACGTCGTCGAGCTTGGCGACGAGGCCACCGCGCGACGTCGAGATCGCGTAGCAGACGACGCATCCGCCGACGACGCTCGCGCCGATGGATGCGAGCCAGACGAAGCCCAACTCGGGCCGGGCGAGAAACATATCGAGCGCGCGCGCAAGCGCCCGCGCACCGCCATCGCCGTACCGGGTCGACGATGCGCGGTAATGCGTGTCGTCGGCGAGAAAGCGGCCGAGCAATCGCTCGGCTTCCGCACGAGTCGCGGCGGTCATCGCCTCGCATGCGACGTGAACCCGCGGCGTGACGGCGCTGTTCACGACGATACGTTCTCGTCGACGCGAAGCGGCTCGAGCGCGCGCCGGATTGCATTCGGAACATCCACCGGGTGCCGCCGCGCACGATCGACCCACACGTGAACGAAGCGACCGGTCGCCGCCGCCGCGTCGTCGCCCCGCCGGAACAGTCCGATCTCGTAGCGCACCGACGAGCGGCCGATGCCGACGACACGCAAGCCGGCGTCGATCACGTCGGGAAACGACAGCGGCTTGTGGAAGCGGCACGCCGTTTCGACGACGATGCCGATGGCGGGCGCGTTGCGGATGTCGAGATCGCCGGCGCGCACCAGGTGCTCGTTCACGACCGTGTCGAAATACGCGTAGTACGTGACGTTGTTGACGTGGCCGTAGACGTCGTTGTCCACCCACCGCGTGGGAATGGCGAGAAACGCCCGATAGGCGCCGCGCGACAGGGGTGCGAAAGTCGCGCGGTCGTGCTCGCTCATCGGTCCATCCTTCGCGCTGCGCGCTCCGGCCCTGATTCGCGCTCGGGGCGGCCCTGCGCGCTCATTGGACTACCCTTCGCGCTCCGCGCTTCGCGGCTGATTCGCGCTTGGGGCGGCCCTGCGCGCTCATGCGCTCACCGGTTGGGCGCGCGACAACGCTCCAGCAGTCCCGGGCGTCGACAATGCGGCATCGACGAGCTCGATCCAGTGCCGAACCGGGATCGATGTGCCAGATTGAAGATGCGTCATGCAACCGATGTTCGCCGTCGCGATCACGTCGGGCTCGTGCGCCTCGAGCGCGTCGACTTTGTTCGCCTTGAGCCGTGCGGCAAGCTCGGGCTGCAGGATCGAATAGGTCCCGGCGGAGCCGCAGCACAGATGCGCGTCGGCGACCGGCAGCAGCGTGAAGCCGGCGTCGGCAAGCAGTCGCTCGACCTCGCCGCGAATCCCGATGCCGTGCTGCAGCGTGCACGGCGGATGGAAGGCGACGCGCGCGCGGGATTTCGCGCGATCGACCCGTGGCGCAAGCTGCGCCCATTCTGCCTCGACGAGCTCGATGGGGTCGCGCGCGAGTTCGGCGACGCGGTTTGCCCGCGCCGCGTAGACGGCATCACCCGCGAGCAGATGGTCGTATTCGCGCACCATCACGCCGCAGCCACTCGCCGTGACGATGATCGCCTCGGCGCCCTGTTCGACGTGCGGCCACCATGCATCGATGTTGCGACGTGCGAGCGCACGCGCTTCGTCGTGCTCCGACAGGTGATACGACAATGCGCCGCAGCAGCCGCCGCCCCGGACGCCGATCGCGGAAATGCCCGCGCGGTCGAGCACGCGCGCGGTCGCGGCATCGATGTTCGGCGCAAGCGACGGCTGCACGCAGCCGGCCGGAATGATCACGCGTCGCGCGTGGCGCGGGGTTGGCCATGCGCCGGCGTTGCGCACATCGGGAATCGACGCGGCGAGACGACGTGGCAGCCACGCCTTGGCGAATCGGCCCATGGTGAGCGCCGCACCGAAGAGCGGTCGCGACAAGAGCCCGCGCCGCAACGCGGCACGGCGCGCAGCGTCGATCGGGCTGCGGCCGACGCGATCCTCGACGAACTTGCGCCCGATGTCGACGAGCCGGCCATATTGCACACCCGACGGGCAGGTCGTTTCGCAGGCGCGGCACGTGAGGCAGCGATCGAGATGGAGCTGTGTCTTCGCCGTGACCTCGGCACCCTCGAGCGCCTGCTTGATCAGGTAGATGCGTCCGCGCGGCCCGTCGAGCTCGTCGCCCAGCAGTTGGTACGTGGGGCACGTGGCCGTACAGAAGCCGCAGTGCACGCAGGCGCGCAGGATCGACTCCGCCTCCTGGCCTTCGGGCGTCGCGGCGAGCGCCGGCGGCAGTCGCGTTTCCATCCGCTCAGAACGCCGCGTACATGCGGCCGGGGTTCAGGATGCCGTGCGGGTCGAACACCTGCTTCAGACGCTCGTGCAGTGCGAGCATCGGCGCAGGTAATGGGTGGAACGTTCCGGCGGATTTGTCCTTCGCGCGATAGAGGGTCGCATGGCCGCCGTGCTCCGATGCCCATCCGCGCACCGATCGCGAATCGACCGGCGTAGCGCAAACGAGCCAGCGCAGCGCGCCGCCCCATTCGACCAGAGTGTCCGCTTCCATCGGCGCCCACGGCGCGGTCGAGCGCACCGAAACGCGCCACATCGTCGCGTCGCCATCCATCGCCGGCCGGAAATAGTCGAGCGCCTGGTCGCGAAGCGCGCGCCAGAAGGATCCGCCATCGACCTCTTCGCCGCCGATGATCGCCGCGGCGCTGGTGACCGCGGCAGCCGCTCCGGACAGTCGCACGTGCAGCGTGCCGGCGTGAAAGCACGTCGCCGAAATCGGCAGTGCCTTGCCGCCCCATTCGTTCATGATGCGGATTGCCGCGGGGCCGTCACAGCGAACGATGCGCGTCGTCTCGACCTTCGGCTTCGGCAGGCATTTGAGCGAGATTTCGGTGATGACGCCCAGTGTGCCGAGCGCACCGGTCATCAGGCGTGACACGTCGAAGCCCGCGACGTTCTTGATCACCTGGCCGCCGAACGCGAGCGACGTTCCGGTGCCGTCGATCACGCGCGTGCCGAGCACGAAGTCGCGCGCGGCGCCGGCGTGCGGTCGACGGGGACCGGAGAAGCCGCTCGCGACGACGCCGCCGAGCGTCGACGCTGCACCGTGATGCGGCGGCTCGAACGCCAGCATCTGGCCGTGCGCCGTCAGTGCATCGTCGATTTCGCCGAGCGGCGTGCCGGCGCGCGCCGTCAGCACGAGTTCCCCCGGCGCGTACGACACGATCCCGCTGACCTCGCGCACGTCGAGCGGCTCGCCGCGAACGGCGTCGCCGTAGAAGTCCTTCGTGCATCCGCCGTGAATGCGCAGCGCCCGCCGATCGGCAACCGCGGCGCGAATGCGCTCCTCGAGGCGGGCGACGGCGATGTCCATGCGAGAAGTCGGAGAACGGAGATCAGATGCGGGCGCCAAGCTTGTCGCGATAAATGAGCCGCGGCTCGTCGACGTCGATGATCGTCGTCTCGGCAAGTGCGGCGCGTTCCCATTCCTTGACGTCGGGATGCGCGAGCAGCGCTTCAAGATAACCGCCGGCAACACCGCCGAGCTTCACGTCGTAGGTGCGGAACCGAAACGCGACCGGCGCATAGAAGCAGTCGGCGATCGAATAGCGGCCGCACAGATAGGGGCCGCCGGTCCCGAAGCGACGGCGCGATTGCTCGAAGATCGAGCTCACACGCTCGATGTTCGCCGAGAGGCCCGCAGACCACGGCCGTACATCGACCCGCTCGCGAATGCACATCGTCATTTCGCTTCGCAGCGTCGCGAATCCGGAATGCATCTCGGCGCTGATCGAGCGCGCCCACGCACGAGCGCGCGCATCGTCGGGCCACATCTGCGGATGGCGCTCGGCGAGATGCTGCGCGATCGCGAGCGAATCCCAGACGACCGCGTCCCCGTCATGCAGGCACGGCACGAGCCGCGATGGCAGGAACGGGTAGCGGCCCGGATTCGCCACCAGGTCGTCGAGCGGTACGTCAACCGTTTCGAACGGCTCGCCCGACAGCTTCGTCACGAGCCAGCCACGCAGCGACCACGACGAATAGTTCCGGTTGCCGACGTAGAGCTTCATGATCTGGGAACCGTCTTACCCGGATTGAGAATGTCGTTTGGATCGAGCGCGCGCTTGACCGCCTGCATCAGCGAGACCGCATCGCCATGCTCGGCCACGAGTGCGTCGAGCTTGTGGACGCCGATGCCGTGCTCGCCGGTGCATGTGCCGCCCATGCGAATCGCGCGAGCGCTGACGCGCGCAGCGAGTCCTTCCGCCTTCGCGCGCGCCTCGGGCTTCGCAGGATCGAACAGCACGACGAGATGGAAGTTGCCGTCGCCGACATGACCGACGATCGGCGCGATGAGACCCGTTTCGGCGATGTCGGCCTGCGTTTCGAGCACGCATTCGGTGAGTCGCGAAATCGGCACGCAGGCGTCGGTCGCGAACGCCTGGCTTCCCGGCGCCAGCGCGAGCGCCGCGTAGTACGCGTTGTGACGCGCCTTCCACAGCTTCGAGCGCTCTTCCTGCGCGATCGTCCACTGGAAGCGGCTGCCGCCGTGCTCGGCCGCGATCGATTCGATCATTTCGGCCTGCTCGCGCACGCCCGCCTCGGTTCCGTGAAACTCGAAGAACAGCGTCGGCTTCGGATCGAACTCGAGTTGCGAGTAGCGAATGCACGCATCCATCTGCACGTCGTCCAGCAATTCGATCCGTGCGACGGGAATGCCCATCTGCATCGCGACGATCACCGTGTCGACGGCACCTTTCAGATCGCCGAACTGGCAGACGGCCGCCGAGATCGCCTCTGGCAGTCCATACAGGCGAAGCTGCACTTCGGTGATGATGCCGAGCGTGCCTTCCGACCCGACGAAAAGCCGCGTCAGGTCGTAACCCGCGCTCGATTTGCGCGCGCGTCCGCCCGTGTGAACGATCCGGCCGTCGGCGGTGACGACGGTCAGGCCGAGCACGTTCTCGCGCATCGTGCCGTAGCGCACGGCGTTCGTACCCGACGCACGCGTCGACGCCATGCCGCCGATCGTCGCGTTCGCGCCTGGATCGATCGGGAAGAACAGGCCGGTGCCCTTGAGCTCGGCATTGAGCGCCTCGCGTGTGACGCCCGCCTGCACGCGGCAGTCGAGATCGGCCTCGTTCACTTCGAGCACGCGGTCCATTTGCGAAAGATCGACGCAGACGCCGCCGTAGAGCGCCGCGACGTGCCCTTCGAGCGACGTGCCGACGCCGAACGCGATCACCGGAATGTGTGCGGCGTTGCAGACGCCCACGATCGACGCGACCTCCTCGTTCGTCTTTGGAAATACGACGATGTCGGGCATGCCGGCATCGGCGAGCCCCTCGCCGTGCGAATGCTGCTCGCGGATCGCGTGGCTCGTCATGGCGCGTTCGCCGTACTCGCGCCGGAAGCGTTCGGTCAGTGCGGCGACTTCGGGTCGCACCTTATCGGTCGTCGTATTCATCGCAGATTCACATTGGGATCTAGAACCGAGGCAACTCGGGATGCGGCAACGCGCCGTGATGCACATGCATCGCGCCGAACTCGGCACAGCGTGCGAGCGTCGGCACCGCCTTGCCCGGATTCAGCAGGCCGTGCACGTCGAACGCCCGCTTGATGCCGAGGAAACGCTCGAGCGCCGCCGGCGCGAACTGCGCGCACATGCCGCGGATCTTCTCGACGCCGACGCCGTGCTCGCCGGTGATCGTGCCGCCAACCTCGATGCAGAGCTCGAGGATGCGGTCGCCGAATTCGACGGTGCGATCGCGGTCGCCGGGCCTGTTCGCGTCGAACAGGATCAGCGGATGCAGGTTCCCGTCGCCCGCGTGGAAGACATTTGCGCAAGGCAACTCGTACTCGCGCGACCAGATCTCGATCTGCCGCAACACGCCCGGCAATGCCGCGCGCGGAATCGTGCCGTCGATGCAGTAGTAATCGGGGGAAATGCGCCCGACCGCCGGAAATGCCGCCTTCCGGCCCGACCAGTACAGGAGGCGCTGCGCCTCGTCGTTCGACACGCGGATCTCGGTCGCCCCGCTCGCCGTGAGGACTTCGCGGATCTCGCCCATCTCGGCGGCCACCTCGACCGGTGTACCGTCGGCTTCCACGAGCAGCACCGCGGCCGCGTCGAGCGGATAGCCCGCGTGCACGAACTGCTCGACGGCGCGCGTCGCGTCGCGGTCCATCATCTCGAGGCCGCCGGGAATGATGCCCGCCGCGATAACGTTGCCGACCGCCGCGCCGGCTTTCCCGATGTCGTCGAATGCCGCAAGGGCGACCTGCGCGAGCGCGGGCTTCGGCAGCAGCTTGACGGTGATCTGCGTGATCACCGCAAGCAGGCCCTCGCTCCCGCAGACCAGCGCGAGCAGGTCGTAGCCCGGCGCGTCGAGCGCATCGGCGCCGAACTCGACGATGTCACCCGTGATCAGTACGCCGCGAACCTTGCGCACGTTGTGCACGGTGAGCCCGTACTTGAGGCAATGCACGCCGCCGGCGTTCTCGGCGACGTTGCCGCCGATCGAGCACGCGATCTGCGACGACGGATCGGGTGCGTAGAAGAGACCGTACGGCGCGGCCGCTTCGGAAATCGCGAGGTTGCGTACACCGGGCTCGACGATTGCGGTCCGCGCCATCGGATCGATCGCGACGATGCGGCGAAACTTCGCGAGCGACAGAACGACGCCGGTCGCCACCGGGAGCGAGCCGCCCGAAAGGCCGGTGCCCGCACCGCGCGCAACCACCGGCACGCGCGCTGCCTGGCAGAGCTTCAGGATCGCAACGACCTGCGGCTCGGTCTCGGGCAACACGACCGCGCCCGGCTGCTCGCGATAGAGCGTGAGCCCGTCGCATTCGTATGGACGCGTGTCTTCCGGCTCGGTCAATAGCGCCGAGGAAGGAACGATGTCGGCGAGCGCCGACGTGAAGGTGCGATCGAGCATCGGGGCAGCGGTGATGATCGATTATTTCATAGTGCCCCTGAGCGCCGAGTCCGGCCGGCGAACCCCTTGGAATGCGTGGGACGCGCATCCATCTTCCGACGTTCGGGCCGCGCGCTTCTCTGCGGCACGACTTGATAGAATCGCCCGCGAGTCGGCCGTACCGGCCGGCTCGGCTGCCTGGAGAATCTGCGATGCGTCACATCCGTCTGCTGCTCGTCGCGCTGCTCGCGCTCGTTCCGTTCGCCGCTTCGCCCGCGATGGCGCAGACGACGCTCAAGATGAACATCTCGCTCGCCCAGAACTCGCACTACGGCGTTGCGATCGACACGTTCGCGCGCGAAGTCGAGAAGCGCACGAACGGCCGCTACAAGATCCAGAACTTCTATTCGGGCGCGCTCGGCGCCGAGCGCGAGTCGATCGAAGCGCTGCAACTCGGCACGCTGGACCTGACGATGACGTCGACCGGGCCGGTACCGAACTTCGTGCCGGAGATCGCCATCCTCGACATTCCGTTCCTGTTCCGCGACTACGCACATGCACGTGCCGTCCTGGATGGTCCCATCGGCCAGGCGATGCTGAACAAATTCGAGCCGAAGGGCATCGAGGCGCTCGCGTGGGGCGAGAACGGGTTTCGCAACATGACGAACAGCAAGCATCCGGTGAAGGAGCCGTCCGATCTCAAGGGCCTCAAGATGCGCACGATGGAAAATCCCGTGCACATCCAGGCGTACAAGGCGTTCGGGATCATTCCGACGCCGATGGCGTTCACCGAGGTGTACACGGCGCTGCAGCAGGGCACCGTCGACGGACAGGAGAATCCGCTGTCGGTCATCGAGGCGGCGAAGCTCGATCAGGTGCAGAAGTACCTGACGCTCACGCGTCACGTCTATTCGCCGGCGCTGATCCTGATGAGCAAGGCGCAGTGGGACAAGCTGTCGGCGGCCGACAAGCAGGCGTTCCATGAAGCGGCGATCGAGGCGGTGAAGGCCAACCGTGCGCGTATCGACTCCGACGAGAAGAAGGCGGTCGCCGATCTTCGCGCGAAGGGGATGCAGATCGTCGAGCATCCCGACGAGGCGAAGTTTGAGGAAGTGCTCGGGCCGACGTTCAAGGAGTTCGGGAAGAAATTCGGGCAGGAGAATATCGACCGTATTCGGAACTACAAAGCGCCATAGTTTTGTGTTCCCAAGGCCGCGGACTCGGTGCGCGCGACGCGGCCCGTCCGCTGCCCGCACTCGATCGACGTTACCGGTAACCAAAAAGGTTCGGCAAGCCCGAAGAGAGCACGGGAAACAGCGACAGCAACACCAGCACCGCGAGCTGAGCCCATAAGAACGGCCACAGCTCCCTGACCAGGCGCGCGAGCGGTACGCGGGCGACGATCGACGTCACGAAAAGCAAGCCGCCGACCGGCGGCGTGATCATGCCCATCGTCAGGTTGACGATCACGACGATGCCGAACTGCAGGTCGTCGATGCCGAGCGCGTGTGCGATCGGCGCGAGGATCGGCACCAGCACGACGATTCCCGGCAGCGGCTCGATGAAGATGCCGAACGCGAGCAGCAGCACGTTCACGGCGAACAGGAACGCGAGCGGCGGCAGCTGCATGCCGATGATCCAATCGGTCAGGTTCTGCGGCACGCGCGACACGGTGAGCACCCACGCGAACGCCGCCGACATGCCGACGATCAGCAGCACCGACGCCGTCATCAGCGCCGAGCGCGCGAGAATCGACGGCAGCATGCGCCACGAAAGCGTCCGGTAAATGACGCGGCCGGCGAACAGCGCGTAGAACACGGCGACGACCGACGCCTCGGTCGGCGTGAAGGCGCCCGACGCGATTCCGCCGAGAATCAGCACCGGCAGCACGAGCGCCGGCAGCGCGCGCCAGGTGTTGCGCAGGTAGTCGCGCCAACCGAGGTGTGCGGTCGCACCACGGTAATTGCGCCGCACCGAGATCACGTGATTGATGGTCGCCATCGCGATCGCGATCAGCATCCCCGGCACGACGCCCGCGATCAGCAGGCCGACGAGATTCACGTCGGGATAGGCGAGCGCGTAGATGATGACGCTGATCGACGGCGGAATGATCGGACCGAGGATCGACGTCGCCGATGTCAAGGCCGCCGCATAACCGGCGTCGTAGCCATCGTCGCGCATCATCCGGATCATGATCGCGCCAGGCCCCGCGGCGTCCGCCAGCGCGGAGCCGGAGATGCCGGAAAAGAACGTGAGCGTCAGGATGTTCGTGTGTCCCATGCCACCGCGAAAGCGGCCGACGAACTGCGACGCGAAACGCAACAGCACCGCCGACAGCTCGCCGCCGGTCATCAACTCGGCAGTCAGGATGAAGAACGGCACCGCCTCGAGCGCAAAGAGATCGATGCCGGAAAAGACGTACTTCGGCAGCGCGACCAGCGGCACGTGCTGCCACAGCATTGCGGCCAGGGTACCGCCGCCCAACGCGAATGCGACCGGCACGCCGAGCGCGAGCAGCACGATGCACGCAACGAAGAGGACCGTTACCATGCCGGGCCGCGTTTCATCCTAAGGCAGCATCGGCATCGAACTCGCCGTCGCCCAGCAACTCTCGCCGAGTGACGTAGCCGCGCGCCATCACCGCGAGATGAATGAGCATCAGCGCCGATCCGATCGGCATGGCGAGGTAGATCGCGCCGATCGGCCATTCGAGAACCGGCGTCGTCTGCGCCCACGTGAGGATCGCGTAGCGAATGCCGACGACGATCATCACGCAGAAGAAGATGGCGAGCAGCGCGAAGACCGCGCCCCGAATCATCGGCGCGAACCGGGGCGAAAGCTGCTCGAGCGTATCGATCCCGATGTGCCCGCCATAACGCATGACGAGCCCGGCACCGAGGAACGTGAGCCAGACCATCGTGTAACGCGACGCCTCCTCGACCCACAGGATCGAGTGATCGGTGAGAAAGCGCAACGCGACGTTCGCGAAAACCATCAGCGCCATCGCGGCGAGCAGCACGACGATGAGCGCGCGGTTGACGGCAAGCAGGCGGCGGTCGAAGGCTGCGAGCATCGGCATGTCCCGGATCGGCGCCGCGATTCTCGCACGCGGCGTGCAGAGCGTCGGCACGCGGGTCGACCCTCCGTATAATCGTCGCTGCTCGTCCCCTCGTTGGATCGCCTTCGTGACGACTATCACGGCGTCGAATCGTCCGCTCGCCGGCATCCGCGTGCTCGAGATGGGCGCGCTGATCGCCGGACCTTTCTGCGCGAAAATCCTCGCCGAGTTCGGCGCCGACGTCGTCAAGATCGAGCCGCCGCGCACGGGTGATGCGTTGCGCACCTGGCGCTACGTGGAGAACGGCACGTCGCTGTGGTGGCACGTGCAGTCGCGCAACAAGCGATCGGTCGCTGTCGACCTGCGCAAGCCTGAAGGACAGGCGATCGCGCGAGCGCTCGCGCTTCGTGCCGACATCCTCGTCGAGAACTTCCGTCCCGGGACGCTCGAGGCCTGGAATCTGTCGTACGAGTCGCTCGCCGCCGAGAACCCCGGACTCGTCATGGTGCGCGTCTCAGGCTACGGGCAAACGGGCCCGTATCGCGAGCGTCCCGGCTTCGGCGTGATCGGCGAGGCGGTTGGCGGTCTGCGCTACGTGACCGGAACTCCCGACAGTCCGCCGTCGCGCGTCGGCGTTTCGATCGGCGATACGCTGTCCGCGCTCTACGGCGTGATCGGCGCGATGATGGCGCTCGAAGCGCGGCTTAAAAACGGTCGCGGGCAAATCGTCGACGTCGCGCTGTACGAAGCGGTGTTCTCGGTGATGGAATCGATGCTGCCGGAGTTCGATCGCTTCGACGTCGTCCGCGAGCGCACCGGCTCGATCCTGCCGGGCATCGCGCCGACGTCGGCGTACCGTTGCGCCGACGGCAGCTTCGTGCTGATCGCCGCGAACGGCGATTCGATCTTCCAGCGCCTGTGTCGCGCGATGGGACGCGACGATCTCGCGACCGATGCGTCGCTTGCGCGAAACGACGGCCGCGCCGCGCGCCAGCAGTGGCTCGACGGCGAGATCGAGCAGTGGACCTCGCAACGCGCACCCGACGACATCGTCGCCGCGATGCAGGCGGCCGACGTGCCGGCGTCGAAGATCTACACGATCCGCGACATCGTCGCCGATGCGCAATACGCCGCGCGCGAGATGATCCGCGAGATCGAACTGGGCGACGGATCGCATCTCGCGGTACCCGGCGTCGTGCCGAAGCTGTCGGCCACGCCCGGAGGCTTCGACGGCGGAGGCCCGCGGCTCGGCGAGCACACCGACGACGTCCTGCGCGATCTCGGTTACGACGTGGCGACGATCGCCGATTTGCGCGCCAAAGGCATCGTCGGCTGATGCCACCGAAGCAGGGTCGGAGACGATTTTCCGTACATGTCGACGGACGACGTGAGCTGCACCTCGGCCGTCGACGCATGCAGCGCGCGCGTCATCGACGGCATCGACGCGAGGTAGACGTCCATCGCGAATGGCGCGGCCGCGATCAGCGCGCCGAGCAGCAGCGTCATTCGCGCGGAGTCGGTGGCTGCCGACGTCCGCATCTCGACGCGATCACTCAAATACAACGACCCCCGTCGACTTCGAGGCAGGCGCCGGTGATGAATGCCGCTTCGTCGGACGCGAAGAACACGGCGGCCGTTGCAACGTCCGATGGCTGCGACAGCCGCCCGAGCGGAATCGTCGCGACGAACTGCGCCCGCTTCTGCGGCGTGTCCTCGCCCATGAAATCCGCGAGCAACCCCGTTTCGCCTGCGACCGGGTTGATGACGTTGACGCGAATGTTGTCCGGTGCGAGCTCGGCGGCCATCGAGCGCGACGTGACGATCGCCGCACCCTTGCTGCCGTTGTACCAGGTGAGTCCGGGACGCGGCCGCACGCCGGCCGTCGACGCGATCGTGATGAGCGCGCCGCTCTTCTGCGCACGGAAATGTGGCACCGCATGCTTCGCGGTCAGGTAGAGGCTCTTCACGTTCACCTGGTAGATGCGGTCGAACAGCGCTTCCGGGACGTCGAGCATCGGCTGGTTGCGATGCGTCGTGCCCGCATTGTTGACGACGACGTCGAGCCTTCCGAACGCATCGAGGGCCGCTGCGACAAGTCGCGCAACGTCGCCATCGTTCGACACGTCGCCGGCGCACGCGATCGCACGCCCGCCTTCGCGCTCGATCGCGTCGACGGTGCGACGCGCAGCGTCGGCGTGCAGGTCGTTCACGACGACGCGCGCGCCTTCGCGCGCGAAGCGCGTGGCGATGCCGGCGCCGAAGCCCGATGCCGCTCCGGTGACGATCGCAATCTTGTCCTTCAGTCTCATCCTTCGCTTCCCCGCTGTTGGCGATCGGGACGATGCGAACCGCGTGTGCCGCCGATCGCGGCCATCGAAAGATGCGGCGTCATCGCGTCGGCGATGATCCTCGCGAGCCGGCGTTGACTGGGCTCGGTCGGATGCAACCCGTCGTCCGCGAACATGTGCGCACGCGGCGAAACGCGCATCGGAATGTGCATCGCGTTCGGCACGCGGGCGATCGCCTCGCGCGCAACGCTGTCGAAGCGCCGGACACGCCGCCCGACGATCCAGCGCAACGGCCGCCGCAACTTCGGAAATTCGTCGAGCGGCGGCAGGCCGACGTAACCGATCACCGAATCGGGCGAGTGCCGGCGCAGCTCCCGGACAAGCTTCAGCAACTGACGGCGAAAGCGTCCGCTCCGCTCGAGCTTCAGCACGTCGTTGACGCCGACCGACAGCAGGATCACGTCGAACGGATGCGACGGCAGTTGCGGCACGGCATCGCGGCGCACCTTCCGCGCACCCGCGCCGATGATTGCGGTCGCATGCCAGTTGATCTCGCGCGCAAGGCGCCCCGACATGAAGCGCGCCACGTGCACGACCGTCGAGCGCTCGATGCGGCGCGCACCGACGCCGGCGATGATCGAATCGCCGATCGCGAGAAAGTGCAGCGGCTCGCCGCGGCCGATCCTGCCGGCGCCCGGCCCGACCGCGGGCACGAGCGTCAGCGCATGCCGGCGCAACGCGAACGCCTGCGACAGCATCACGGGAAAGAGCGCGAAGATGACCGCGCGTCCGACGAGCTTTTGCGCGAGCTGCGCGATCGAGAACGGCCGCTCGGCCGCCGCGTCAGCCATGCCGCAGCACGACCGTCTTCAGCGTCGTGAACGCGTAGAGCGCCTCGAAGCCCTTCTCGCGTCCGTACCCCGAATGCCTGACGCCGCCGAACGGCAGCTCGACGCCGCCACCCGCCCCGTAGTTGTTGACGAATACCTGTCCGCTCGAAAGCGCGCGCGCCATCCGCAGCTGCCGTCCGCCATCGCGCGTCCAGACGCCCGCGACCAGCCCGTAGTCGGTGCCGTTCGCCAGCGCGATCGCGTGCGCCTCGTCGTCGAACGGCATCGCGGCCAGCACGGGACCGAACACTTCGTCGCACGCGAGGCGGTGAGCGGCCGGTACGTCGCGCAAGAGGGTCGGCGCGACGTAATAGCCGTTGCGCGGCGCGTCGTCGGCGATTCGTCCGGTCGCAACCGTGGCGATGCCGCTTCGTTTCGCATCGTCGAGAAAGCCGCGCACCCGCGCGAGCTGCGATTCGCGGATCAGCGGTCCGCAATCGCGATCGGCCAGCGCCGGTGCCGCGACGAGCTGCGCGAATCGCTCGCCGAGGCGCGCGAGCAGCGGCTCGTAGATCGCGCGCTCGACGAGAAGACGCGACCCTGCGCTGCACGTCTGGCCCGCGTTCTGCACGATCGCATTGACGATCGCGGGCAACGCCGCGTCGACGTCGGCGTCCGCGAACACGATGTGCGGCGATTTGCCGCCGAGCTCGAGCGTGACCGGGCAATGCCGCTGCGCCGCGAGGGCGGCAACGGTTGCACCGGTCGCCGGCGACCCGGTGAACGACAGATGCGCGATGCCGGGATGCGCGACGAGTGCCGCGCCCGCTTCGGAGCCGAGTCCCGTGACGATGTTGAGCGCCCCTTCGGGCAATCCCGCCGCCGCTGCGAGCTGCGCAACGCGAAGCAGCGACAGGCACGCGTCCTCGGCGGGCTTGACGACGCACGCGTTGCCGGCAGCCAGCGCGCCGCCGACCGATCGCCCGAAGATCTGCAGCGGATAGTTCCACGGAATCACGTGGCCGGTCACGCCGTGCGGCTCGCGCCACGTCAGCACCGCGTATCCGTCGGCGTACGGAATCGTCGTGCCGTGGAGCTTGTCGGGCGCGCCCGCATAGAACTCGAAATAGCGCGCACACGCAGCGACGTCGGCGCGTGCCTGCGCGAACGGCTTGCCGCAATCGCGCGCCTCGACTGATGCGAGCTCGTCGCCATGATCGATGATCGCGCGCGAAACCGCCGCGAGCCGGCGCCCGCGCTCGACCGGCGCAAGCGCGCCCCATGTGCCGTCGCGCGCACGCTGCGCCACCTTGACCGCCCCGTCGACGTCGGCGCCGGTCCCGCGCGCGATCGCCGCGAACGGGGCGCCGTCGGACGGATCGACCATCGGCAACGTGCGACCGTCACTCGCGTCGACGAGGCGGTTGCCGATGAAGTGCTGCGGCGCAATGTCGAGAGCGGGCCAGCGACGTTCGGGAGCGTTCATGGTCGAGTTGAAGTGGACGTTCAAATGCGCGCGCTGTAACAATTCGCTACGTGACAGCCCGGTGGTCAACGACGGCACGCGAAGCGGCGTTGTTCGGGCGACGGCCGCGAGCGGAACCGGAGATTCGCGAGCAGGTCACATTTTGCCCGATTCAGGAGACGCATCATGCCAAGCCGTACCAAGCAAATCGTCCTGGCCGGCGCCCTCGCCGCCGCTGCAGTGGCTTTCGCATCGGCAGCCGAGGCCCGCGGCTTCTTCAGTCTGTCGATCGGCGTGCCGGGCGTCGTCGTCGGCGCGCCCTACTATGCGCCCGCACCTGTCTACGTCGCGCCGCAGCCGGTTTATGTCCCGCCACCGGTCGTTTATGCGCCGCCGCGGGTCGTGTATTACGCGCCGCGTGCACGTGTCGTCTATCGCGCGCCGCACCGCTTCTACGGCCGTCCGGTCTACGGGCGTCCCGTCTACGGCCGCCCGGTCTACGGGCGCTACTGATCGTCCGCCAGGTCGCGTTCAGCCGCGATAGCGAACGCGATAGACGGCACCGGCGGTATCGTCTGCGATCAGCAGCGATCCGTCGGGCGCGACCGCGACATCGGCGGGCCGGCCGAAGGCCCGTTGTCCCTGCAGCCAGCCCTCGGCGAACGGCTCGTACGACACGGGGCGCCGGTTCGCGTCGAGCCGCACGAGCGTGACGCGATAGCCGACCTTCGAGCTGCGGTTCCACGAGCCGTGCTCGGCGATGAAGATCTGGTTCCGGTACTGCTGCGGAAACTGCGTGCCCGTGTAGAAACGCATGCCGAGCGAGGCCACGTGGGCGCCGAGCCGCTGCGCCGGCGGCGCGAACGCCGAGCAGGGCTTCGCCGATTTGAACTCGGGATCGGCGATCGTGCCGGCATGGCAATACGGGAAGCCGAAATCGAGCCCGGGCTTCGGCGCATGATTGAGCGTGTCGGGCGGGATGTCGTCGCCCATGTTGTCGCGGCCGTTGTTCGTGAACCAAAGCTCGCGCGTAAGCGGGTCCCAGTCGAAACCGACCGTGTTGCGGATGCCACGCGCATACACCTCGAGGTCCGTTCCGTCGGCGTTCATCCGCATGATGTTCGCGTAGCGGTCGCGATCGGGTTCGCAGACGTTGCACGGCGCGCCGACGGGCACGTAGAGCTTGCCGTCGGGTCCGAACGCGATGAATTTCCAGCCGTGATGTCCGTCGGTCGGAAACTTTTCGGAGACGACGACCGGCGCGGGCGGATGATCGAGATGCGATTCGATGTCGGGCAGGCGCACGATGCGGCTCACCGCCGACACGTAGAGCGCGCCGTCGCGAAACGCGACGCCGACCGGCTGGCGCAATCCCGAGGCGATCTTGCGCACCTTCGCCTCGGCGCCGCTGCCGCCGTCGGTCGTGACCGCGTAGACGGTGCCGTCGACCGAGCCGACGAAGAGGGTCCCACGCGAGCCGAACGTCATCTCCCGCGCGCCCGGCACGCGTGCCAGCAATTCGATCGTGAATCCCTGCGGCAGCCGAATGCGCTCGAGCGGCAGGCCCTGCGCGAACGCGCTCGATGCCGTCAAGGCGGTTGCGAGCACGAACAACGAGACGATGCGCACGAGCATGCCGCTCTCCTCGAGCAACGCGACGATGAGGATTGGATGCGCGGGCGCTCACACGGTTCATTCGGCGCGCGGCGGTGCTATCCTCCCATTTGCCATGGTGGACGACCGATCAGCCGCGCGAATCAGTCCCGCGACGCGAGGCGCAGAGGGTCGTCGAGTGTCCGCGACGCACCACGCCACTCCTGACGAGCTGACATCGGTGCGCGCCGACAACCTCGTCGGCTACCCGATGATTCGCCGGCTCGTCGCGTTTCCCACGGTGAGCCGCGATTCGAATCTCGAACTGATCGAATGGGTGCGCGGCTATCTCGAAGGCTTCGGCGCGCTGACGACCCTCACGTTCGACGACGAGCGGCGCAAGGCGAACCTGTTCGCGACGCTGCCTGCGCGCGACGGCAACACGACCGACCGCGGCATCGTGCTGTCGGGGCATACCGACGTCGTGCCCGTCGACGGGCAGCCATGGGACACCGACCCGTTCGAGGCGACGCTCGTCGGCGATCGCCTGCACGGCCGCGGCGTCGCCGACATGAAGAGCTTCTCGGCGATCGGCCTCGCATTCGTGCCCGAGTTCGTCCGCCTAGGTCTCGCGCGTCCGCTGCACTTCGCGCTTTCGTACGACGAGGAGATCGGCTGCATCGGCGTGCGCCGGCTGATCGCCGACGTGAACGCGCGAGGCGTGACGCCGGCCGGCTGCATCATCGGCGAGCCGACCGGGATGCAGCTCGTCGTCGCGAACAAGGGCCGCAGGACGTGGCGCTGCCGGGTGCGCGGCCACGAAGCGCATTCGGCGTTGACGCCGCGCGGCGTCAATGCGGTGCAGATCGCATGCGACCTCGTGACGTGGATCTCCGAGCGGGCACGCGAACTGCGCGACGGGCACCGGCAGGACCCCGCGTACGACGTCCCGTTCACGACGCTGCACGTGGGTGTGATTCACGGCGGCACCGCGCTCAACATCGTCCCGCGCGACTGCATGTTCGAGTTCGAGATCCGACACCTGCCGATGGATGATCCCGACGCGTTCTTCGCGCGGCTCCGTGCCTACGCCGATTCGCTGGTGCCGGCGATGAAGGCAGTCGATCCCGGAACCTCCATCGAGTTCGACGCGCTGTCGGAGATGCCGGGCTTCGACAATGCGGACCAAAGCGCCGTGCTCGACATCGCGCACGATTGCAGCGGCTCGAACACCCGGCACAAGGTGTCGTACGGAACCGAAGCCGCACTCTTCCACGGCGCGTCGATGCCGGCCGTGATCTGCGGCCCCGGCCATATCGAGCAGGCGCATCAGCCGAACGAATGGGTACGCCTCGAGCAGCTTGCGCGCTGCGAAGCGTTCATGCGCAGGCTCGCGCAGCACGTTTGCGTCGAATGACCGCTGCAGAGCCGCCGCAAGGCGCGAATCCGGCGCCTCGCATCGACGTCGCGTTGCCGGACATCTCGCGCTGGGCGCGCGGCAACATCGGCGTACCGTACGTATGGCGCTTCGATGCGCCGACGAGCGGGCCGCGCGTGACGGTACAGGCACTGACGCATGGCAACGAAGTGTGCGGAGCCACTGCGCTCGACTGGCTGCTGCGCCACGGCGTGCGCCCGACGCGCGGCACGCTGACGCTGATTTTCGCGAACGCCGCCGCCTACGAATCGTTCGACGTGGCCGACCCGTATGCGGCGCGCTGCATCGACGAGGACTTCAACCGCATCTGGGACGAATCGGTGCTCGACAGCGAGCGTCGGTCGCGCGAGCTTGCGCGTGCGCGCCAGCTGCGCCCGCTCTACGATACGACCGATTGCCTGCTCGATCTCCATTCGATGACCGATCCGTGTCCCGCGCTCGCGCTCGCCGGGCGCCACAGGAAGGGCGTCGATCTCGCGCGCGCGCTCGGCATGCCGCAGTACATCGTCGTCGACGAAGGCCACCGGGCGGGGAAGCGCCTTCGCGATTACGCCGGCTTCGACGACCCCGACGATGCACGGAGCGCGCTGCTCGTCGAATGCGGCCAGCATTGGGAGCGGCATTCGCCCCGGGTCGCGCAGCAGTGCATGCTGCGCTTCCTGCGCCATTTCGACGTCGTCGATCACGCGTTCGTCGACCCGCTGCTCGCCGCGTACGATCCGCCGCCGCAGCGCGTGATCGAGATCACCGATGTCGTGACGATCGCGAGCGAAACGTTCGCATTCGAGTTGCCCGTCAAGGGAATGATGACGATCGAGCGCGCAGGCACCTTGCTCGCGCGCGACGGCGCACGCGAGATTCGCACACCGTACGCTGACTCGGTGCTGATCATGCCCGCGCGCCGGCCGAAACAGGGCGAGACGGCGGTGCGCATCGGCCGCTACGTCGACTGACGCGCTACGCCGACCAGCGGGCCACGTCGACTGAGCGGCCACGTCGACTGGGCGGCTACGTCGGCGGTACGTCGTACCAGTAGCGCCTTGCTCCCTCGCGCTCGGCCGTCACGCTCATCGGCGCGCCGGGAACGAGTGTCACGCTGATCGCGCCGCCGAGATCGGTGCGCGGCCGTGCGGCTCCTGCCTGCGCGTACCGCGCGACGATTTCGCGCCGCGGATGACCGAACCGATTGTGGTAACCGGCCGCGATCACCGCGAAGCGCGGCGCGATCGCCGCGATGAATGCCGGCGTCGACGACGTCCGCGAGCCGTGGTGCGGCACGACGAGCACGTCGGCGACGATGGGCTCGCCGCGCGCGAGCAATTCCGCTTCGGACGCCGCTTCGATGTCGCCGGTCAGCAGCGCATTGCCGCCGCGGGACGTGACGTGCAGCACGCACGAAAGGTCGTTGCTCTTGCGCGCGGCGTCGGCATACGCCGATGCAACGGGATGGACGATCTCGAAGTCGACGCCATCCCACGTCCAGCGCATCCCGGCCATGCAGCGCATGGCGGGCGGTGCGCGTGCATTGTGCGCGACGATCGGATGGTCGTAGGGTAACGACGACACGACGCGACCGACGGGCAGCGCATGCAAGATCGACAGCGCGCCGCCGGAATGGTCGCTGTCGGCATGGCTGACGATCAGCGCGTCGAGACGCGCGATGCCCGTTGCGCGGAGGAATGGCACGACGATGCGGCCACCGGCGTCGACCGCTTCGTTGAAACGCGGACCCGTGTCGTAGAGCAGCGCGTGATGCGCGGTGACGACCAGCACGGCAAGCCCCTGGCCGACGTCGAGCACGATCATTCGCAGGCCGCCTTCGGCGACGCCGGGCGGCAGCAGCAGCGCCATCGGCAGCATCCATACGGCGCCGAGCACGCGTCCCGGCACGCCGCGCGGTGCGATCAGCCACAGGATGCCGGCCACCGCGACGGCGATCGTCCAGCCGCGTGGTGCGTGCGACGTCCATGCGGCAAGCGGCAGCGCCGCGAGCCATTCGAGATAGCGCATCAGCAACGACAGCACCGCGTGCGCGACGATCCACGGCGCGTCGATCGGCACGACGATGCCGAAGAGCGCGAGCGGAACGACGCCCAGCGTGACGACCGGGATCGCGATCGCGTTGGCGAGCGCCGAGACGACCGACACCTGCTGGAACAGCGCGAGGGTTCCCGGCACGAGCCCGATCGTGACGACCCACTGCGCGTGTGCCGACTCGCGCAACGACTCGCCGATGCGCGCCGGCCACCGCCCCGACGATGCGACGTGCAGGCGATTGCTGCCGGCGTACAGCAGCAGGCCGACCGCCCCGAACGAGAGCCAGAAGCCGGGCGCGAGAGCCGCCCACGGATCCCAGAGCAGCACTGCGACGAGCGACCAGAGCCACACGAGCGACGCCGTGCCCGGACGCCCCAGCCACAGGCCGAACGCAGCGACGACGAGCATCAGCAACGTGCGCACGGCCGGCACCTCGGCGCCGGCGAGCAGCACGTAGCCGAATGCAACGATGGCGCCCGTCAACGCCGCGACCTTGCGCGCGGGCACGCGCAGCGTCAGCGCCGCGCTCCGCCGGGCCAGCGCAAGCGCCACCACCCCGGCGAGGGCGGCGAACGCCGTCACGTGCAAGCCGGAGATCGAGACGAGATGCGTGATGCCGGTCTTGTTGAAGACCGCCCATTGCGCCTCGGGTATTGCGCGCTGGTCGCCGATCGCGAGCGCCACGAGAACGCCGCGATAGCGCGCAACGGGCAACGCGTCGCCGATGCGCTCGCGCACGCGCTCGCGTGCCCGCTGCACGTAATCGCCGAACCGGCCGACGAAGGCGTCGACGCGCGCGTTCGCCGCATCGCCCCGTACATAGCCCGTCGCGCGCAAATCGTGCTCGAGAAGCCACGCTTCGAGATCGAACCCGTGCGGATTGACGTTGCCGTGCGGACGCTTGAGCCGCACCGTCAGCGTCCATCGCTCGCCCGCATGTACGGCCGGCGGCGTTACCGTCGGCTGGTCGCGTACGGATCGCGACGGATGCCACGCGAGCGACACGCGATGCGGTACCGTTGCG
>DATNGN010000094.1:0-10876 GCA_035605875.1 Casimicrobiaceae bacterium
TACCTTCGCAGCGTGGCGCCGGCGAAGGACTACATCGATCGCGTGTCGAAGAAGCTGACGAGGGGCGTCACGACCGGACAGATCTACTGGGGTGCGGTGCCGTTCGTGTTGATCCAGATCCTGATGGTGGGTCTGGTGATCGGGTTTCCGCAGATGGTGCTCGTCTACAAGTCGGGCGTGGCGAAATACGACATCAACAAGATCGAGATCATCGTGCCCGAGGAAGCGCCGGCCTTCCCCGACGGCGCCAAGGGCGGCGGACAGGCGCCCGCCGGCGGGAGCGAGCAGGAGAATGCCGAAAAGGCGCTCGAGCGCGCATTCGGCGGCGGTGGCAGCGAGCCGGCATCGAAGGACGAGCCGAAGTCGCAGGCGCCGGAGAGCGCGGCACCGTCCACCGACGATCAGACGCAGTCGATGGAGCGTGCGCTCGAGGAGCAGATGAAGGGAACGGCACCCGCGCCCTCCAAGTAGCTTGGACGGGCGTGGCGTCGAAGACGATTTTCGCCTCGCAAAACTCGTTCACGACCCGCCCACCCGCGCAACAGGTCCATGCCCCCAAAACGAAGCCCCGCCGAAGCGGGGCTTTTCGTTGGCGCGAGACGGCCGGGTAACTACTTGCCCGGCGCGCGCTGCGACATCCGGCTCGCCGCGATCATGAAGTTGTCGAAGCGGTTCTCGGCGACCTGGAACCACGCGATCTCGTCGAAGAGGAACTTCTTCCACGGCTCGTACACCTTCTTGAACTTGGCATTCTTGGTGGCGATGTCGTCGTAGACCTCCGTCGTCGCCTTGTAGCAGGCCGCCATGATCTCGTTCGAGAACGGCCGCAGCTGGACACCGGCACCGATCAGCCGCTTGAGCGCCGGCGGATTCAGCGCGTCGTACTTCGCCATCATGTCCGAGTTCGCTTCGGCGCACGCCGATTCGAGGATCGACTGGTAGTCCTTGGGCAGGTCGTTGTACGCCTTGATGTTGACGTAGAGGTCGAGCTCCGGCCCGCCTTCCCACCAGCCCGGGTAGTAGTAGTACTTCGCGACCTTGTACAGCCCGAGTTTCTCGTCATCATACGGACCGACCCATTCGGCCGCGTCGATCGTTCCCTTCTCGAGCGCCGGGTAGATGTCGCCGCCCGGTATCTGCTGCGGCACGAGCCCGAGCTTCTGCAGCGGCAGGCCCCCGGTGCCGCCGATGCGCATCTTGAGTCCCTTGAAGTCGGCCGGCGTCTTGATCTCCTTGCGGAAGAAGCCGCCCATCTGCGTGCCCGTGTTGCCGGCCGGGAAGCTGATGATGTTGTAATCCTTGTAGAACTCGCGCATCAGCTCGAGGCCGCCGCCATGGTACATCCACGCGTTCTGCTGGCGGTAGTTCATCCCGAACGGAAGCGCGCAGCCGAGCGCGAACGTCGGATCCTTGCCGAAGAAGTAGTACGGCGCGGTGTGCGCACACTGGACGGTCCCGTTCTGCACGGCATCGACGACGCCGAACGCCGGCACGATCTCGCCGCCGGCAAACGTCTGGATCTGGAACTTGTTGTTGGTCGACGCGGCGACGCGCTTGGCGATGAATTCGCAGCCGCCGAAGAGCGTATCGAGGCTCTTCGGCCAACTCGCCGCCATCCGCCACTTGACCTCGGGGGCCGATTGCGCGAACGCCGGCGCGGAACCGGCTGCGAGTATGCCGGCGAGCCCGGCGTGCTTGATGAACGAACGACGTTCCATCCCGTTTCTCCTCTTGAATTGCCGGCCCTGCCGACGGTTGTCGTGCTTAGTCGAACCCGCGTTCGGACCCGCCTCTCTCTCCCGAAGACGCGGCCAGCAGGGGCCGGCGCGAGCCGCTCGATTCTAGCAGTCCGTCTGCGCGCGCGTCAGGGTTTGCCCCGGTTGCGTCGTCTGGGGGGCGATGACGTCGTCAGCGCGGCGCCGCTACGTCGACAGCTTGCGCACCGCGTTGAACAGCGTCCACGTCCAGCCCGTCTGGCGCTCGAGCGTCTGCGTGAAGCGGATCAGGTAACGCGCGCTGCCGGTGTCGAGCTCGATCATGCCGCCCGGCGTGAAGCGGTCGTCAGGGCCGATCAGGCTTCGCTGCGACGACTGCCGGTTCTCGGGTGCGGCCGGGAGGTAGATGCCGAAGAACGGCCGGTCGTGCACGGCGCGCGACGTGTCGGCCGGCGCCGCCCAGCTTCGCATCAATACGCGCACGAGGCGCCGCGCGATGATCTCGACGCCGACGGTCATCTCGTCGACCTGCTGGCGCTGCATCCGGCGCACGACGCCGAGAATCCAGTTGACGCCGTCGTTGATCGCCAGCAACTCGCCGAGCTTCGCCGGCGCCTCCTTCGCCGGCGCCATCAACCGGCAGCCGCTTTCGCTGCGATCGACCATTTTCCAGCGCGTGCCGCGGACGCGGCGCTCGATCGACGCCGGGTTGATGCCGGGATCGATCAGCGTCGCCTCGTCGTAGCTCGCGACGATGCCCGGCGTACGCACCGAATCGGGCAGCCGGTCGATCTCGGCGACCGCGCGCGTCAACGCATGCAAACCGCTGACGACGCGCACGTGCTCGTCGGCGCTGCGGCGCGATGCGCGCGGCGCATGCGCGAGCGCGTCGGGACCGAACAGCGCGGCGAGGCGCATCAGCAGCAGGCGCTGCTCGCGCGCCGGAAGGTCGCCGGGCGGCGCCTTCTCGTCGTCGGTCTCCGGAAGCCAGCGGAGCCGCTCGACGATGCGCATGTACACGGGGCCGGTGTCGACGTACATGAGGTTGCCCCCGACGTGCGGCTTCGTGTCGCGTCGATGGAGCCCGTGCGCGCCCGCGAGATCGACGTAGAAGCCGGCGCTCTCGGACGCGACGGGCGTGAGCGACAACGCAGGTGCCCAGTCGGCGAGCTGGCTCGAGACCCATTCGACCTGGTCGGGCGTGAAGTTGCCCGAGTCGAGTCGCATCAGAAGCAGCATGTCGAGGTACACCTGCTCGACGCTGATGCCGGGTTTGGAGAATCCGCCGGCGCCGAACACGAGCTGCTCGCGATGCCACGAGCGTGCGCGCGCGAGCTCGTACGTTTCGTGGAAATCGCGCCATTGCGCGGGAATCCAGTGGCTGTAGCGGAACAGGCGGAACTTGCCGTCGAGCCCGCGGTAAAGCATCAGGCGCACCAGTGCCCACGGCAGGATCGCGCGCCAGCGGCGATTCTCCGCGTGCGAGAAGCCGCCCTGCAGCACCGCGTTGTAGGCGCCGATGAAGGCCTTCACGAGATCGAACACCGCATGCCAGAGCCGCGACTCGACGGTCGAGCTCTTCTGGTAGTTCGCCGTGTACTGACGCGTGAGATCGAGGATGATCGGCTCGAGCCTCGCGTCGAGCGCGAGCAGCGCCTCGAGCTGCGGCGCCGTCACGTCGCGTCCGCCGAGCGGGAAGTTCGCAAGCAGCTCGAGCGAGATGCGCTGCACTTCGAGCACGTCGCGATCGGGAAGCTTCGTGATGAAGCGGCGCACCTGCGCGGGATTGCGCAGCGGATCCTTCAGGTGCCGCAACCATTCGAAGACGGGATCGATCATCGCGGAATCGTCGTTAAGCCGCGAGCGTCCGGAATGCGTCAGCTACCCGCGATCGTCATCTGCGACACGAGGACCGACCCGATGTAGCGCGAGCCGCGGCGGTCGATGTCGTTGCCGAGCCCGATGATGTCGCGAAACATCCGGCGCAGGTTGCCCGCGATCGTGATCTCCTCGACCGGATACGCGATCGCGCCGTTTTCGATCCAGAATCCCGCGGCGCCGCGCGAGAAATCGCCGGTCACCGGATTGACGCCCTGCCCGAGCTGCTCGGTCACGAAGAGACCGCGGCCCATCCGGGCGAGCAGCGCATCGAAATCGTCGGTGCCGGGGACGACGAGGTTGTGCGCGCCGCCCGCGTTGCCCGTCGACTGCATGCCGAGCTTGCGCGCCGAGTAGCTGCCGAGGAAGTAGCCGCGCAGGATGCCGTCGACGACGATGTCGCGCGAGCAGGTCGCGACGCCTTCGTTGTCGAATGGCGCGCTGCCGCGCGCGCGGGGCAGATGCGGTTCCTCGCGAATGCCGACCTGCGGCGCGAACACCTGCGTGCCGAGCGAATCGAGCAGGAAAGACGACTTGCGATACAGGCTTCCGCCCGACACTGCGTGCACGAACGAGCCGAGAAGATCGGCCGCCTCGGGCGCCTCGAAGAGCACCGGGCACTCGACCGTGCGCAGCTTGCGTGCGCCGAGCCTTCGCACGGTGCGCTCGCCGGCGATGCGCCCGACGTCGTCGGGCGATTGCAGATCCTCGGCCGCACGCGCCGCCGTGTACCAGTAGTCGCGCTGCATCGCGCCGTCGGTCTCGGCGATCACCGAGCAATCGATGTGATGGCGCGAGCTGCGATAGCCGCCGGCGAAGCCCTCGCTGTTCGCATAGACGAATTCCGATTCGCCGCGCGCGACCGTCGAGCCTTCGCTGTTGGTGATGCGCGCATCGACGCGAAGCGCCGCCGCCTCGGCTTCGCGCGCGAGCGCGATCGCGTCCTCGACCGGCAAATCCCAGGGATGATAGAGATCGAGCTCCGGCCACGTCTTGGCGAGGAGGTCGGGATCGGCGAGCCCCGCCGCCGGATCTTCGGCCGTGTAACGCGCGATCGTGAGCGCCTTGTCGACGGTGGCTCGAATCGATTCGTCGGAGAAATCGGCCGAGCTCGCATGGCCACGCCGCGTTCCGACGTAGACGGTGATACCGACGCCCTTGTCGCGGTTATAGGCGATCGTTTCGACGTCGCCCTTGCGCACGGTCACGCTCTGCCCGACCGCCTGCGACACTTCGGTCTCCGCCGCCGTCGCACCGCCTTCGCGCGCACGATCGAGCACCGCGTGCGCGATGCGCTCGAGCGCGTCGGTCGGCACCGGAAAATGCGTGCCGGCCGTCGTATGGGCAGGCACGCGCACGTTCTTTTCGGCGCGCAGGGCGTTCGCGGAGATCGGCATCGTGCGAGGGTTCATCGAGCGTCGGCTATCATAGCAAAGGCGTGCACTTCCAACCGTTCTCGCGACCGCCGTCGCATCCGATGTCCCGCCCGTTACCGCCCCCTGCCGCAGACGACACGCACGTTGTCCCGTCGAAGACGCGGCGCAAGCACGAGATGCATGCGCTGCAGGCGCTCGGCGTGGAACTCGTCGCACTCGATCCCGAGCGGCTTGCGACGCTGGATCTGCCCGAGCCGCTCGTCGACGCCATCGCGCTTGCACGCACGCTGCACGGTCACGAGGCACGCCGTCGTCAATTGCAGTTCGTCGGGCGGCTCATGCGCGACGTCGATCCCGACCCGATTCGCGCGGCGCTTTCCGCGTGGGCGGAAGGACCGAAGCGCGAGCGCGAACGCTTTGCGCTGGTCGAGCGCTGGCGCGATCGCATGCTCGACGAGCCGGATGGCGTGCAGGCGTTCGTCGACCGTTATCCCGATGCATCGCGCGAAGCGCTGGCGGCGCTCGTCGACGGCGCGCGTGCCGAACGCGCGCGCGGTGCTCCTCCTGCAAAATCGCGAATGCTCTTTCGCGAACTGCGACGCATTGTCGAAGATGGATCCCCCTAACGAACTTCTCGTCGGACTCGTCTCGATCTCCGATCGCGCGTCGCAAGGCGTTTACGGCGATCAGGGATTGCCCGCACTCACCGCGTGGTTCGAAGCCGCGCTCGCGACGCCGTTTCGCTTCGAATCGCGGCTCATCCCCGACGAGCAGCCGTTGATCGAGCGCACGCTGATGGACCTCGTCGATACGGTCGGCTGCAACCTGGTATTGACGACGGGCGGCACCGGGCCTGCACCGCGCGACGTCACACCGGAAGCGACACTCGCCGTCGCGCACAAGGTGCTGCCGGGATTCGGCGAGCAGATGCGCCAGGTGAGTCTCCGCTACGTGCCCACGGCGATCCTGTCACGGCAGCTCGGTGTCGTGCGCGGGCGTGCGCTGATCCTCAATCTGCCGGGACAGCCCAAAGCGATCAAGGAAACGCTTGACGGCGTCTTTCCGGCGGTGCCCTATTGCATCGACCTGATCGGCGGACCGTACGTCGAGACGCGCGAGGAAGTCTGCAAGGCGTTCCGCCCGAAGTCGGCGATCAGGCCGCCTGCAGCCTGACGGTCTATCGGCCCGCGCAGCCCATTCTGCAAGCGTTAATCGGCACGCTCGTTCTCGCCGAGCGCGATGTCGACCATCATTTCGCTGGCGAGCTGGTCGAGCGCGCTTCGCAGCGTCGCCGTGGGCAGCGATTCGGGCACGACGAGCACTGCGCGCACCTTGAACAGATGCCGCGGCGGCGTGCCGCCGTCGACGATCTCCGTGTGCAGATCGTCGATGCTGACCCCCTTGTCGGCGAGATGACGCGACAGGTCACGCACGATGCCGGGGCGATCGACGCCCGTCAATTCGAGCACCACGATTCGCCGGCCCGGCGGCGCCGACGCCATTTCGCTTTGCGCGATCACGATGCGCAACCCCGATGACTCGAGTCCGCGCAGCGCCTGCGCCAGCGGTTCGGCGTTCGGCGCGGGCACGTCGAAATGCACGATGCCGGCGAACTGGCCCGCGAGGTTGGTCATGCGGCTTCCGGCCCAATTCGCGCCGAAACCTTGCGCACGCTCGGAGAGCAGGCTCACGAGTCCCGGCCGGTCGGTGCCGATGGCGGTGACGACGAGCGACGCGCGTGCCGACTTCCCCTCGTCGGTGAGCGAAATCGTCGGCCGGATCATTGGCGCCTTCGTCGCGAAACGCTCGTCCTGCGGGTATGCCGGCAATGCGCCATGCGTTGTCGCGTGACACACGACCTGCTTGAGAAGCGCGAGGCCGAGCGGTGCGAGCGAGCGTTCCCACAAGTCCCGGGCCGTTTCGCCCTTCGCGACGAAGCACCAGTCCTGCGCGGCGATCGCGCCGCGGTCCCAGCCTTCGGCCAGGTGATAGACGGTGCCGCCCGCGATCGGATCCCCCGACAGGATCGTCCATTCGACGGCCGCGATGCCGCGGTGACGCGGCAGAAGCGACGGGTGATAGCCGACGCCGCGCAGCCGCGATCGTGCCAGCGCCTCGTCGCTGACCCGCGCATGCGTGTGCGCGGCGATGATGAGGCCGGTGCCTTCCGCAATCGCGTCGCCGGGAACGACGCGCGGATTCTCGAGGATGTGCACCGGCACGCCTGCCGCCTGCGCCGCGACGGCGAGGCGATCGTCGGCCGCCGGCGCGACCACCTGCACGATCGTCGCGCCATCGTCGCGAAGCGCGCCGAACACCGTGGCGCCGAAGTAACGGGAACCGACGAGCGAAATGTTCATCCGGGGATCGGGCATCGGAGATCGGGAACGAGAGATCGGACAACAGGATCGGGACACCTCGGTCGATCAAGAATACTTCAGATTCGATCGCTCCTCGTTCATCGAACGCGTGCCGCGGGATCCTGCCTGTAGAACTGCGCGAACGCGCGATAGACGTCCGGATATTCGTCGCGCAACAGCGTCGGCTCGGCGAAGAACACTTCGGACAGGACCGCGAAGAATTCGCCAGGCGCTTCCGCGGCATAGGGATCGATCTCGGTTTCCTCGCCCGCGTCGACGCGGGCCGCGAAATCGTCGTAGGCTGCCCGCATCACGCGCTGCCAGCCGCTTCGCGCATCGTCGGCCATCGGCGGACTGCCGTTCGCATCGCCGTCGGCCATGTCGATCTTATGCGCGAACTCGTGAATCACGAGATTCATCTGCGCGGCGTCCCAGTCGGCCGACGCCTCGACGTCGGGCCACGACAGCACGACCGGACCGAGGTGCATCGCCTCGCCCGCGAGCGGATCGTCCTGTCGATGCACGACGCCATAGTCGTCCTCGTATTCCCAACCGGGCACGAACTCGCCGGGATAGACGACGACGTTCTCGAAGCCGTCGAAAAGCGACAGGTCGAGGTTCAGCACGAGCACGCACGCCTGGATCGCGATGATCGTCCGCTGCAGTGGCGTCACCTCATGGCCCTGCGCGCCGACGATGCTCTTCGCGTCGAGGAACAACACGACGAGATCGCGCAGGCGCGCGCGCTCGGCGCTGTCGTAGATCGCCAGGAACGGCAGTGCCTCGCACGCTTCGTTCCAAAGCGCATCGGGGAGCGCCGCGCTGCGCAATACGCGCCGCTCGCGCCAGCGCCGCAGCGCCTTCAGCATGCGGTGTGCATCACTGCACCGGCGGCGGCAGCGCCGGTGTCTCCGGCTCGTCGTCGATTTCGATCAGGCGCCGATCGCCGCCGGTCAACAGCCGGTCCGCTTCGTCGTCAGGCAGCGCCTCGACGTCGCGAAGCTTGCGCGCGATCGTCGTGCTCTTGCGGCCAGCCTCGTCGAGCGTCCTGCCGACCTGGTCGAGACGATCCTTCGTCTTCGCGAGCAAATCGCCGAAGCGGCCGAATTCGGTCTTGACCGCACCGAGCACGCGCCAGACCTCGGTCGATCGCTTCTCGATGGCGAGCGTGCGAAAGCCGAGCTGCAGGCTGTTCAGGATCGCGACGAGATTCGTCGGTCCCGCGAGCGTCACCCGATAGTCGCGTTGCAACGCGTCCGACAGTCCCGGACGCGCGACCGCCTCTGCAAACAGTCCCTCGGTCGGCACGAACATGATCGCGAAGTCGGTCGTGTGCGGCGCTTCGACGTACTTGTCGCGAATCCCCTTCGCCTGCTTCTTGAAGAACTGCTCGAGCGCATTGCGGCTGGCCTCGACCGCATCGGCGTCGGCGCGCTCGATCGCGTCCTGCAACCGCTGCCAGTCCTCGAGCGGGAACTTCGCATCGATCGGCAACCAGCACGGCACGCCGTCGTCGTTGCGTCCCGGGAAGCGCACCGCGAATTCGACGCGCTCGGTCGAGCCCGGACGCGTCGCGACGTTCTGCGCGTACTGCGACGGCGACAGCATGTCGGCGAGCAGCGCGCCGAGTTGCACCTCGCCCCACATGCCGCGCGACTTCACGTTGGTCAGCACGCGCTTCAGATCGCCGACGCCGGTCGCGAGCGCCTGCATCTCGCCCAGGCCCCGATGCACCTGCTCGAGCCGCTCCGACACCTGCCGAAACGATGCGCCGAGGCGTTGCTCGAGCGTCGCCTGCAGCTTCTCGTCGACCGTTTCGCGCATCTGGTCGAGCTTGACCGAGCTCTCGGCGCGCAGCACGTCGAGGCGCTGCTCGATCGTCTCGCGCAGCGCCTCGAGCTTCGTCTCGGAGCTTTGCGTCAACTGCCCGAGACGCTCGCCGAACACGCGCAATCGATCCTGCTGCAGCGATCCCATCGTTGCAAGCTCGCGTGCCATGCCGTGCTGCTGGCGCGCGACCGCGTCGGCGACCTCCTGTCGCAGCGTCGTCGCCGCGCCCGCGGCTTCGTTGCGTGCAATCGCCAAGTCGGTTCGAATGTCGCGTTCGTGATCGGAAGCGCCGCGGCCGAGCGCCTCGAGCAGCCCGCGCAATTGCGCGACGTCGCGAGCCGCCGCATCACGGGTGCGCGCAAGCGCCACGAGGCGGGCGAGGCCGATCCCGCCCAGCACGATCAGCGCGATCAGCGCGACGACGATGACGATGAGCAACGACTGCGTGACCATGGCGCGCGAGTGTAACGAGGCGCGGATCAGCCGTCGAGCGCGAGCGTTGCGAACGTCGCGAGCCAATGCGCGCCGACGAACGCACCGCTTGCAAGACCCTCCCATCCGGCGGCGAGGTGCCGCGCAGCGGCCGCGCGGGCAATCGCGATGCGCGGATCGTGTGCCGGGAGCCGCGCGGCGATCGAGCCGAAGCACCAGGCACGCGACAGGTTGAGGCCATCCAGGTGCACGAGTTGCGCGTCGGCGCGATCGGTGACCTTCGCCGGCGTGAACAGCGTGTCGGGCTCCGCACCTGCGAACTGCGGCAGGAACGCCGCGAGCCATTCGGCGAACGCCGCCTCGTCCAATACGCGCCGCATCAGCTCCGCCTCAATCAGCGCAGGCGACAGGAAATCGGTGCCGGACGGCTCGAAGCGGGCCGGCGCATCGCGATCGCCCGCGAACCACGCGATCGCCTTCTCGCGACAGGCGTCGGCCAGCGACGCGTCGCTTCTCTCACGCGCGTAATCGAGCGCGAAAGCCAGCGCGAACGCACTGTTCGCGTGCGTGCCGTAGCGGATCGGGTAGTGCGTTCGCGGCAGGAAGTCGATGAAGCGCGCGACGAACGCGTGGGCGAGCGGTGCGACCGCGCGCTGCCAGCGCGCGACGCCGACGACGTCGAGTTCCGTGGCGAGCTTCAGCAGCCACGCCCAACCATACGTGCGCTCGAACGACGCGCTTTCCGGGCGCGCGAGATACGCAACTTCGGCGGCCATGGCATCGGCGGTGAAACTGCGGTCGAACCACGCCTCGATGGCGCTCGCTTCCGGAAGATCGGGAAAGCGCCGAAGAACGCGCGCGAGCGTCCAGTGCATGTGCACGCACGAGTGCCAGTCGTAGCTGCCATGGAACGCCAGATGCAGATCGCGTGGCGTGCGTGCGTCGGCGTCGCTCGCCATTGCATGGTCGAGCTTGTGCGGGTAGTCACGCGCCACGTTCGCAAGCGCCAGAACCGCGAAGCGTGAAGCGACTTCCCTGTCGAGTTTCGTATCGGACATTGAAACCTCGTTCGCCGCGCTGCGGCGGTCAAGCTTCTGTAGGGCTCGGCAAGGCTCGCAAGGACGGCGCGACGGCGCCATGCCCAGAGCCGCAAACGCTGAGCTCGACGCCGAACTCGCAGTGCAACTCGCTCTATCCGAGCTGGCGCGTTGCGCGCCTGGTCGCCGGCGGTCCGCTATCGCTCAGCATCATGAAGTGCCAGCTGAAGCCGATCGATGCGCGCGAC
>DATNGN010000095.1:0-50814 GCA_035605875.1 Casimicrobiaceae bacterium
GCCGTTGCGGTAGCCGAGCACGAGCAGCATGTGCGGTGAAAGCGTCGCCGCGATCCGGTCGAAGAATTCGAGCGACAGATACGGCGTCGAGTGATGCTCACGATACGTGCGCTTGTAGCAGTCGAAGAAGAACGCGCGATCGGCCGCGCTGATCTCAGTGCCGATCCTGCGCACGAACGTCACGCCCGCCTCGGCGAGGCGGCGCCGTTCCTGGCGGATCTTCTTGCGCTTGTCGTGATTGAACGCGGCAAGGAAGTCGGCGAAGTCGCGGTAGCCCTCGTTGCGCCAATGGAACTGCACGCCGTCGCGCGTCAACATGCCGGCCGCGGCGCCTTCGCGTGCCTGTGCCTCGTCGACGAACAGCACATGCAGCGACGAGTAGCCTTCGGAAAGCTCGTGCCGTGCACGCTCGAGCAGCGCGCGACGCGTCGTCGCCGCGGGCGCGAGCAGCCGCGCGCCGGGCACCGGCGTGAACGGAACGGCCGACACGAGCTTCGGGTAATAGCGGCGGCCGTAGCGCCGATAGGCATCGGCCCAGCCCCAGTCGAAGACGTATTCGCCGTAACTGTGCGTCTTCGCGTAAAGCGGCATCGCACCGATCAGCGACGACGGGTCCCAGGCGGTGAGGAAACGCGGCTGCCAGCCGGTTTCCTCCGATGCGCAACCGGTCTCGTGCAGCGCCGAGAAATATTCGTGCGACAGAAGCGGTGCGTGCTCCGCGAGCGCGTTCCATTGCGCCGGCGCGATGGCCGACAGCGGAACATCGTCGCGAATCAACGGGGATGCGACGACCGGCGGACGCGGCCGGGAGTAGGGGACGGGTGCGTGCATCGATCAGCGATTGTCGCATGTACGGTTTGTTACCATCGTACGATGCGAATCGCGCTCGCGCAGCTCAACCAGACGCTCGGCGATCTTCAAGGCAATGCGCGTTCGCTCCTCGATGCGATTCGCACCGGCGTACGTGCCGGTGCATCGCTCGTCGTCACGCCGGAATTGTCGCTCTGCGGCTATCCGCCCGAGGATCTGCTGCTGCGCCCCGCCTTCCTCGATGCCTGCGCGAGCGAGCTCGCGGCGCTTGCCGGCGAGGTTCGCGCCGTCGTTGCCACGGTCGGCTTTCCCGAGCGACACGAAGGCGCGCGCTACAACGCGGTGGCGGTGCTGCGCGACGGCCGCATCGATCGCGTGTACCGCAAGCAACGGCTGCCGAACTACACCGTGTTCGACGAGGATCGCTATTTCGAGCCCGGCTCGGCGCCATGCGTCGTCGACGTCGACGGCGTGCGCTGTGGTCTGATCATCTGCGAGGATTGCTGGTTCCCCGAGCCCGCGACGCAGGCGCGAGACGCCGGCGCAGAGTTGATCATCGTGCCGAACGGCTCGCCGTATCACACGATGCAGCAGAGTGCCCGTCGCGCGCAGGTCGAGGCGCGCGTGCGCGACACTCGCGTGCCGTTCGTCTACGTCAATCGTGTCGGCGGCCAGGACGAGCTCGTATTCGACGGCGCGTCGTTCGTCATGGATGCGAGCGGAGGCATCGCGCAGCAGCTGCCGGCGTGGCAGGAGACGATCGCGATCGCCGAGTTCGACGGCGCGACACCGCGTGCGGTCCGCGGCGACATCGATCACGCGCTCGAGCCGAACGTGTACCAGGCGCTCGTGATGGGCGTCCGCGATTACGTCGTGAAGAACCGCTTCCCCGGTGTCCTGCTCGGCCTTTCGGGCGGCGTCGATTCGGCGTTGACGCTCGCCGTCGCCGTCGACGCGCTCGGGCCGCAGCGCGTCCGCGCGATCATGATGCCGTCGAAGTACAGCGCCTCGATCAGTCTCGAGGATGCGCGCTCGATGGCGGAGATCGTCGGCGTGCGTTACGACGAAATTGCCATCGGCCCGATGTTCGACGCGTTCCTCGGCTCGCTCGCGAGTGAATTCGCCGGCCTGGCACTCGACGCGACCGAAGAGAACATCCAGGCGCGCATCCGCGGGACGTTGTTGATGGCGCTGTCGAACAAGTTCGGCGCGATCGTACTGACGACCGGGAACAAATCCGAGATGGCCGTCGGTTATGCGACGCTGTACGGCGACATGGCGGGCGGCTTCGCCGTGCTGAAGGACATCAGCAAGACGCTCGTCTACCGCCTTTGCCATTACCGCAACAGCTTGGGCCGCGTGATCCCCGAACGTATCATCACCCGGCCGCCGTCGGCCGAGCTGCGGGCCGATCAGGTCGACCAGGATTCACTGCCGCCGTACGACGTGCTCGATACGATCCTCGAGGCCTACGTCGAACGTGACATGGCGCCGGCCGAGATCGTCGCGCAGGGATTGCCCGCCGACGACGTGCGCAAGATCGTGCGGCTCATCAAGATCAACGAATACAAGCGCCGGCAGGCCGCGGTCGGCATCCGCATCACGCCGCGCGGCTTCGGGAAGGATTGGCGCTATCCGATCACTTCGGCCTGGAACGAATGGGAGCGGCTTCCGCAGCGTGCCGGGTAGCTTCGTGTATTCTTGCCGGGCGCCAAATATCGGAACGTGACGAATGAGAAAGATCGAGGCCATCATCAAGCCGTTCAAGCTCGATGAAGTGCGCGAAGCGCTCTCCGAGATCGGCGTTTCCGGCCTCACCGTGACCGAAGTCAAGGGCTTCGGCCGGCAGAAGGGTCATACCGAGCTCTATCGCGGTGCAGAGTACGTCGTCGATTTCCTGCCAAAGGTGAAAGTCGAGTTGATTCTCGCCGACGGCATGGTCGAGCCGGCGATCGAGGCGATCGTGCGGGCGGCGCGCACCGGCAAGATTGGCGATGGCAAGATCTTCGTCACCGCGGTCGAGCAGGTCGTGCGGATAAGAACGGGGGAATCGGGCGAAGCGGCAGTCTGAACATCCAGCACAGGAGGAGATGCCATGTCGTTTACGAGCGAGTTCAGGGAATTCGCCCTCAAGGGCAACGTAATGGATCTGGCTGTCGGCGTCATCATCGGCGCTGCGTTCGGCAAAATCGTCGATTCGCTGGTCAAGGACATCATCATGCCGGTCATCGGCTGGATCTTCGGTGGCATCGACTTCTCGAACTTCTTCATCATGCTGAAGCCCCCGCCGCCAGGGTACAACGGACCGATGACCTACGACGCGCTGACCAAGGCGGGCGTGCCGCTGTGGGGCTACGGCCAGTTCATCACGGTCTGCATCAACTTCGCGATCCTTGCGTTGATCATCTTCCTCATGGTCAAGCAGATGAATCGCCTGACGCGGCGTGTGCCGCCGGCACCGCCCGCTCCGCCCGAAGAGGTTCTGCTGCTCCGCGAGATCCGCGACTCCGTGCGCCGTTAGCTCGCGCGTCCATCGCTTACACAGCCCAACGCGGCCGCTTGAAGGCGGCTGCGTCCGCCCCCACCGTCATTCGGTACGCTCGCGCCGGGCGTTCCCGACATCGATTTTCAAGGACCGCAGTGCCCGACTCCACGCTCGCCCCGATACCGCCGCACCTGCTTTCCGACGCCGATCGCCTGCTGCTCGCGCCCGCGGGTCTCGATCTCGACAAGGTATCGCGCGTGCTCGGCTCGATCCATGCCTACGACATCGATTTCGCCGACTTCTATTTCCAGCATTCGTGCTTCGAGAGCTGGAGCCTCGAGGAAGGCATCGTCAAGGCGGGCATGTTCAACATCGATCGAGGCGTCGGCGTCCGCGCGGTGAGCGGCGACCGGCAGGCGTTCGCCTACTCCGACGACATCTCGCTTGCGGCGCTCGAGGAGGCGTCCAATGCGGTGCGCGCGATCGGCCGTCAGGGGCAGTCGGCATCGACGCCGTTGTCGCGCACCGGCGAGTCGCGGCTTCTCTATCCGACGCACGATCCCGTACTGAGTCTCGCCGATGCGGCGAAGGTCGACGTGTTGATGCGCCTCGAGCGCATTGCACGCTCGCTCGATCCGCGCGTCGCGCAGGTGATGGCGTCGCTTGCCGGCGAGCACGAGACGGTGCTGATCGCGCGAAGCGACGGCCTGCTCGCCGCCGATGTGCGGCCGCTCGTGCGCATCTCGATCAGTGTGATCGTCGAGGAGCATGGACGGCGTGAGCAGGGTTACGCCGGCGGCGGCGCGCGTCTCGATTACGGATACTTCACCGAGGCACGGCTCGCGTCGTTCGCGAAGCAGGCGGTCGACCAGGCCATCGTCAACCTGTCGGCGCGCGATGCGCCGGCCGGCAACATGACCGTCGTCCTCGGCAACGGCTGGCCGGGCATTCTTCTGCACGAGGCGATCGGCCACGGCCTCGAAGGCGATTTCAACCGGAAGGCGACGAGCGCATTCAGCGGACGCGTCGGGCAGCGCGTCGCAGCGCCCGGCGTCACCGTCGTCGACGACGGCACGCTCGGCGAGCGCCGCGGATCGCTCAATCTCGACGACGAGGGCCATCCGACGCAACGGACGGTACTGATCGAGGACGGCATTCTGCGCGGCTACATGCAGGATCGGATGAATGCGGGCTTGATGAAAGCCGATGCGACCGGCAACGGCCGCCGCGAATCGTTCGCACACCTGCCGATGCCCCGCATGACGAACACCATCATGCTGCCTGGTGCCTACGACGCGAACGAAATCGTCGCGTCGGTGAAGAAGGGCGTCTACGCCAAAAATTTTGGCGGCGGGCAGGTCGACATCACGAGCGGCAAGTTCGTGTTCTCCGCCGCCGAGGCGTATATGATCGAGGACGGCCGCATCACGTATCCGGTCAAGGGCGCCACGCTGATCGGCAACGGGCCCGACGCCTTGACGCGCGTGACGATGGTCGGCAACGACCTCGAGCTCGATGCGGGCATCGGCACGTGTGGCAAGGACGGCCAGAGCGTGCCGGTCGGCGTGGGTCAGCCGACGCTCAAGATCGAAGGCCTCACCGTCGGCGGCACGGTCTAGGGGGCTGTGCGGACCGATAGTGCATTAATGCAGCGGGCCCGTCTGCGTCGACTCGGCCACCGGTGGCGACGGCGAGGCATGATGGCAGACGACGCGCCAGCCGTACGGCGTTCGCATCAGCACGTTCGTCGCGATCGCAGCACCGCCGCGGCCGTCGTCGCCCGCGCGCAGATGCTCGACGACGCTTTGTACGGCAAGGCCCACCGTATCGATCGACACCGGCTGATCGAGCGTGAAGGTGAGCTTCGTCTCGCCCGCGAAGAGCTGCTCGAAGCTCTGACGTACCGATTCGTAACCGACGTGGCGTCCGCCGCCCGGATGGACGCACACGATGTCCTCGTCTTCGGCCCATGTCGCCATCATCGCGTCGATGTCGCGCGCTTCGAAAGCCTGGTAGAACGCCTGCGTGACGTCCTGCGGTGAAGTGTAGATCGGCGGCGTACGGCCCGTGGGCATGGCGTCAGCGGGAAGAGCGGGGCGGGGACGATCCAGCGGTTGCGCGCGCCAGATTGTAGACCAACTCCGGCGACAAATCGCGCATGCAGCGGAAATGTCCGAGCGGGCATTCGCGCTTGAAGCACGGGCTGCACGCGATGTCGATTTTCGCGATGCGCGCCGCGGGCGACGAGGGCGGCGTGTACTGCGGCGACGACGAGCCGAACAGCGCGACGAGCGGCGCGCTCACCGCCGACGCTGCATGCATCAGTCCCGAGTCGTTGCTGATGACCAGTGACGCGACCGACATCAGGTCGATCGCGGTGCCGAGGTCGGTGCGACCAGTGAGATCGGCGACGTTCGCTGCGCCCTCGGGAAGCGCCGCCACGAGCGATTGCGCGACATCGTGGTCGTTCGGAGAACCGAGGATCCAGATCGCATGACCGTCGCGTGCGAGGCGCTGCGCCAATGCCGCGAAATGCTCGGCCGGCCATCGCTTGGCAGGGCCGAACTCGGCGCCGGGACAGAGGATCGCGACGGGACGCGCGCGCGACAATCCCAGAGCCTGCATCGCGCGGCGCAGGTTCTCGTCGTTCGGCACGAGCCGCGGCGCGGGCGTCTGCTCGAGCATCGCGTTGCGCGGTTTTGCGAGCGCTGCGTAGCGCGACACGAGCTGCGGCAGTCGGCGGCGATCGAGCCGCCGCGCATCGGTCAGCACGCCGTAGCGCGTTTCGCCGACGTAGCCGATGCGCGCCGGGATGCGCGCGAACAGCGGCACCAGCGCCGACTTCCACGTATTCGGCAGAACGTACGCATGCGTGTAGCGCCGCTTGCGCAGCATTCGCCCGAACGCGCGGCGCGCCGTGAGCGCGAGCTCGCCGTGCGCGGCCGGTGCATCGAGGATCTCCCCGATTCCCCGCATCCGCGCATAGATCGGACCGCACCATGGCGGCGCCACGACATCGATCGCCTGTGTCACGCCGGTGTCGTGCAGGCCTGCGACGAGCGGCTCGGACAGGATCGCATCGCCGACCCACGACGGCGCGATCAGCAGGACGCGATCATTCGCCGAATGAATGCCGCTGTGCGTGGACGGAAGCGGACGACTCAGTGGCCGACCTTCGCTTCGCCGACGAGCCGGTAGCGCGTTCCGCAATACGGACACATCGCCTCGCCGGCGCTTGCGACGTCGAGGAACACGCGCGGATGCGAGCTCCACAACGGCATGCCGGGATTCGGACAGAAGACCGGGAGGTCGCTGGCCGCCACGTCGACGACGGGCAGATCGGGCGCCCTGGTGGCAGTCTCAGCCATTGACGTAGGTCAGCCATTCGGCGTGCTTCGGATCGCGACCGTTCACGGTGTCGAAGAACATCTTCTGCAGCTTCATGGTGATCGGACCGCGCGTGCCGTTGCCGATCGGCCGGTGGTCGAACTCGCGGATCGGCGTGATCTCGGCTGCGGTTCCGGTGAAGAACGCCTCGTCGGCGACGTAGACCTCGTCGCGCGTAATGCGCCGCTCGAGCACCGGAATGCCAAGCTCGGCCGCGAATTGCATCACGGTCTCGCGCGTGATGCCGGCGAGCGCGCCGCCCGCGAGGTCGGGCGTATGCAGCTTGCCTCCACGCACGATGAACACGTTCTCACCCGATCCCTGGCAGATGTAGCCCTGCGGGTCGAGCAGCATCGCCTCTTCGTAGCCGTCGCTCGTGACTTCCTGGTTCGCGAGGATCGACACCGAGTAATTGGTCACCGACTTCGCGCCGCACATCGTGATGTTCGGGTGATGATGCGTGAACGACGATGTCTTGACGCGGATCCCCTTCTCGAGTCCCTCGGCGCCGAGATAGGCGCCCCACGGCCAGGCCGCGATCGCGACGTGCACCGGGTTCGACCGCGCGGCGACGCCCATCGCGACCGAGCCGTAGAACGCGATCGGCCGGATGTAGCACGACTCGAGGCGATTGTCGCGGACGCACGCGCGCTGCGCGTCGAAAATCTGCTCCGGCGTGAACGGAATCTTCATCGCGAAGATGCGCGCGGAGCGAAACAGACGATCCGTGTGGTCGCGCAGCCGGAAGATCGCCGGCCCCTTGTCGGTCGCGTAGCAGCGGACACCTTCGAAGACGCCCATGCCGTAATGCAGCGTATGCGTCAGCACGTGCGTCGTCGCATCGCGCCACGGCACCATCTTGCCGTCGTACCAGATCCATCCGTCGCGGTCGGCCATCGACATGGCGGGCGTCCTTCAATTGGAAGCCGACGATTCTAGCAGGCGCGCGTACGCGATCATCGCGCTCGCCGCTTTGTTGGACGATGCAGCGCGTTCATCAATTTCGCGGCGTGCCGAATACGTTCACCCACAGCGCGTCGACGGCCGCGCGGCGCGCTGCCTGCGGCGCCGGATCGACGCGGGCGTGCGCGGCGCCGGTGAGCCTGACGTGGTGCTGCAGGCGCCGATATTGCCGATATGCATCGGCGGCCTCGAGCGCGAGCGGCTGCGGCAGCAGTCCTGCATCTGCGGCGACCGAGAGCAGCGCGATGTTGCCCGCGTTTCGCGTGAGCTGCGGATGCGCGTGCGAATGCGCGAGCACGAGGCACTGCACGGCGAACTCGATGTCGACCATGCCACCGCGGTCGTGCTTGAGATCGAACATTGCCGTTCGGTTGACGTGACCGGCCGCCATGCGCTCGCGCATTTCGACGATGTCGGTTTCGAGCTTCTGCCGATCACGCGGAAGGCGAAGCAATTGCTCACGCGCCGCTTCGAACGTCGCACCCAGCGCGGCGTCGCCGGCGACGAAGCGCGCACGCGTCAGCGCCTGGTGCTCCCACGTCCACGCCTGCTCGCGCTCGTAGCGCTCGAAGCCGCGCATCCCGGAAATGAGCAGGCCCTTCGCGCCGTCAGGACGCAGGCGCAGGTCCGTGTCGTACAGGCGGCCGGCACCGGTTGCCGCCGACAGCCAGGTGTTGATTCGCTGCGCGAGGCGCGCATAACGCGTGAACGCTTCGTCGGCCCCGGGGACGGCGGAATCGTCGTCGTAGAGGAAGACAAGGTCCAGGTCGGAGACGTAGCCCAGCTCCTTGCCTCCGAGCTTGCCGTAGCCCGCGATCGCGAAGCGCGGCGGTGACGCATCGTCACCCTGCAACTGCCGCCAGCAGCTGCGCAGCGTCGCGTCGAGGATCGCGTCGGCGAGCGCCGACAGGTGATCGGCGAGCCGCTCGACGCTGAGTTGCCCGGCGAGATCCTGCGCAAGCAGGCGAAACACGTGCGCGTGCTGGAAATGGCGCAACGTGTCCATTGCCGCTTCGGCGCCGAGCAGATGCGGCGCGAGCAGGCGATCGAGCTCGGCGCGCCATGCGTTCCAGTCGGGCTCGGCGAGCAGCACGCGCGCGTCGAGCAACTCGTCGAGCACGAGTGGCCGCCGCGTCAGGTAGTCGGCGGCCCATGCCGATGCGCCCATCAGTTGCGCGAGCCGCGGCAGAAGCGGCGGATGCTCGCTCAACAGCGCGAGGTAGGCGCTGCGCGTGCTGATCGCTTCGAGCAACCCGAGAAGGCGCGAAAGGACGACGGCCGGCGCGGTGCCGGGACTGCGCTGATCGACCGCCACGGCGACGAGCCGCGGCACAAGCCTGTCGAACCGATCGCGCGACAGCGCCGGCAATTGCAGGTAGCGGCGGCTTGCGCGAATGCGCGACAGCATGTCGACGACTTCGCCCGGCGCCGCGAAACCGTCGCGGTCGAGCGCTGCCAGCATCGCGGACGACGCTTCGGGCTCGGCCCATAGGGATGCGTAGCGATCGAGCCGATCGCCGTGACTGTCGTTTTCGTCCGGCGCATGGAATACCGCGTCGAACTGCAGCGCGATCTCCGCGCAATGCGCGGCGAGGACGTCCTCGAAGTCCTCTCGCGAGGCGAAGTCGAGCGTCTGCGCGAGCAGCGTACGTTCGTCTTCGTCGGCCGGCAGCCGTTGCGTCTGCCGATCGTCGCGATACTGCAGTCGATGCTCGAGCGCGCGCAGGAACCGGTAACCGTCGTGCAGCACGCTCGCCGCATGCGGCGCGATGATGCCGCGTTCGGTGAGCGCAGAAAGCGCCGGCAGCGTGCCGTGAAGCTGCAGCGCCGGCTCGCGTCCGCCACGAACGATCTGCAGCGCCTGCACGACGAATTCGATTTCGCGGATGCCGCCGCGACCCAACTTGATGTCGTCGCCGTGGCGGCTCTCCTGCTCGCGAATCTGTCGGTGCACGCCGCGCAGTCCCTCGTACGCGTCGTAGTCGAGGTATTTGCGATAGACGAACGGCGTGATCAGCGCGGCGAGTTCGTCGTGCCGCGCACCGGTCAGCGGCCGTGCCTTCAGCCACGCATAGCGTTCCCAGGTGCGACCCTGCGTCACGAGATAGCGCTCGAGCGCCGCGAACGACACGCTGAGCGGACCGCTCTCGCCGTACGGCCGCAAGCGGGTGTCGACGCGAAACACGTAGCCATCGGCATCGACGTGCCCGAGCGCGGCGACGATCCGCTGGCCGAGCCGATCGAAGAATTCGCGGTTGGAAATGCGCTTCGCGCCGTCGGTTTCGCCTTCCTCGGGATAGACGAAGACGAGGTCGACGTCGGACGAAACGTTGAGCTCGCATCCGCCGAGCTTGCCCATCCCGACGACGATCAGTTGCTGGACGTCGCCGCCTGCGTCTGCGCGCGGCAGCCCGAACGTCGCGGCGAGCGCGCGCGCGTGCAACTCGACGGCGGCAGCGAGCGAGCACTCGGCGAGCGTCGTCATGGCGCGCACGACCTCGACGAAATCGGCGCGCCCGGTCAGATCCCGGACGAGCGTATGCACGAACGCGCGTCGCCGCAGCGCGCGTAACGCGGCGGCCAGTGTTGCCGGATCGTCGCCGGCGACGGCGGCCTCGACGTCCCGGAGGGCGCGCGTCCAGTCGAAGCGGGTATCGAGCGTCGCGACGATTTCGTCGCGAAGCGCCGGATGCGCGGTCAGCGCGCGCTCGGCATAGCGGCTGAACGCCAGCGCGCGGTCGAGGTCCATGGCGGGTTTGCAGGAAAAGGCGGAGCGATACATCGCGCGCCGCCGTTCATCCGCTACAATCGGCGCGCTTCGATCACGTTCATTATGCCTTCGACCGCGCCGGCGTCATCCCGGGTCGACCGCGTCGTGCGGTTCGCCGCGAAGGCGGCGGTCGTCGTCCTCGGCGCCTTCTTCGCGTTGCTGCTCGGCATACGCGTCGTCGTCTACCCGCAGCTCGAGGCGCATCGAGCCGACATCGCGCACTGGCTCGGCACGAGGATCGGCCAGCCGGTCGACATTGACGACATCGTCACCGGCTGGGACGGCTGGAATCCGCGTCTTTCGATTCGCGGCTTCCGGGTTCGCGAGCGCACCGGGAACGGCACGCTGTTCGAATTGCCGCGCGTCGACCTCCTGGTTGCCTGGACGTCGATTGCGCGGATGGACTTGCGGCTCAAGGAGCTCGTGATCGATTCGCCGCGGCTCGCCGTACGCCGCGACACGAGTGGCCGCCTGCATCTCGCCGGCTTCGAAATGCCGGGCGACGAAGTGCCCGACGACGCGCCGTTCGTCGACTGGCTGCTGCGCCAGCCGCAGGTCGTCGTCCGCGATGCGCTCGTCATCTGGAACGACGAGTTGCGCCATGCGCCGCAGTTGCTGCTCGATCACGTGCAGTTCCGCCTCCAGCAGCGCTTCGGTCGTCACCAGGCGGGGCTCACCGGCGTGCCGCCGCCGGAGCTCGCCGGTCCGATCGACCTCCGCGCCGACCTCACGGGGCTGTCGCGCAAGGACTTCTCGCATGTCGCCGGCAAGCTGTACTTTCGCCTCGACTACGCGGACGTCGCGGCGTGGCGCGAATGGCTGCCGTTTCCGTTCGCGATCGCGAGCGGCCGCGGCGCGCTTCGCATGTGGGTCGACGTCGCCGCGGGGCAGGCGAACGCCGTAACGGCGGATCTCGAGCTTGCCGACGTGCGCGCCACGCTCGGCGAAGCGCTCACGCCGCTTGCGCTCGCGCACCTCGCCGGACGCGCGGAATGGAAGCACACGGCGGGTCGCAACGCGTTCAAGGCGAGTCGGCTGTCGTTCGCGTTGCCCGATGGCAGCAGTGTCGGCCCGACCGACTTCGCGGTCGCGTTCGACGATGCGACGGCGCATGCGCCGGCGGGCGGCAGCCTGAGCGTCGGCAGCGTCGAGCTGCCGCCGCTCGCGACGATCGCGGCGCACGTGCCGCTGCCCGAGACCGCCCGGCGCGACATCGCGCGCTTCGCGCCGCGCGGCAGCGTTCGCAATGCACGCTTCGAATGGACCGGCGCGCCGGACGCGCCGCAACGCTACGCTGTCGCGGCCGACGTCCGCGATTTCGCCGTGGCATCGCAGGATGGCCTGCCCGGCGTCGCGAATCTCTCTGGCACGATCGACATGAACGAGCGCGGCGGACGCATTCGCGTCGCGGGCAACGACGCGACGATCGCGGTGCCGAGCATCTTCGCGCAGCCGGTCGCGTTCGATAGTCTGAGCGGCGACATTCGCTGGCAGGTCGACGGCGGGACGCTGCAGGTCCAGTGGAAGGACGTGACGTTCGCGAATGCAGATCTCGCGGGAACGTCTCGCGGGTCGTGGCAGGCGCAGCCCGAAGGACCGGGGAGCGTCGACGTTGCCGCGCAATTGACGCGCGCGAACATCGCGAGCACGTATCGCTATGTTCCGATTGCGGCGGCACCCACGCTTCGCGACTGGCTGAAGCGCGCGCTCGTCAAGGGCACGTCGAGCGATGCGCGGCTCGCCCTCACCGGCGATCTCGCGCACTTTCCGTTCGCGCAGGGCAAGGAAGGGCGCTTCGCGCTGGCGCTTACGGCGCGCGATGCGACGCTCGATTACGCCGACCGCTGGGTCCCGATCAGCGACGTCGCGGCCAACGTGCATATCGACGGCGCGCACCTCGTGGTCGACGCCACGACGGCACGGATGAAAGGCATCCAGATCGGAACGACGCACGCGGAAATCGTCGACGTGCAGGATCCGGGCGCCACGCTGCGCGTCACCGGAACCGCGAGCGGGCCCACGGCGGAATTCCTCGGCTTCATCGCGTCGAGTCCGGTCGCCGATTGGCTCGGCCACGCGACCGACGACGCGACCGCGGCCGGTGACGGACGCCTCGCGCTCGAGTTTGCGATGCCGCTGCACGATCCTGCGCAGGCGACGATCGCGGGCGATTACCGGGTCGCGTCGAATACACTGCAACTTGAGGGCTTGCCGGCATTGACCGACATTGGCGGCGACATCCGCTTCACCGGGCACGACGTGCGCGCCGACGATGTGACCGCGCAGGTGCTCGGGGGCCCGGTGACCGTTGTGCTCGCAAGCGACGGCGGGCACGTGCGCGTCGATGCGCGCGGCAATGCCGACGTGGCGCTGGTGCGCAAGGCGTTCGACGTGCCGGTGCTCTCGCACATGGCAGGGACCACCGATTGGCAGTTGCAGCTCGCTGCGAGCGGCAACGAGACGACGTGGACCGTGCAGTCCTCGCTCGTCGGCGCGACGATCGATCTTCCTGCGCCGATCGGCAAGTCGGCGAGCGACACCGTTCCGTTCCGGATCGAGCGCCGCGCGCCGAAACCGAAGCAGGATTCGATCAGCGTCGAATACGGCAGCATCGCGCGCGTTCTGTTGCATCGCCAGGCGAGCGGCACGACGAGCAGCGTCGATCGCGCGCTGATTCTCGTCGGGAAGACGGCGGGCGATACGACCGAGGCGACGCAGCCCGGCGTGTGGATTCGTGCCGACGTCCCCGCGATCGACGTCGATGCGTGGCTCGATGCCGACCTGATGCCGACGCAGCCTTCGCCAGGTGACGCGGGGCGCGCACCGCTCGCGCTCGAGGGCGTCGATCTGCGCGGCGCAAGCGTCGCGGCGCTGGGGCGTAGATTCACCAACATCAGGGCGACCGCACGTCGTGCGAATGGCGACTGGCGGCTCGCGCTCGATGGCGACGCGATCGCGGGCAACGCGACCTGGCATGCCGCCACGCCGGCACGGCCGAACGGCCGGATCGTCGCGCGCCTCACGCGCTTCGGTCTGCCGCCTTCGAGCAGCGATGCGAGCGCTGGCAAGGCGCCAACGACGGAGACGAGCGTCAATCACTGGCCCGCCGTCGATCTCGTCGCCGATACGTTCGTAAAGAACGGAAGGCCGCTCGGCAAGCTCGAGCTCGTCGCCGAGCCTTCCGGCACCGACTGGCAGATCCGCAAGCTCACGCTCGCGAACGACGCCGGGCGCATCGACGCCAGCGGTTCGTGGCGCAATGCGCCGACGCTCGCGCAAACGAAGCTCGACGTCGCGATCGACGTCCGCGAAGCGGGCGCGTTCCTCGGCCGGTTCGGCTGGCCCGACGCGGTGAAGGGCGCACCGACGAAGATCGACGGCAACGTTTCCTGGGCGGGTGCGCCGAGCGATTTCGACTACCCGTCGCTGACCGGCCGCTTCACGCTCCATACCGGCGCCGGCCAGTTCACGAAGCTCGAACCGGGCGTCGGCCGGTTGCTTGGCGTGTTGTCGCTGCAGGCGCTGCCGCGGCGCATCTCGCTCGACTTCCGCGACGTCTTCAGCCAGGGCTTCGCGTTCGACACGATCGTCGGCGACGTGCAGATCGACAGCGGCGTCATGCACAGCGACAACCTGCGCCTTTCGGGACCGGCGGCTGGCGTCGACATCACGGGGGACGTCGACCTAGCGCATGAAACGCAGAGGCTCGACGTTCGCGTGCAGCCGTCGTTGTCGACCGGCGTCTCGGCGGGCGCGGCGGCGCTCTTCATCGCGAACCCGCTGATCGGCGCGGCGGTGGGCGCGGGAACGCTGCTTGCGCAGAAGATGCTCAACAATCCGTTCGACCAGCTCTTCAGCTACCGTTACGTCGTGTCCGGCACTTTCGACGACCCGATCGTCACGCACGGCGCAGCGCACGCGGCGAGTGCCGAGCCGTCGAAAACGATCCGGTAAGGCGAGGAGAACGACCCTGAACGGCTACCGCGTGGCGGCGATCCAGATGACGTCGGGCGGCGACGTCGAGGCGAATCTCGCCGCGGCAGGTGCACTGATCGCGAAAGCGGCGACCGAAGGTGCGCACCTCGTGCTGTTGCCGGAGAACTTCGGCCTGATGGCGCGTTCGGCCCGCGACAAGGTGGCGGCGCGCGAGCGCGACGGCGATGGCGTGCAGCAGGCGTTCCTCGCGCGGATGGCGCGCGAGCATCGGCAGTACGTGATCGGCGGCAGCGTGCCGCTCGAAAGCGACGATCCGGCGCGCACCCGCCAGTCGCTGCTGGTGTACGGACCGCAGGGCGAGCGCATCGCGCGCTACGACAAGATCCATCTCTTTCGCTTTACGCACGGCGACGAGGACTACGACGAGGCGAAGACGATCGTGGCCGGCAGCGCGCCGGCGACGTTCGATGCGCCGTGCGGTCGCGTCGGTCTGTCGATCTGCTACGACGTGCGCTTTCCCGAGCTCTACCGTACGTTCGGCGACACGGCATTGATCGTCGTGCCGGCGGCGTTCACCGCGCGCACCGGGCGCGCGCATTGGGAGACGCTGCTCCGCGCGCGTGCGATCGAGAACCAGTGCTACGTGCTCGCCGCCGCCCAGACCGGCGAGCATCCCGGTGGACGGCGCACGTTCGGCCATTCGATGCTGGTCGATCCGTGGGGCGAAATCGTCGCGTCGCAGACGGAAGGCGAGGGCGTCGTCGTCGGCAACGTCGAGCGCGCCCGCATCGACGACGTGCGCGCACGATTGCCCGCGCTGTCGCATCGAGCGCTCAACCGATAAACGTCGGCAGCGCTGCGGCGTGCTTGTACGCGCGTGCAATCGCGTATTGACCGTAGAATCCGCCTCGAACAACAAAACTGCGCGAAGCGCGGGCTGCATTCGCGCAAGAGGAGTCGCATGACGCCGCACACGCCGCTGCTTCGCGGCTACGTCGTCCTGGTCGTCGACGACGATGCCGACGGTCTCGCGTTGTCGACGGCGGTGGTCGAGTCGTTCGGCTGCTCGGTGCTTGCCACGCGCTCGTGCAATGAAGCGCTCGCGATCCTCGATTCGGGCGCGCACGTCGATCTCGTGTTCTCCGACGTCGTGATGCCGAATGCCAGCGGGCTCGCGCTCGCGCGGATGGCGCGCGAGCGGCGTCCCGGCCTTCCGGTCGTGCTCGCGACCGGCTTTCCCGACGCCGTCGACGCGGTCACCGAAAGCGGTGGCATCTCGCTGATCAAGCCCTATCCGGTGGCGCGCCTCCAGGCCGTATTCGCGGAACAGTTGCACGTTGCGGGCGCCCCGCCGGGCGCCTGATGCTGCGTCGCGGTCGTTGACGCCCGCGCGTCAGCCGACGTTCCCTTCGTCGCGTTGCGCAAGCGGCAGGCGCACGATGAATTCGCTGCCCTTGCCGGGGCCGTCGCTCAACGCCTGGACCGAGCCGCCGTGCATCGCGACGATGTCACGGACGAGCGACAGCCCGAGTCCCAGGCCGGCGGCCCCGTCGTGGCGGCTTTCGCCCTGCGCGAACAACTCGAAGATGCGCGGGTTGTCGGCGGGTTCGATGCCGACGCCGGTGTCGCGCACGCGCACGACCGCTTCCGGTCGCTCGATGTCGACCGAGATGAAGATCTCGCCGCCGGCGGGCGTGAACTTCAGCGCGTTGTCGAGCAGGTTGCCCAGCACCTGCTGCAGGCGTTCACGGTCGGCGTCGACCTGCACCGGCACGTCGGTCACCACGACGCGATGCAGTCGCACGCGTTGCGCGTCGGCCTGCGAGCGCGCACTGTCGATCGTATCGTCGACGAGCGCGACGAGATCGACACGCGCGCGAGAAAGCCCGAGCTTGCTCTGCGTGATGCGCGTCACGTCGAGCAGGTCGTCGACGAGGCGGCGGAGCTGTCGCATCTGGCGATCCATGAGCTCGGCAAGCTGCGCGAGCTGCGGGAGATCACGCGCGTGTACGCGCAACAGATGAATCGCATTGGCGAGGGGCGCCATCGGGTTGCGCAGCTCGTGCGAGAGCGTCGCGAGGAACACGTTCTTGCGCTTGTCGTCCTCGTGCAGCGAATCGGCGCGCGCCTTGAGGTTCTCCTGCAGTTCCTTCAGGTCGGTGCGATCGCGCAGAATCTTGCCGTAGCCGCGCAGCGATCCGTCGGGCGCGCGCAATGGAACGACGACACCGAGCGCCCAGAAGCGGGAGCCGTCCTTGCGCACGTGCCAGCGCTCGTCCTCCGAGCGTCCGGTCGCGGCCGCGGCTTCGAGCTCGCGCTCGGGGACGCCGGCTTCGATCTGCTCGGGCGTGAAGATCACCGACAACGGATCGCCGAGCACTTCATGCTCGTCGTAACCGGTGATGCGCCGCGCGCCTTCGTTCCAGTGCACGATGCGGCCCTGTGCATCCATCGCGAAGATCGCGTAGTCCTGCACGGTCTCGACGAGCAGGCGGAAGAGCTCCTCGCCGAATTCGCGAAACTCGTGCATTGCAGGATTCATGTGAGCGGTTCTGTCAAAAGGAAAGAGTGGCCTTCGCGCGCCGCGGCCGCAGCGATCGGCGGAGCGCCGTTCAACGCCCGCGCAGCAGCGCGACGACGGCGCCGCTGCCGCCCGCGTGGCGTGGAGCCTCGCAGTACGCGAGCACGTCGTCCCACTGCGCAAGCCAGCGGCGCACCTTGCCCTTCAGCACCGGTTCCCGATTCGGCGACGTCAATCCCTTGCCATGGATCACGCGCACGCAGCGAAGCCCGCGGTTGCGCGCATCGAGGAGAAAATCGGCCAGCACGTCGTGTGCCTCGGACGTCGTCATTCCGTGCAGGTCGATCACTGCCTGCACGACCCAGTGGCCGCGGCGCAGCTTCACCAGGACGTCGCGGCCGAGGCCGCGGCGGACGAACGTTTGCTCGCTTTCGAGCTCCTGCCCGATGTCCCACGAATGCGGCGCGGGCTCGGCGCCGTACTTGGAAAGCTCGAGCGCCTCGCGCTCGTCTTCGATGTGTTGACGCGGATGCGGCGCCGGAAGGGCACGACTCCGCGCGACGCGATTGCCGGGCGGCAGGCGCTTCACGTCCGAGAACGCGTCGGCGAGATCGATGTCGCCTTCGGCGTGTTTGGAAGCAGCGAGGCGACGGCGCGGATGCACACCGTTCGTACGTGGTGGCGGCTGCGCCGATGGCGTAGCGGCAGCCGTCGGTGCGCGGCGCGCCGCCTCGTCGAACAGCGTCTTGAGATCGGTCAGCTTCGCCATGTCAGCGGCGCCGGGCCGCCCCAAGCCGCTGATCCGCCTCCCGGGGGGCAGCGAGCGAAGCGAGCGTGGGGGGATGTTTCATTTCAGCGGCGCCGGGCCGCCCCAAGCGGCTGATCCGCCCCCCGGGGGGCAGCGAGCGAAGCGAGCGTGGGGGATGTTTCATCCTCGGCGTCAAGCGTCACAGAACGGTTGACAGATGCGGTGGCGTATCGGGGGCTGCGCTTGTCGCAGTATCGACCGCATGTGGAAGCTCGCCGGCGGTTTCGAGGAACACGTCCGCGTCGAGTGCCGCCATGCAACCAGTGCCGGCCGACGTGACGGCCTGCCGATAGATCTGATCCGCGACGTCACCCGCTGCAAACACGCCGGGCACGCTGGTCGCGGTCGCATTGCCTTCGGATCCGCCCTGCACGCGGATGTAGCCGTTGTTCATCTCGAGCTGGCCTTCGAAGATCTGCGTGTTCGGCGTGTGCCCGATCGCGATGAACACGCCGTGAACCGCGATGTCCTGCTGCGCGGCCGACTGCACGTCACGCACGCGAACGCCGGTCACGCCTTTCGCGTCACCCAGCACTTCGTCGACGACGTGGTTCCAGAGAATGCGCAGGTTGCCGCCGGCGCCGGTCTTCGCGTGCAGCCGGTCGACGAGGATCGCTTCGGCGCGCAGCCGGTCGCGACGGTGGATCAGCGTGACGGAGCGCGCGATGTTCGACAGGTAAAGCGCCTCCTCGACGGCGGTGTTGCCCCCGCCGACGACGACGACGTCCTGGCCCTTGTAGAAGAAGCCGTCGCAGGTTGCGCATGCCGACACGCCACGTCCCATGTGCGCCGCTTCCGACGGCAGTCCGAGGTAGCGCGCGGAAGCGCCGGTCGCGATGATCAGCGCGTCGCAGGTGTACTCGCCGTTGTCGCCGAACAGGCGGAACGGCCGCGTCGACAGGTCGGCCCGATGGATATGGTCGAAGATGATCTCGGTCTCGAAACGCGCTGCGTGTTTCTCGAATCGCGCCATCAACTCGGGACCAAGGATGCCGTCGGCGTCGGCCGGCCAGTTGTCCACCTCGGTCGTCGTCATCAGCTGCCCGCCCTGCGCGAGGCCGGTGACCAGGACAGGCCGAAGATTGGCCCGTGCGGCGTATACTGCCGCGGTATACCCGGCGGGGCCGGAGCCGAGGATCAGAAGGCGGGCGTGCTTGGCGGGCATGGCGTTTTCGTCGACGCAAGACGTTGAAGTTTAATGCAGATGGGGGACGCGGTCTCCGGCCGCAAGCGCAGCCCGGCACGCCGTCATTCGCCACAAATCGCCGTGCCGCCGGTCGCTGGCCGTTGCGCGCACCGGATGCGCCGACCTATAATGCGTCGCATGAGGTTCCGGCGCTAGTCGTATGTTTTCCAAGAAGAATGGTAACTCGCACCGACGTGCGGTGACGCCGGCGCGAGAACTGTCGCCGCGGATGGCGCGGCTGCTGCGTGAATCGTGGTGGCTGCTCGTCGTCGCGTGTTTTCTCTACCTCGCGCTGGCGCTCGTCACGTACACGAAGACCGACCGCGCATGGTCGACGACCGGCGCCGGCGCGGACATCGCCAATCGCGGCGGCGTCATCGGCGCGTGGCTCTCGGACCTGCTGCTTTATCTCTTCGGGCTTTCGGCGTGGTGGTGGGTGGCCGGCGGCGTTGCGCTGGTCATGCTCGGCTACCGCCGCGTCGTGCATCCGGATCACGAGCACGACCACCCGCTCGCGCTCGCGCTGTCCGGCTTCGTGCTCGTGCTGCTGTCCAGCGCATCGCTCGAGGCGATCCGCTTGTGGCGCCTGCCCGCAACGTTGCCGCAGAAGCCGGGCGGTGCGCTCGGCGAAGCGATCGGTGATGCGCTGGCGCGCGGCATCGGCTTCAACGGGGCGACGCTGCTGCTGCTCGCACTCTTCGCGGTCGGCACGTCGCTGCTGTTCGGGATTTCATGGTTGCGTGTGATGGAGCGCATCGGCGCCAGTGTAGAAGCGCTCGTCGCGCACGTTCGCGCCCGGCGCGAAGCTGCCATCGATCGGCGCATCGGCGATCTCAATGCTGCCGAGCGTGAGTTGGCCGTCGAGCATCTGCGCGACGATTCGGCGGCGCACGAGCCGGTCGTCGTCGTGCCGGCGGTCACGGCCGTTCCGCGTTCCGAGCGTGCGGTACGCGAAAAGCAGCGGCCGCTCTTCACCGAAATGCCCGATTCGCCGCTGCCACCGCTCTCGCTGCTCGAGGATGCCCCGGCCGCCGCCGAGACGGTCAGCGCCGAGACGCTGGAATTCACGTCGCGCCTGATCGAGCGCAAGCTCGCCGACTTCGGCGTTGCTGTGCGGGTCCTCGCCGCGTATCCGGGCCCGGTCATCACACGCTACGAGATCGAGCCGGCCGTCGGCGTCAAGGGCGCGCAGATCGTCAATCTCGTGAAGGATCTCGCGCGCGCGCTCTCCGTCGTGTCGATCCGAGTCGTCGAGACCATTCCGGGCAAGTCGTGCATGGCGCTCGAATTGCCGAATCCGCGCCGGCAGGTGGTGAAGCTCGTCGAACTGCTCGCATCTGCCACGTACAACGACGCACCCGGTGTGCTGACGCTGGCGCTCGGGAAGGACATCGCCGGCAAGCCCGCGATCACCGATCTCGCGCGGATGCCGCACCTGCTCGTCGCCGGCACGACGGGTTCGGGCAAATCGGTCGCCGTCAACGCGATGATCCTGTCGCTGCTCTACAAGGCCGAGCCGCGGCAGGTGCGTTTGATCCTGATCGATCCGAAGATGCTCGAGCTGTCGGTCTACGACGGCATTCCGCATCTGCTCGCGCCGGTCGTCACCGACATGAAGCTCGCGCCGAATGCGCTCAACTGGTGCGTCGGCGAAATGGAGCGGCGCTACAGGCTGATGTCGCAGCTCGGCGTGCGCAATCTCGCCGGCTACAACCAGAAGGTCGTCGACGCGAAGAAGGCGGGCAAGCCGCTCACGCATCCGTTCTCGCTGACGCCGGAGAGCCCCGAGCCCCTCGAGGAGATGCCGTTGATCGTCGTCGTCGTCGACGAGCTCGCCGACCTGATGATGGTCACCGGCAAGAAGATCGAGGAACTGATCGCGCGGATTGCGCAGAAGGCGCGGGCCGCGGGCATCCACCTGATCCTCGCCACGCAGCGGCCATCGGTCGACGTGATCACCGGCTTGATCAAGGCGAACATTCCGTCGCGCATCGCGTTCCAGGTTGCGAGCAAGATCGACTCGCGGACGATCCTCGACCAGATGGGCGCCGAGGCGCTGCTCGGGCAGGGCGACATGTTGTATCTGCCGCCGGGCACCGGGCATCCGCTGCGCGTGCATGGCGCGTTCGTCTCGGACGGTGAAGTGCATCGCGTCGTCGAGCATCTGAAGGCGCAGGGCGAGCCTCAGTACATCGAGGGCATTCTCGAAGGCGGCACGGCGGCCGCCGACGGCGACGAGGGCGGCAATGTCGAAGGTGCCGACGCCGAATCCGATCCGATGTACGATCAGGCGGTGCAGGTCGTGCTGAGGACGCGGCGCCCGTCGATCTCGCTCGTGCAACGGCATCTGCGGATCGGCTACAACCGCGCGGCGCGCCTGATCGAGCAGATGGAACGCGCGGGAATGGTGTCGCCGATGCAGACGAACGGCAATCGCGAGGTGCTCGTTCCGGCGGGCAAGGATGCGTAAGCGGGTTGCGGCACTGCTCGCCTGCATGCTGGTGCCGCTCGCGCACGCCGGGCCCGTCGAGGTCTATCGCGAAGGCCCGCGCTACTGCCCGCGCGATCGCGCAGGCGACAGCGCGCCGATCAGCGAGGCGCAGGCGATCGAGCGTGCACGGAAGCTCCTTCCCGACGGCTACTGCGGGCCATCGACGTTCGTCAGCGGCTGCGACGTGATGCCGGAGTACGCGCTCGGCTCCTGGCGCATCTATTTCCACCAATACCGGATGCGCAACGCTCGACGCGACTGGGGCGGATTGACGCACACGTACATCGTGCTCGATCGCGTCGGCAACTGCGACGCCAACATTCCGGGAACCGAGCCGGGCGCACCGCGATGATCGCTGCGGCGACGATCGGTCGCGCCGCGCGCAGCGCGGGGCTGTGCGCTGTACTGTTCGTCGTCCATGCGACGGTGCACGCGTCGGGCCTCGATCAGCTGCACGCATTCCTCGAAGGCACGCAAAGCGCGCAGGGTGCGTTCCGGCAGGTCGTCAGCAATCGCGAGGGACGTCCGACGCAGACGACGTCGGGCACGTTCGCGTTCCAGCGTCCCGGCAAGTTCCGCTGGTCGTACGACAGGCCGTTCAATCAGCTGATCGTCGGCGATGGCGAGAAGGTGTGGGTCTACGACCGTGATCTGAACCAGGTGATCGTGCGCAAGCTCGATGCGGCGCTCGGCGCGACGCCGGCCGCATTGCTTGCCGGTGACAATGCGCTCGAGAAGAATTTCACGCTCGTGGCCGGCGGCGCGGACAACGACATCGAATACGTCGATGCGACGCCGAAGGCGAGCGATTCGCAATTCAAGGGCATCCGGCTGGGCTTCGCCGACAATCTGCCGCGCCGGATGGTGCTGAAGGATGCGTTCGGGCAGACGACCGAGCTCACGTTCAGCGACGTCAAGCGCAACCCGAAGCTGCCGCCTTCGACGTTCGAGTTCACGCCGCCTGCGGGGGCGGATGTGGTGGGGAAGTGACGCCGCTCGCGGAGCGGCTTCGTCCGAAGACGATCGGCGACGTCATCGGCCAGCGGCATCTGCTTGCGCCGGGCAAGCCGCTCGCCGTCGCGTTCGCATCCGGCAAGCTGCACTCGATGATTCTCTGGGGCCCGCCGGGCGTCGGCAAGACGACGCTCGCGCGGCTGATGGCCGACGCGTTCAACGCGGATTTCATCGCCATCTCGGCGGTCCTCGCCGGCGTCAAGGACATTCGCGACGCGGTGTCGCGCGCCGAACTTTCGCGCGAGCAGTTCGGGCGCGCGACGATCCTCTTCGTCGACGAGGTGCATCGCTTCAACAAGGCGCAGCAGGACGCGTTCCTGCCATACGTCGAACGTGGCGTGCTGACGTTCATCGGGGCCACCACCGAGAATCCGTCGTTCGAGGTCAACAGCGCGCTGCTGTCCCGCGCCGCCGTTTACGTGCTGCATCCGCTGTCCGCCGACGATCTCGCGCAGTTGCTCACGCGCGCGATGCAGGCGGTGATGCCCGCGGCAACCATCGACGATGCGGCACGCGACGCACTCGTCAACTATGCCGACGGCGACGGGCGCAGGTTGATCAACCTCGTCGAGCAGCTCGCGACGGCGGCCGGCGAAGCGCAGAAGACGACGATCGACGTCGTTTTCGTCGAAACGACGATCGCGCGGAGTCTCCGCCGCTTCGACAAGGGCGGCGAGGCGTTCTACGACCAGATCTCGGCGCTGCACAAGGCCGTGCGCGGATCGGATCCCGACGCATCGCTGTACTGGATGTGCCGGATGCTCGACGGGGGCGCCGATCCGCTGTACGTCGGCCGCCGGCTGATCCGGATGGCGAGCGAGGACATCGGCCTCGCCGACCCGCGCGCACTGACGCAGGCGCTCGACGCGGTCGCGACCTACGAGCGCCTCGGCACGCCGGAGGGCGAGCTCGCACTTGCACAGTGCGTGCTGTACCTGGCATGCGCGCCGAAGAGCAACGCGACGTACGTCGCGTACAACGCCGCGCGCGCGTTCATCGCCGACGACGGCTCGCGGCCGGTGCCGCTGCGGCTGCGCAATGCACCGACACGGCTGATGAAGGGACTCGGTTACGGCAAGGGCTATCGCTATGCACACGCCGAGGACGACGCGTATGCAGCCGGCGAGCGCTACCTGCCCGACGACATGCCCGACGTCACGTTCTACGAGCCGACCGATCGCGGCGCCGAGGCGCGGATTGCAGAACGGCTTCGCGCGTTGCGCGAGCGCGACGAGAAGGCGGGCGGCAAGCGCGCACCGGCCGCGAGCCAGGAGTGAGTTGCTAGAATCGTCGGATGCTCGACATCAATGCATTGCGTAACGATCTGCCGGGCGTTGCGGCAGCGCTTGCCAAACGCGGCGTTACGCTCGATGGCGCGCGCTTCGAAACGCTCGAAGCGGAGCGCAAGCGGATCCAGACGCGCACGCAGGATCTGCAGGCGAAGCGCAATGCGCTGTCGAAGCAGGTCGGCGCGGCGAAGGGCAGGGGCGAGGACGCGGCGCCGCTTCTGAAGGAAGTCGCCGGCATCGGCGACGACCTGTCGTCGCTCGAGCGCGAGCTCGATAACGTGCAGGCGAAGCTGCGCGACTTCCTGCTCGAGCTGCCGAACCTCACGCACGCGTCGACGCCGGTGGGGCGCTCGGCCGATGACAACGAAGAAGTCCGCCGCGTCGGCACGCCTCGCACGTTCGATTTTCCGCCGAAGGATCACACCGATCTCGGCGAGGCGCTCGGCATGCTCGATTTCGCAACGGCCGCCAAGCTGTCGGGCGCGCGCTTCACGTTCCTGCGCGGCGATCTTGCGCGCCTCCATCGTGCACTTGCGCAGTTGATGCTCGACACGCACACGTTGCAGCACGGCTACACCGAGTGCTACACGCCCTATATCGTCAATTCCGCGGCGCTCGTCGGCACGACGCAACTGCCGAAGTTCGGAGCGGACATGTTCGCGGTGACGAAGGGCGGCAATGCGACGGAAGGCGAGACGCCGCCGTTGCAATACCTGATTTCGACGTCCGAGATCACGTTGACCAACTCGGTGCGCGAGGAGATCCTCGCTGCCGACGCGTTGCCGGTCAAGCTGACCGCGCACACGCCGTGCTTTCGCTCGGAAGCGGGAAGTTACGGGAAGGACACGCGCGGGATGATCCGCCAGCACCAGTTCGACAAGGTCGAGCTCGTGCAGATCGTGAAGCCCGAGACATCGTACGAGGCGCTCGAGCAATTGACGCGCGACGCCGAAAGCATCCTGCAGAAGCTCGAGCTGCCGTATCGCGTGATGGCGCTGTGCACCGCCGACATCGGCTTCGCGGCGGCGAAGACTTACGATCTCGAGGTCTGGCTGCCGGCGCAGAACGCGTACCGGGAGATCTCGTCGTGCTCGAATTGCGAGGCGTTCCAGGCGCGGCGGATGCAGGCGCGGTTTCGCAACGAGAAGGGAAAGATCGAGCTCGTGCACACGCTGAACGGCTCCGGGCTCGCCGTCGGGCGCGCGCTCGTCGCGGTCATGGAGAATTACCAGCGGGAGGATGGGTCGATCGAGGTTCCTGCTGTGCTGCGGGCGTATATGAGCGGCTTGGAGTTGATTCGGCGTCGCGGTTGATTCCTGCTCGAGCGGCGATCGGGTGTGCGCCGCTTCGAAACAGCATTGCGGCTCGCAGCATTGCTCGCGCAACCCCGACGCAGCAGCGTACCTCGTCACACCTGAGTTGCTTGCGCTGCTGGAGGAAACGGTGCTCATGCGAGGCGACGTCTCGCTATCGCATGTTGCCCGTATGCCCGAGCGAATAGCGACCAGGCTGCGGCCACACGCAAAGGCCGTGCGGCTCCTTGCCCACCGGGATCTTCTGCACCATGCCTGTCGTCGTATCGAACACGTAGACGACGTTGTCGTAGCGGCCGGAAAGCCATAGCTGCTTGCCGTCGGCGCTGACGTTCCCCATGTCGGGGCTGCCGCCACCGGGAATCGGCCACGTGACGTCGACCTTCTGCGTCGCGAAGTCGACGACCGACACGCTGCCCTTGCCGTGCGCGGGACCGTGAATCTTGTTGGAGCCGCGATTGGTGACGTAGAGCTTGCGGCCGTCGCGACTCGGATACAGGCCGTGCGTCCCCTTGCCGGTGGGAATGAAGCCCGTTTCCTTGAACGTCGCGCCGTCGATGATGAAGACGCCGTCGGCCATCATGTCGGCGACGTAGAAGAGCTTTCCGTCAGGACTGATTCGAACGTCCTGCGGCATGCCGCCCTTCGACAGCGTCAGGTAGCCCAGCACCTTGCGATCGATGTAGTCGATCTTCGCGAGCCCCTTCGCGAACTCGCAGGTGAAGATCGCGTAGCGGCCGTCGATCGAGAAGTCGGCGTGGTTGATGCCGCCGCACTGGGGCACCTCGAGCGACCACTCGAGCGCCATCGTCTTCGGATCGCGAAAGTCCAGCCGCTTGAGCGCCTCGGCGACGACGATCGCGTAGCGGCCATCGGGCGTGAAATACATGTTGTAGGGATCGTCGACGGGAATCGGCTTGCCGGGCTTTCCGGTCGTCGGATCGATCGGCGTCAGGCTGCCCTTCGTCGTGTTCTCGGCGTTGTTCGCAACCCACAAGGTGGACAAGTCCCACGACGGCACGACGTGCTGCGGATTGAGGCCGACGCGAAAGCGGTTGACGACCTTGAGCGACGCCGGGTCGATCACGTAGACGTCGTCGGACTGGATGTTCGGCACGTAGACGCGTGGCAGCGCATTGCTCGCGACGGCGCCGAGATGCGCGGCAGTCGTTTCGCTGTAGAGGTTCGACGGATCGACGACGGGCGGCATGCCCGGAATGGTCGCAATGGCGGGCGCCGGCGCCGCGGCGGGTTGTGCTGCGCACGGCAACGCGATCAGCATCGCGACGGCGAAAAACGAGACGAGGGACGGACGAAGCTTCACGAATGACTTTCGAAAAAGGGGACGCGAGTGATGGGAAGCGGAGCGGTCAGCGCTGCGTCATGCGCCGGATCGATTCGACCGATCGACGGACGATCGCGTCGACGCCGAGGCGGCCGAGTTCGGCGCTCGAGCGCCGCGGATCGCCGCGCACGCCGTGCGCCGCGTCGAGATCGCGGCCCGACGCGAGCGCGTCCTTGCGTACGAGGTCGGGATCGACGGCGAGCGCAAGCGAGGTGTCGGCGAGTCCCGCGTGCGTGCCGATCTCCGCCTTCGAGATGCCGCGCGCCGCGAGCGCCGCAGGATACTCCGTTTCGGTGACCCGGTAATAGTCGACGAGCGCATGGGCACGCGCCGGCGTCTTCGCCCATTCGCGGTCGAGGCGTTGCGCTACGGCTTCCTCGCTGTGCTGGTAGCCGCCGTGATCGCCGACGAACACGATGTCGCGAAAGCCGTGGACGCGCAGGCTGTTCGCGGCCGCTTCGAGCGTGCGCTCGAACGTCGCGGCCGGAATCGAAATCGTTCCCGCGAAGCGCATGTGCGACGAGGGCGGATCGACGTTGCCTTCGGGCACGTAGGCGATCACCGGCGCGACCAGCGCGTCGCCGAGCGCCTGCGCGATCTTGCCGGCGAGCACCTTGACACGCACGTTATGCTTGCCGAGCACGATCGCCGGGCCGCTCTGCTCGGTGCCGCCGATCGGAATCAGCACCGTCGTGGTGCCCTTGGCGATCCGCGCGGCGACTTCGGTCGTCGTAAGCTCCTCGAGGAATACGCTCGTCTGCGCCTGCGCGGCACCGCATGCAAGCGCAAGCATGCAGGCGGCAGCGAACCGAAGCCCGTGAATCATGGGCCGCAATGGTATGCGATCACGCGCACGTCGCGCACGCGTGCCTTTGCAGGCGGCTCAGCGTTGCGTGAGGCTCGCTTCGAGCAGGGGTCGTCCGGCGGCTTCGCGGCGCAGCAGGATGTCGTAGTAACCGCGCACGCGACCGACGAACGCGACCGGCATGCCGCCCCGTGCATAGCCGTTCTTCAGCGTGATGTAGTAATCCGGCTCGGCGAGAAGCGGGAGCACCTTGCGCACGTCGGTCCACAGGTCGGGGTTGAGCTTCTGCCGCTGCGCGAGCACGCGCGCGTCCTCGAGATGACCGATGCCGATGTTGAACGCGGCGAGCGCGAGCCACGTGCGGTCGGGCTCGGGGATCCGCGACGGCAGCTTGCGCTTGAGATCGGCAAGATACTTCGCTGCGCCGATCGCGGCGGCCTTCGGGTCCAGCCGGTCGGCGACGCCGAGGGAACGCGCGGTGTCTTCGGTCAGTTGCATCAGCCCGCGCACGCCGGTTTCGCTCGTAGCGCCCGGATCCCATTGCGATTCCTGATACGCGATGGCCGCGAGCAGGCGCCATTCGATGCCGCTCTTCGCCTGCGCTTCGACGAACGTGCTGCGCCATTCGGGCAACGCCTTGCGGATGCGGTCCTGGAAAACGCCCGCATCGATGCGCTCTACGGGCGGGGTTTCCGCGAAGTAACGGTCCGCGAGCCGATCGAGCGTGCCGTCCTTGCGCAATCGGGCAAGGAACGCGTCCAGCGCTTCGCGAAGCTCGGGATACGCCGGCGCCACCGCCCACGCGAGGTCGCGCGGCGGCCCGGCGGCAAAGGCCACGTCGAAATCGAGATAGATGTTGCGTGCGAGCCTCGCATCGCTGGAGGCCACCACCGCATAGCTGATCGTGCCGTCGGCGACCTGCGCGATCAGCGCGTCCGCGGAAGCGACGTCGACCGGCTGCCAGCGCACGTCGGGATGCGCGGCGCGCACGGCGGCCAGCTGCTTGTCCATGCCGGTGTGCGCCGGGTACGCGACGGTCGCCTTGTCGAGGTCGGCCCAGCGGCGCGGGCGGAAGCCGTCGACGTTGTAGATCAGCACGGGCTCGACCGCGTGATACCCGCTGCTCCAGGCGAGTTTCGGATTCGCGCCCGGAACCTCGTCGCCGTTGCCGGACGCCGACGGGAACAGGCCGCCGGCGCCGAGTTGCGCGTCGCCGTGGCTGATCTTCGTCAGGAGCGATGCGGCGCCGTCGGCGAAGACGACATTGAGCGGTACGCCGCGCTCGCGCGCGAAGCGAACGAGCAGATCGTGGTCGAATCCGCTCGCCTGTCCGTTCGGGCCCACGTACCACGTCGCAGGTCCGGGGCGCACGACGACGTTGAGGCCCGGCTTCGCCGGAGGGCGGGGCGCGGGGGATTCCTGGCAGCCGGTGAACGACAGCAATGCGATGCCGGCCACGCCGATCACGCAGCGGCTACCGGCCCACCACCGGCTGGGGAGACGCGCCCCCACGCTCGCGGCCGCTTCGCTGCCCCCGGAGGGGGCGGAACGCGCGCCTTGGGGCGGCCCTGCGGCGCGCGTGGTTGCAAACGCTCGATCGCGCATGACTCCTGATCGGCCCGTTGCCGGGCGCGTCCTCGAAGGTTTGCGGCGATCTGGTGCCGCCGTCGGTTGGCGCAGCCTTGCCGTGGGCTGCGGGAAACTCCACTGGGTTGTCGCAGATGCGACGGCGTCCGGGTGCGCGCACCTTGAAGGCGTCCCTCACCGCAACCGGACGCGGCGATTATAACCATACCGTCCAAGTGGACAGGCAGCCGTTCGGCCGGGCCGATTGCCGTTCATGACCGCGATTCGACCGTCGGTGGGGGTGGACGCCCCTCTTCGCGGTCGCGGCGAGGCCCTGACGAGCTCCTGAAACACCCGGCGCGGAAACGCTCGCGTGCGCCGACCGGTATAATGGCGCTTCGCGCATCGGCGCCCCGATCAACGGCGGGTCGCCCCGCATTGCATGGTCGTGAACCTGGTCAGGTCCGGAAGGAAGCAGCCACAGCGATTCAATGCAAGTGCCGGGGGAACGGCTCGCCTCCCTTCTCGTAGATGAGCTACCAGGTCCTCGCCCGCAAATGGCGGCCGCGCGCGTTCGGCGAGCTGGTCGGCCAGGAGCACGTCGTTACCGCGCTGTCGAACGCGCTGACGCGCGGGCGGCTGCACCACGCGTATCTGCTGACGGGTACCCGCGGCGTCGGCAAGACGACGCTTGCACGCATCCTCGCGAAGAGCCTCAACTGCGAGCGGGGAGTGTCCGCGACGCCGTGCGGTGAGTGCAGCGCCTGCCGCGACATCGACGGCGGCCGTTTCGTCGACCTGCTGGAGCTCGACGCCGCGTCGAACACCGGCGTCGAGAACATGCGCGAGATTCTCGACAACGCGCGCTATGCGCCAACCAGCGGCCGCTACAAGGTGTACCTGATCGACGAGGTGCACATGCTGTCGAAGGGCGCGTTCAACTCGATGCTGAAAACGCTCGAGGAGCCGCCCGAGCACGTCAAATTCGTTCTCGCGACCACCGATCCGCAGAAGATTCCGGTGACGGTCCTGTCGCGCTGCCTGCAGTTCAATCTCACGCCGCTTCCGCGCGCGTTGATCGCCGAGCGGCTCGCGCAGATCCTCCGCGCCGAGGACATCGTGTTCGACGAAGCCGCGTTGCCGCTTCTCGCGGCGGGTGCGCAGGGGTCGCTCCGCGACGCGCTGTCGCTGCTCGACCAGACGATCGCCTATGGTGGTGGCGAAGTGCGCGAGGCCGGCGTGCGGTCGATGCTCGGCGTCGTCGATCGCGGCTATCTCCATCGGATCGTCGACGCGCTGATCGCGAGCGACGGGTCGGCACTTCTTGCTGAAGCCGACGCGCTGGCAGCGGCGGGCTACGCGTTCGCCGCGGCACTCGACGAGCTCGCATCGCTTTTCCATCGCGTCGCGGTCGTGCAGGCGGTGCCCGGTGCACCGGGTGGCGACGATGCCGAGCGCATCGCCGATTACGCATCGCGGATGTCACCCGAGAGCGTGCAGCTGGCCTATCAGATCGTCGTACAGGGCCGCACCGACCTGGCCATCGCGCCCGACGAGGCCACCGGATTTTCGATGACGCTGTTGCGGCTGCTTGCGTTCGAGCCGATGACCGAGGGCGAACCCGCGCCACCGTCGCGGGGCGAAGCGGCGCCGACCACGCGCGCGTCGGCAACGCCGGTTCGCGCGGCGCCGGCGCCCCCCGTATCGGGCGTCGACCGCCATGTGACGACGATTCGCGCGGACTCATCCACGACCGTTGCAGCGGCCACACCGGCAGGCGCCGACACGCCGAAGCTCGTTCTTCCCGAAGCGGCCGCCGACTGGCCGGCGTTCGTTTCGAAGCTGCGCCTGAACGGCATGGCGGCGCAAATTGCCGCGCAATCCGAGCTCAAGTCGGTACGCGGCAACGCGCTGTCGCTGGCGATTCCCGCCACGCACAAGCATCTGGCCGACAAGGCCTACGCCGACAAGCTCAAGGTCGCGCTCGAAGCGGCCACCGGTCGCAAGCTTCTGCTCGCGTTCGAGATCGGCGAGAACAACGACGGGTCGCCCGCCGCCATCGCGCGTCGCGAGCGCGAGGAGGCACGGACCGCGAGCGAAGCGGCGTTTCGCAACGAGCCGTTCGTCCGCGACCTCGTCGCGCGGTTCGACGCGACGGTGCGACCCGAGACGATCGAATCGATCACACCGCCCGGCGCACCGTCCACCCCATCCACGCAGGAAACGCGATGATGAACAAGAACCAGCTGGCTGGCCTGATGAAGCAGGCGCAGCAGATGCAGGAAAACATGCAGCGCGCGCAGGAGGAACTCGCGCGCATCGAAGTCGAGGGCCAGTCGGGCGCAGGGCTCGTCAAGGTCGTCATGACCTGCCGCCACGACGTGAAGCGCGTGTCGATCGACCCGTCGCTGCTCGGCGAGGATCGCGACATGCTCGAGGACCTCGTCGCGGCCGCGTTCAACGACGCGTTGCGTCGCGCCGAAACGACGGCGCAGGAAAAGCTCGGCGGCCTCACGGCAGGCATGCCGCTGCCGCCGGGATTCAAGCTGCCGTTCTGATGCATCTGCAACGATGAACGCACGCGACGGCGGCACGCGCGCGGCGTCATCGGAGTCGCTCGGCACCCTCGACGAGCTGGCGCAGGCGCTCCGGTGCCTGCCCGGCGTCGGACCCAAGGCGGCGCAGCGCATGGCGCTGCATCTTCTGCAGCACGATCGCGACGGCGCGCAGCGTCTCGCGCGTGCGCTCGTCGACGCGACGCGGTCGATCAAGCATTGCGAGCGCTGCAACACGTTCACCGAAGGCACGCTGTGCGCACTGTGCGGCTCGGCGAAGCGCGATCCGTCGCAGCTCTGCGTCGTCGAGACGCCCGCCGATCTGCTGATGGTCGAGCAGACGCGCGCGTACTCGGGACTGTATTTCGTCCTCATGGGACGGCTCTCGCCGCTCGACGGCATCGGACCGCGCGAGATTCGCCTCGAACGATTGCTGAAGCGCGCGACCGACGGTGTCGTGCGTGAAGTGATCCTCGCGACGAATTTCACCAACGAGGGCGAGGCGACTGCGCACTACCTCGGCGAACTGCTCGGCGCGCGTGCATTGCGCGTGACGCGACTCGCGCGCGGCGTCCCGGTGGGCGGCGAGCTCGAATACGTCGACCCGGGTACGCTCGCGCAGGCGCTGCGCGAGCGGCGCACGCTGTAGCTCCGGCCCGGCGGACGCACGCGGCTGCGCTTCGGCCCGTCGCCAAGGATCGCGCAACCGAATCGAGAAGTAAGGGAAACCCGTAAGGGTTTTACGACATCGGCGCCGCGCGCCTGAAGTTGTATCGACCGACGATAGAGTGCAGATCGGCGCACCGACCGCGTCGGGTGCGGTGACCGGGCGCGTGGGGTTCGCGCAGAGCGTGAGCGGCACGGCTATATCGGCTGCCGACAGGATCGGCAGCCGACATTTTCACGTCGAATGCTTGCACAACGGCGCAATCTCGTTAACCATACGTTCGCTGGGGGAGGACGATCGTCCGCCGCCGTCGTGTTCGCTATCCGGCCATCGAAGTACGCAAGAAGAGGCCGACCTTCCGTCGCCGTGCGCGACTACTGAGGAGAAGCCATGACACGCAAGAGCAGAGTCGTCCGCAAGGCTGTCACGAACGAATCGACCGGCACGCGTCGGCGCTTTTTGCAGGCCGTCGGCGGCGTTACCGGCGGCGCAGCGGCCCTCGGATTCCCGATGATCGCGAAGTCGCAGGGACCGATCAGCATGCGTTGGCAAAGCACGTGGCCGTCGAAGGACATCTTCCACGAGTACGCGCTCGACTACGCGAAGAAGGTCAATGACATGACCGGCGGCGACCTGAAGATCGAGGTGCTGCCGGCAGGCGCCGTCGTTCCCGCGTTCGGCCTCCTCGAGGCGGTGTCGAAGGGAACACTCGACGGCGGCCACGGCGTGCTCGTGTATCACTATGGCAAGAGCACCGCGCTCGCCCTTTGGGGCTCGGGGCCGGCGTTCGGCATGGACGCGAACATGCTTCTCGCCTGGCACCGCTACGGAGGCGGCCGGCAGCTGCTCGAGAAGCTCTACCAGTCGGTCGGGGCCAACGTCGTGTCGTTCCCCTACGGGCCGATGTATACGCAGCCGCTCGGCTGGTTCAAGAAGCCGGTCACGAAGGTGGACGACCTGAAGGGTCTCAAGTATCGGACCGTCGGCATTTCGATCGACGTGTTCACGGGAATGGGCGCCGCGGTCAATGCACTGCCCGGTGGCGAGATCGTCCCGGCAATGGACCGAGGGCTTCTCGATGCCGCCGAGTTCAACAACATGTCGTCCGATCGCGTCCTCGGTTTTCCCGACGTGTCCAAGGTCTGCATGCTGCAGAGCTTCCATCAGAACGCCGAGCAGTTCGAGATCACGTTCAACAAGACGCGCTACGACGCGCTGCCCGACAAATTGCGCGCGATCATCGCCTACGCGGTCGACGCCGCGTCGGCGGACCTCGTCTGGAAGGCGATCGACCGCTACTCGAAGGACTATGTCGAGATGCAGAGCAAGGATAAGGTGCGCTTCTACAAGACGCCCGATTCGATCCTGCAGAAGCAGCTCGAGGTCTACGATCAGGTCGTCCAGAAGAAGATGAGCGAAAGCCCGATCTTCAAGGAGATCCTCGATTCGCAGCGCACGTTCGCCGAGCGCGCCGTCCGCTGGGACATGGACAACAACGTCAACCGGCGCATGGCGTACAACCACTATTTCGGGCAGAAGACGCCGCCGAAGAAGACGTAGAGGCGCCGCGCAAGGCAAGAAAGGGCATCACTCGGCGGAGCCGGGTGGTGCCTTTTTCGCATCCTCCTTCCTCCCGAAAGCGAGCGCGATGGATTACCAACGCGTGCTGCATGGCGCCGACCGGATCAGCACGTGGTCCGGAAAGTTGTCGGCGTGGCTCATCATCGTGCTGATGCTCGTGGTCTGCATCGAGGTGTTCAAGCGCTACATGCTGAACGCGCCGACTGCGTGGATCTACGACCTGAACAACATGCTGTACGGCACGCTCTTCATGATGTGCGGCGCGTACACGCTCGCGCAGAACGGCCACGTCCGCGGCGATTTCCTGTACAGCTCGTTCCGGCCGCGCACGCAGGCGGCGCTCGACCTCGCGCTCTACGTCGTCTTCTTCCTGCCCGGGATCGTCGCGCTGATCTACGCCGGTGAGGAGTACGCATCCGAGTCGTGGCGCATTCGCGAGCACTCGAACGTGACCGCGAACGGGCCGCCGGTCTACCAGTTCAAGGCGATCATTCCAATCGCCGGCGCGCTGGTGATCGTGCAGGGCATCGCCGAGATCATCCGCTGCATCGACTGCCTGCGCACGGGCCGGTGGCCACCCCGGCTCAAGGATGCCGAGGAGATCGATGTCGTCGAGCAGCAGTTGGCGGACAGCCAGTACGTCGACGACGAGTCGCGCCAGCGGGCGATCCAGCACGCGCACGACATCGACGAGGCAGCGCGGCAACGCGGGCTTGGCGGCGAGGTGAAGCTGTGAGCGCCGTCAGTCGTCGCCACAAGGCGGGAGGGTAGGCCGATGAGCGATCCCGCACTCGGTCTCACGATGCTCGTGCTGATCGTCATCGTGATCATGATGGGCTTTCCCACCGCGTTCACGCTGATGGGTCTCGGCATGTCGTTCGGCTTCATCGCGTTCTACGACCCGTCGCAGCCGTGGACGCAGAACAAGGTCTTCGACCTGATGGTCGAGCGCACCTATGGCGCGATGAACAACGAGTCGCTGATCTCGATACCGTTGTTCGTGCTGATGGGATATGTGATGGAGCGCGGCGCGCTCGTCGACAAGATGTTCTACAGCATCCAGCTCGCGTTTCGCAATTTCCCCGCTTCGCTTGCGGTGGCGACGCTGATCGTCTGCACGTTCTGGGGCATCGCGAGCGGCCTCGTGGGCGCCGTCGTCGTGTTGATGGGCGTCATCGCGATGAATCCGATGCTGAAGGCGGGCTACGACGTACGGCTCGCGTCGGGGGCGATCACCGCCGGCGGCACGCTCGGCATTCTGATTCCGCCGTCGGTGATGATCATCGTCTATGCGGCCGTCGCCGGTCAGTCGGTCGTGAAGCTGTACGCGTCGGCGATGTTCCCCGGATTCTTCCTGGCACTCCTCTATCTTCTCTACATCGTTGGCTGGGCGCTGATCGATCCAAAGATCGCGCCCAAGGCCCATACGGTTATCCCGGTGTCGGCGTGGGTGCTCGACTTCCAGCGGGCGTACGCGCGCAACGTGCCCGTCGCGCTGATCCGTGCGCTCGTCGCGCCGCGTAAGGCGAAAGCCATCGCGATCAACGGGCGCCCGATGACTCGCCGCGCGATTGCGGCGCACTTCGCCGTTGCGCTGTTCCCGCTGCTCCTGTTCGGCGCGATCGTATGGGGCGTGTGGTGGTACGTCGTGATCCATCCGCAGGCGTCGCTCGCGAGCGCACCGGCGCCTCCCGTGGCGGCGACGCCAGCCGCACCGGCGAACGGGATCGAGCAGCCGGCTGCGCCACCACTGGCCCCGCCCATTGCGCCACCGTTGGAAGAGCAGGTCGGACTGCAGGAACCCGTGGACACGATGCCGCAGGAACTCGGCGTCGCAACCGACGCAGGCGCCGCCGCCGAGCCGTCGCCGGCCGAGCAACTGGAGGAAATGGGCAATCCCGAGTTGCTGAAGCAAGGCGCGGCCGCGCCGGTGGAGGAGGGGCCCCCCGAAGGCTTTTTCCTTTATTTCTGGCTGACCGTGGCTGCGGCGGCGTTATGGCTCGTCTGGTACTACGCGAAGATGGGTCCGGCGCAGTTCGAGCTCTTGAAACTCCTGTCGTCGTCGGTGATGCCGCTCGGCATCCTGACGATCGTCGTGCTCGCGGTGATTCTCTTCGGCATCACGACGGCCACCGAGTCGGCGGCGATCGGCGCAGCCGGCGCGTTCCTGCTCGGATTCCACGCACGGACGCTCGACTGGGAACGTATCAAGCAGTCGGTGTTCCTGACGGCGAAGACGACGGCGATGGTCTGCTGGCTGTTCGTCGGATCCGCGCTGTTCTCGGCGGTGTTCGCGCTGCTGGGCGGGCAGCAGCTCGTCGAGCATTGGGTGCTGTCGTTCAACCTGTCGCCCGTGCAGTTCATGATCCTGTCGCAGGCGATCATCTTCCTTCTGGGATGGCCCCTCGAATGGACGGAGATCATCGTGATCTTCGTGCCGATCTTCCTGCCGCTGCTGAAGCACTTCAACATCGATCCCATCCTCTGGGGCACGCTCGTGTTCGTGAACTTGCAGGCCGCATTCCTGTCCCCGCCGGTCGCGATGTCCGCGTTCTATCTGAAGGGCGTGTCGCCGCCGCACGTGACGCTCAACCAGATCTTCGCCGGCATGATGCCGTACATGCTCGTCGTCATCCTGTGCATGGTCATCATGTACCTGTGGCCCGGACTGACTCTGTGGTTGCCGAACTACCTTTATGGCGGTGGCTAGCGATCGGGCGGGAGCGGGCGGCGATTTGGCGTTGCCTGCAACGCTGACGGCGGAGTAATCTGCTCTTCGGGTGATGCACAATCGTCCTGCCCGGAGAGCAACAGGAGGGTACGCGAATGCTTGTCAGCGAAATCCTGCGCATCAAGGGCCATACGCTCTTCACGACGCCTCCCGAGCGCCCGTTGCTGTCGGCCGTCGAGGTGATGGCCGAGCACGACATCGGCTCGCTCGTCGTCATGGATCACGGTCGCATGGTCGGCATGCTGACGTTCGCCGAAGTGCTGAACGCGCTCGCGCAGCACGGTGGCGCCCTCGGCGATGCAGTCGTTGCCGACATTTACGTCCGCGATCCGTTGACCGCCGCGCCCGATCTCGACGTGATGCAGCTGCGCCGCGTGATGCTCGAGCGGCACGCGCGCTACGTGCCGGTGATGGAAGGAACGACGCTGCAAGGCGTCGTGTCGTTCCACGACGTGGCGAAGGCGGTCTACGAGGAGCAGAGCTTCGAGAACCGGATGCTCAAGAGCTACATCAAGAACTGGCCCGACGAGGAAGCGACGATGTAGCTCTGGCACAGCGCTTCGCTTCGGTGTGCTCGTTCGCCCTCGGGGTGGCCTTTGCGGGTCACGACGCCGAGATCAGGAAGATCGCCGGCCGGCGATCGAAGCGATGCCCGTCGTCGGCACGCCAGCGCGCCGCCGTCCGGCACTCGATCGCCTGCGTATCGAGCGTGAGATCGGCGGCGACGCAGACGCGCGTGCGCGGCGCAAGCGTCTGCGCCATCGCACGAAGAAGGGCCGCGTTGCGATACGGCGTCTCGATGAAGAGCTCGGTGCGCCGCTGCGTTCGCGACTGCTGCTCGAGCGCGCGCAGCGATTCGATCCGCGCGTTCGGCTTGACCGGCAGATAACCATGGAAGCAGAAGTGCTGTCCGTTCATCCCGGAGGCCATCAGCGCGAGGAGGATCGCCGACGGACCCACGAGCGGCACCACGCGAACGTCGTTCTCGTGCGCAGCCGCGACGAGTGCCGCGCCCGGATCGGCGACGCCGGGACACCCGGCATCCGAGAGCAGGCCGACATCGTCGTCGCGAAGGGTTGCAAGCGCGCGCTGCAGCGCGTCGTCGTTCGCGAGCGCCGCGATGTCGAGTTCGCCGATCGGCCGCTGCGCCTGCAGCATCTTCAGGAACGCGCGCGCCGCTTTCGGCGTCTCGACGACCCAATGTGCAAGCCCGCGTGCGATGTCGATCGTGCGCGCGGGCAACACCGCATCGGGCGGCACGACGCCGAGCAGATTCGGCACGAGGTAGAGCGTGCTGCTCACGCTTTCAGTCGCCGGAGGGCGCGAGCACGTCGACGCCTTCGTTGCGCAACAGATCGACGACGGCGATGAGCGGCAGGCCGATCAGCGCCGTCGGGTCTTCGCTGTGGATCGCCTCGACGACGGCAATGCCGAGTGCTTCCGCCTTCACCGACGACGCGCAGTCGTATGGCTGCTCGCGTCGCAGGTACTGCTCGATCGCATCGCCGGTGAGCGTGCGGAATTTCGTCGTCGCATCGACGAGGCGCGTCTGACAGTTGCCCGTTTCCGCGTTGACGAGCGCGACTGCCGTATGGAATACGACGACGCGACCGGACACGCGTGCAAGCTGCTCGCGCGCATGAGCGTGATCCCCGGGCTTGCCGATGGCGGCGCCGTCCAGGTCGGCAACCTGGTCGGACCCCAGCACGAGCGCGCGCGCGTGGCGTGCGGCGACCGCGCGTGCCTTGGCCTCGGCAAGACGGACCGCGGTCGTTGCGGGCGGCTCACCGGGAAGCGCTGTCTCGTCGACGCCTGGTGCCATGGTTTCGAACGCGAGTCCAAGGCGGCCGAGCAATGCCCTCCGGTAGACCGACGTCGATGCGAGGACGAGTGGCGGTCGATTCTTCGTTGTTTTTGCTCGCATTTTTGACAGGAAACCACCAGGGCGGTATGATTCCACGTTTTTCGTCGGGCGTCTTCGGAAAGATGGTTTTCCGCGTGCGCCGGGTCGAGACAGGCGGCGATGGTGTCGCGCAGCAAACGTTCCCCCGGGCGCTTCGACGCGTTGCGGCTCGCTCGCGAGCGTGGCGCCATCGAGGGCAGCATCGACGGGCACGCGTTGCCGCGGGTGGCCGACCTGCTGTCCGAGGGGCCGGCGGAGATCGGTTGGCGGATCGACGGCACGGCCGATGCTTCCGGACGCCCGGCGCTTCGAATCGCGCTGAAAGGCGCGGTGACGCTCGAATGCCAGCGTTGCCTCGGCGATTTCGAATGGCCGATCGACCAGGCGACCGACGTGCTGCTCGCGCGCGACGAAACCGAGCTTGCGGCGTTCGACGCCGACAGCAGCCTCGAAGTGGTGCTTGCGGCCGGCGCGATCGATCCGCTGACGCTCGTCGAAGATGAACTCGTGCTGGCGCTTCCGTTCGCGCCGCGTCATCCCGACAGCGCCTGCGACAGCACGATGACCAACAGGAGAACATGATGGCAGTCCAGCAGAACAAGAAATCGCCGAGCAAGCGCGGCATGCACCGCGCGCATGATTTTCTCGCGCAACCGCCGCTCGCAGTCGAGCCGGTGAGCGGCGAGGTGCATTTGCGGCACCACATCAGCCCGAGCGGCTATTACCGCGGCAAGAAGGTCGTTCGCACCAAGGCCGACGAGTAACGCACCGCGCGCGCTGCGCATGGACGGTGCCGTACCGATCACCGTAGCCGTCGATGCGATGGGCGGCGATCACGGGCCGTCCGTCACGGTTCCTGCCGCGCTCGCGTTCCTCGAGGCGACGCCGAACGCGCGCGTCGTGCTCGTCGGACAGCAGCAGGCGCTCGACGCCGCGATCGCGAAGGCTCGCCCGAAGGTTCGCGAGCGCGTCAGCGTCTGCGCCGCGAGCGAGGTCGTCGAAATGCACGAGCCGCCCGCCGACGCGCTGCGCCGCAAGAAGGATTCGTCGATGCGCGTCGCGATCAACCTCGTCAAGAAGGGTTCCGCGCACGCGTGCGTATCGGCCGGCAACACCGGTGCGCTGATGGCGATCGCGCGCTTCGTGCTGAAGACGCTCCCCGGCATCGATCGGCCGGCAATCGCGTCGCAGTTGCCGACCCGCTTCGGCGACACGCTCGTGCTCGACCTCGGCGCCAACGTCAACTGCACGGCGCAGCAGCTCGTGCAGTTCGCCGCGATGGGCAGCGCGCTCGTCTCGGCGGTCGACGGCATCGAGCGCCCGACGGTCGGCCTGCTCAATATCGGCGAAGAGGACATCAAGGGCAACGACGTCGTCAAGGAAGCGGCCGAGCTGCTGAAGGCGTCGCCGCTCAACTTCGTCGGCAACGTCGAAGGCGACGACATCTACAAGGGCACGAGCGATGTCGTCGTCTGCGATGGCTTCGTCGGCAACGTGCTGCTCAAGACGTCCGAGGGGCTCGCGCAGATGCTCTATGAGTTCCTGAAGGCCGAGTTCAAGCGCAACGTCCTGACGAAGCTCGCCGCCGCGGTGGTGTATCCGGTGCTGCTGTCGTTCAAGGGACGCATCGACCCGCGCCGCTACAACGGCGCGACGCTCGTCGGCCTGAAGGGCGTCGTCGTGAAGAGCCATGGCGGCGCCGATCAGCTTGCATTCACCACGGCGCTGTCGCGGGCGTACACCGAGGTCGAGCACAGCGTGCTCGATCGCATCGCGCAGCGAATCGCCGAGACGCCTGCCGAGGCGCGCACCGGACATGGCGCCGCTTCGCGCGCGCTTCGCGCGCATGCATAGCCGCGTCGCCGGCACCGGCCGGTACCTGCCGTCGCGCATTGTCACGAACGACGAACTCGCCGAGCGTGTCGCGACGAGCGACGAGTGGATTCGCACGCGCACCGGCATCAGGCAGCGGCACATCGCGGCGAGCGACGAAGAGACGTCGGATCTCGCGCTTTTCGCCGCGCGCGAAGCGCTCGCGGCCGGGTCGCTCGCGCCGCAGGACATCGACCTGATCATCGTCGCGACGACGACGCCCGACGTCGTGTTCCCGTCGACCGCGTGCATCCTGCAGGCGAAGCTCGGTGCGCGCGGCGGTCCGGCGTTCGACGTGCAGGCCGTCTGCTCGGGGTTCGTCTATGCGCTCGCAATCGCCGACCGGATCGTCGCCGGCGGCGGCGCAAGAAACGCGCTTGTCGTCGGAGCCGAGATCTACTCGCGCATCCTCGACTGGAACGATCGCGGCACCTGCGTGCTGTTCGGCGACGGTGCGGGCGCCGTCGTCCTGAAGCCGGCGGCGGAGCCCGGCATCCTGTCGTCGCATCTGCACGCGGATGGCCATTACAAGGAGATCCTCTGCGTGCCCGGGCAGGTGAAGCGGGGCGAGGTCGCCGGTACGCCGTTCGTGCGCATGGATGGACACGCGGTCTTCAAGTTCGCGGTGAAGGTGCTCGCCGAAGTGGCCGAGGAAGCGCTCGCCGCCAACCGGATGACGGCGCACGACATCGACTGGCTGATTCCGCATCAGGCCAACGTGCGGATCATGGACGCGACGGCCAGGAAGCTCGGCCTGTCGACCGAGCGCGTGATCTCGACGATCGATCTGCACGCGAATACCTCCGCGGCGTCGATTCCGCTCGCGCTCGACGTAGCGGTCCGCGATGGACGCATCCGTCCCGGGCATCGGCTGATGCTGCTTGGCGTCGGCGGCGGCTTCACGTGGGGCTCGGTCTTCCTCCAAATGTGAATTTCAAAATGAGCATTGCTTTCGTCTTCCCCGGACAGGGCTCGCAGCAGATCGGCATGATGGACGGTTTTTCCGATCATCCGGTCGTACGCGCGACATTCACCGAAGCGTCCGAGGCGCTCGGCGACGATCTGTGGCAACTCGTTCACCAGGGACCCGCCGAGGCGCTGAATCTCACGCGCAACACGCAACCGGTGATGCTGACGGCGGGCATCGCCGTCTGGCGCGCGTGGCAGGCTGCGGGCGGAGCGACGCCGTCGTATCTCGCCGGACACAGCCTTGGCGAGTACACGGCGCTCGTCGCCGCCGGTGCGCTCGCGTTTCGCGACGCGGTGCCGCTCGTGCGCTTTCGCGCCGAAGCGATGCAGCAGGCGGTTGCCGCGGGCGTCGGCGCGATGGCCGCGGTGATCGGCGCCGACGAGACGACGATTGCCGATGCCTGTCGTGAAGCGGCGCAGGGCGAGGTCGTCGAGCCGGTCAATTTCAACGCACCGAACCAGATCGTGATCGCCGGCAACAAGAGCGCCGTCGAGCGCGCAATGACCGCCGCGAAAGCGCGCGGCGCAAAGCGGGCATTGCTGCTGCCGGTGTCGGCGCCGTTCCACAGCTCGCTGCTCGCGCCAGCCGCCGAGCGCCTCGCGCAACGGCTCGCGCAGGTCGACGTCGCGCCGCCGGTGATTCCCGTCGTGCACAACGTCGACGTGCAAACCCATTCGGCGCCCGACGAGATCCGCGCGGCGCTCGCGCGCCAGGCGGCAAGTCCGGTGCGCTGGACCGAGACAGTCAGGTGGCTCGCGGGGCACGGAGTTACGACCGTTGTCGAAAGCGGCCCGGGCAAGGTGCTCGCGGGACTCGCGAAGCGGATCGACGATCGCCTTGCCGCCTATGCGTTGACCGATGGCGGCGCGATCGACGAGACACGCGCAACACTCGCGGCGTAGGCAGATGACTGAACGCGAACTCGACGGACAGGTTGCCCTTGTCACCGGTGCGACGCGAGGCATCGGCCGCGCGATTGCGACGGCGCTGGCGGGCGCGGGCGCACGCGTGATCGGCACGGCGACCACTGACGAAGGTGCGCAAGCGATCAGCGATCATCTGCATGCGGTCGATGATCATGCCGGCGGCGTGCGACTCGACGTTCGCGATTCCGCGGCGATCGAATCGACGGTCAAGGACGTCGAGTCGCGGCACGGTGCGATCGCGATCCTCGTCAACAATGCCGGCATCACGCGCGACAACCTGCTGGTCCGGATGAAGGACGACGATTGGGACGCGATCATGGCGACCAATCTGAAGCCCGCGTATCGGCTCGCGAAGGCGGTACTGCGCGGCATGATGAAGGCGCGCCACGGCCGCATCATCCAGATCGGCTCGGTCGTCGGCAGCTCGGGCAATCCGGGGCAGACGAATTACGCGGCCGCGAAGGCGGCGCTCGTCGGCTTCACGAAATCGCTGGCGCTCGAAGTCGCGAGCCGCGACATCACGGTCAACTGCGTCGCGCCGGGCTTCATCGACACCGACATGACCCAGGCGATGGCCGGGGCGCAGCGCGACGCGCTGCTTGCGCGCATTCCGCTTGGCCGCCTCGGCACGCCGGACGATATCGCGAACGCGGTTCTGTTTCTCGCCGGTCCCCGCGCCGGCTATATCACCGGTGCGACCTTGCACGTGAACGGCGGCATGCTGATGCCCTGAGGCGCCACGCCGCGGAGCCTCGCCTCTGGTAAAATCCGCCGGTTTTGTTGTTGACCCCTCGCAGGGGAGGAGATGCATGGATAACGTCGAACAGCGCGTCAAGAAAATCGTTGCAGAGCAGCTGGGCGTCAACGAGGCCGAGATCAAGAACGAATCGTCGTTCGTCGACGATCTCGGCGCCGATTCGCTCGACACCGTCGAGCTCGTGATGGCGCTCGAAGAGGAATTCGAAACCGAGATTCCCGATGACGACGCCGAGAAGATCACCACGGTGCAGCAGGCGATCGACTACGTCGGTGCGCATCTGAAGAAATAACGCTTCGTACACGCGGCGTGCGTGAGCGCGAAGGGCCGTCCCTTCAGAAGTCAGAAGACAGAGGACAGAGGACAGAATCCGGGCGATATCGCGCATGCATCGTGCAGGCACCGCGCCGCGCGCCGTGCCGCCGGAAACTTCCGGCCCATCTGTTCTCTGACTACTGACTCCTGACATGCGTCGCGTCGTCGTCACCGGACTCGGCATCGTTTCACCGGTCGGGCTGGGTGTCGCGGAAGCCTGGCCGACGATCGTCGCCGGACGATCGGGGATCGGCCCGATCACGCGCTTCGACGCGAGCGGATTTCCGTCGCGCATCGCCGGCGAGGTGAAGAACTTCGACGTATCGCAATGGCTGTCCGGGAAGGAAGCGCGGCGCTACGACACGTTCATCCACTACGGCGTCGTGGCGACGATGGAAGCGATCCGCGATGCAGGCCTTGACAATTTCGCCGGCGACAAGGAGCGATGCGGAATGTGCATCGGCTCCGGCATCGGCGGCCTGCCGATGATCGAGGAGACGCAACGCGCGTACATGCAGGGCGGCCCGCGCAAGATCTCGCCATTCTTCGTGCCGGGATCGATCAGCAACATGGTGGCGGGTCTCGCGTCGATCCATTACGGGTTTCAGGGTCCGAATCTCGGCACGGTCAGCGCATGCTCGACCGGCAACCACAGCATCGGGGAGGCGACGCGCCTCATCAAATACGGCGATGCCGACGTGATGGTTGCAGGGGGTGCCGAATCCTGCATCTCGCCGCTCGGCGTCGGCGGCTTTTCCGCGGCGCGCGCGCTTTCGACGCGCAACGACGAGCCGGCGACCGCGAGCCGGCCATGGGACGTCGGCCGTGACGGCTTCGTGCTGGGTGAGGGCGCGGGTGTCGTCGTGCTCGAGGAATACGAGCACGCGAAAGCGCGCGGTGCGAAGGTCTACTGCGAGATCATCGGCTATGGCATGAGTGCCGACGCGCACCACATCACCGCACCGCCCGAGGATGGCGGCGGCGCCGCGCGCAGCATGCAAAATGCGCTGCGCGACGCGAAGCTCGCGCCGGCCGACGTCGATTACATCAATGCGCACGGCACGTCGACGCCGCTCGGCGACGTGGCGGAATGCATCGCGGTCAAGCGCGCGTTCGGCGAGCATGCGAAGAGGGTGGCGGTGTCGTCGACGAAGTCGATGACGGGGCACCTGCTCGGGGCGGCGGCCGGCATCGAAGCGGTGTTCACCGCGCTTGCCATCCGCGACCAGATCGCGCCGCCGACGGCCAATCTCGTCGACATCGATCCGCAGTGCGATCTCGATTTCGTGCCGCGCGTCGCGCGACCGCTGCCGATTCGCGTCGCAATCTCGAATTCGTTCGGCTTCGGTGGTACGAACGCGACGATCGCGTTCCGCAGCATGAACGTTTGACGTGGCGCTGATCGTCCAGAAGTACGGCGGCACGTCGGTCGGCTCGACCGAGCGCATCCGCAACGTCGCGAAGCGCGTCGCGCGCTTTCATCGCGAGGGACACCAGCTCGTCGTCGTCGTGTCCGCGATGGCCGGCGAGACGAACCGACTCATTGCGCTCGCGCGCGAGCTTTCGGCGAATCCCGATCCGCGCGAGGTCGACGTCGTCGCCGCAACGGGCGAGCAGGTGACGATCGGCCTTCTCGCGATCGCCTTGCACGAGCTGGGGCTTAAGGCGCGAAGCTACACCGGCGCGCAGGTGCGCATCCTGACCGACAACGCGCATGGCAAGGCACGCATCCTCGAAATCGACGAGGAGCGCGTGCGCAGGGACCTGGCCGAGGGAACGATCGTCGTCGTCGCGGGTTTCCAGGGCGTCGATACGCAGGGCAACGTCACGACGCTCGGTCGCGGCGGGTCGGATACGTCCGGCGTCGCGCTCGCCGCGGCGCTGAAAGCCGACGAATGCCAGATCTACACCGACGTCGACGGCGTCTACACGACCGATCCGCGCATCGTACCGGAGGCGCGACGCCTCGACCGGATCACGTTCGAGGAGATGCTCGAGCTCGCGAGCCAGGGCTCGAAGGTGTTGCAGATCCGCTCGGTCGAGTTCGCCGGAAAGTACCTCGTGCGGGTTCGCGTGCTGTCATCGTTCGAGGATGCGGACAGTGCGTCGACCGGAACGCTGATCACTTACGAGGAAGACGAGAACATGGAACAGGCGATCATTTCCGGCATCGCATTCAATCGCGACGAGGCGAAGATCTCCGTGATGGGCGTCGAGGACCGGCCGGGCATCGCGTATGCGCTGCTGGGGCCGATCGCGGCGGCGAACATCGACGTCGACATGATCGTGCAAAACATCGGCGCATCGGGGCACACCGATTTCTCGTTCACGGTGAACCGCAATGAGTACCGCAATGCGCTCGAAGTGCTCGAGCGTGAGCGTGCGCAGGGGCGCTTTCAGGCGCGCGACATCATCGGCGACAACCGGATCGCGAAGGTGTCCGTCGTGGGCATCGGCATGCGCTCGCACGTCGGCCTCGCCTCGAAGATGTTCAAGGCGCTGGCGGACGAGGGAATCAACATCCAGATGATCTCGACGTCGGAGATCAAGATCGCCGTCGTCATCGACGAAAAGTACCTCGAGCTCTCGGTGCGGGTGCTGCACAAGGCGTTCGAGCTCGACAAGGCGCCGGAGCAGGGATAGACGTGGTACTGTAGGATGTCGTGCCGCGGTGCAAGGCCGCGGAACGCTGGCAGCGCAATAACGGAGACGTGGCCGAGAGGTCGAAGGCACTCCCCTGCTAAGGGAGCATGCGGCCAAAAAGCTGCATCAAGGGTTCGAATCCCTTCGTCTCCGCCACTCGCTATGTTGTGCAGTCTGGAGACATCGCCGTCCTTGATGCCGAGACGCTGGCCTGCGAGCACGTGTGAGAGGCGTTCGCTTTTCGGCACGGTGGCCCCGACGAACGGGAAGACCGCCGACGACCGTCGATTTGTCAGCGATATTTTTCGATCTCGAACGTCGTCACTGCGGGCGCGCCGTTGCCCCACGACGTCCGGACATAAGTCAGGACCGCCGCGATGTCGCTCGCGCTCAGGCGCGTGAGATACGGCGGCATCCCGTAAGGACGCCGATTCTCCGCGGTGACCGGCGGATAGCCGCCGTTGAGAACGGCCTTGATCGCGTTCGTCGGCAGGTCTTCGGTCACGCTCGGATTGGCCGCGAGCGGCGGGTATGCCGGGAACGCACCCTGGCCGTTGCTGCCGTGGCATTCGCCGCATCGATCCTCGTAGACGGCGGCGCCTCGCGTGAGCGTCGCCGCGTCGGCTGAACCGCTGCTGTTGCGCTTCACTTCGCTGCCTCGTGCGAACGACCGCAAATAGGTCGCGATTGCGCGCGTATCTTCCGGCGACAGGTGCTGCGTGCTTCTGTGCACCACTTCCGCCATCGGCCCCATCGCCATCGCGCGCGGCGAAATGCCGGTGCGAAGCAGCGCTTCGATGTCGGCCGGCGCCCAGTTCGACGCGCCGGCGCCGACCGCCGAGACCAAAGGGGGCGCGTACCAGTTCTGCATCGGTATCAAGCCGCCGCCGAGGTCGAGCTTTTGACCGACGGCGCCGAAGACATTGCGCTGCGAATGACACGCGTCGCAGTGAGCAAGACCGCGGACGAGATAGGCACCGCGATTCCACTCGGATACCCTGTCGTGCGCGTTTTCGAACACGCCCGGCCGAAAGAACAGCGCGCGCCAGACGGCGAGTGCGAGCCGCGTGTCGTACGGGAATCGCACCGCGTTCGCAGTGTTCGCTCGCGCTGCCGGCGGCAACGTCCGCAGGTAATCGAACATCGCGTCGGCGTCCTCGCGCGTGACGCGGGTGAAGTTCGTATACGGAAACGCCGGGTAGAGGGAACGCCCGTCGCGGGAACGACCGTCGTGCAGCGCGCGCCAGAAGTCGTCGCGTGACCAGGCGCCGATCCCGGTGGCGACATCCGGCGTGATGTTGCTCGCGTCGATCGTGCCGAATGGCGTATCGATAGGCCCGCCGCCCGCAAATGGCGCGCCGCCGCGCGCCGTGTGACATGCAATGCAATCGCCCGCGGTCACGAGATAACCTCCTCGTTCGACTGCCGCGGAGGCCTTGGAGATGCGAGTCGAAGCAACGCTCGCCGCCGGATGCACCGCAACGTCCACGCTGCCGCATTGCAACGGCAGGTTGGCGCGCGCCGGTTCCGCGTGCATGTTGGGCGGCACCGGTTGCGACGCGAGCCACGATGCGAGCGCGGGAACGTCGTCGGGGGCGAGGCGGCGCGCGACTTCGGCCATGCAGTCGGGCGCAACGGAACGCAGCTTGCCATTGCGCCACGCGCCCAGTTGCGCCGCGACATAGTCCTTCGGAAGCGCCAGCAGACTCGGGATCGCTGGCTCGATGCCCGTCAACCGGGTCCCATGACATTCCGTGCATGCCGGCACGCCGCGCGCGGCATCGCCGCGCTCGACAAGCTGTCGCGCGCGCGATGCGAGTGGTGGCGACAACGGCATCGGTGTCGGCGCAGGATAGGGAAGGTCGAGCTGCGCGAAGTACGTCGCGATCTCGTGCAGATAGTCGTCCGTCATGTATTGCACGAGGTACACCATCGGTGCGTACGTTCGCCGTCCGTCGCGAAAACTCACCAGCTGATTGAACAGGTATCCGGCGGGCTTGCCGGCAACGCGCGGCGAGAACCCGTCGGCGCTCGTCTCGGTGACACTGCCGTGACACACGGTGCACGGTCGCATCCGCTCCTGCATCGTGTCGTCGACGACGACGTGCTCATGCCGCTTCGCCACGGTCGTCGGCACGCGTTGCACGCGCTCCGCGGAGGGCGTCATCTCGGCCCGAGGCACGATGACGACGCGGACCAGCACCACGATGCCGCCCACGAACAATGCGGCGACGAAGACGCCGGCGAGGATCAGCAGGTGCGGTGGGACCGCCTCGATGTCGCGCGCAGCGTCAGCGCCGCGGCGCACGCCGAGAAACGACCAAAGCACCGCCCGAAGCAGGCGAAGCGGCGTCACCCGCATGCGCGACATTCGTGGGAAAAGTCCGAGGACCTGATGACGTGATGCCCTGGACCGGGAGTGTCGCACGCCCGGAAGCGCGCGCAAGCGAAACGATTCGGGATCGGAGCGACGCGGCGGCCGCGGCGTACGGCGGCATGCCCGCCGTGGCCGCGACCGCAATATGCCCCTTCGCGCTACGCCGTGTCGATCAGGCGATCCAGCGTGCGGACGTGCTCCTTCTCCTTCGAGCAGATCGACGTGAACGCGTTCCTGATCGTCGGCGAAACGCCGTTGTCCTGCAGAAGCTGCTCGTAGTCCTTGATGCCGCTTTCCTCGCCTTCCTTGAGGCTCTTCAGCGCCGACTTGTCGCCGAACAGCTTCGCGGTCCCCATGACGGTGTTCGCCCACGTGCCCCAGGCGCCGGAATCATTCGACGGCGTCCCTCCGAGTTGCCCGATCATGCCGCGAAGCTGTGACGCAGCCTGTTCATGGTCGTGCAGCATCGCGGCGAGCTGCTGGAAGCGCGCGTCCTGTCCGTACTGCGCGCGGTTCTTGTCGAGCGCCTGCCGATAGGTCTCGATGGCCGACAGCTCGTCTCGCAGCAGGCGATTGAGATCGTCGACGTCGACACCGCCTGCATTCGCATTCGGCATCGTTTGTGCGGTGCGAGCGGCATCGGTCGACCGGCCGCCTTGCAGATCCTGAACCTGCACGTCGGTGCGGCGTACGGTGTCCTGGACGCGCTCGGTGCGTTCGGACACCTCCTTGCTGACGTCGACTTCCTCGACGACGCGCGCCGTCTTCGCGACGACCGGCTCCTCGACGGTTTCCCGGAGCTCGACCGCCTTCTCCTCGAAGGCCTGGCCGAGCTCGGCTTCCGTCGCCGCCCGGTCGACCGGATGCCGCTCGACGCGCGCATGCTCCTCGCGCAACGTGACGTCCTGCTGCACGGGCCGTTCGGTCGTTCGCGTGAACACGCGCACGCCGCCGCGCTGCACTTCGCGCTTTCCGACCTGCAATTGTTCCTCGACGACGGGAATGCGCGTGGTGCTCCGACCGCCGGTCTGTTGCGTCTGCGGGCGGCTTTCCGCCTGCATCTGCGCCGGCGCCCGGGCAGTCGTGCTGGCCTGCGGCCCCGGCGCCGCCCAACCCTCGGCGCGCCACTTCGATGCGCGCTCGTCGATGTCGACGGCTCCGTTGCGTTCCATGATGCTGACGGCCTCGTCGACCCGATCATCGCTGATGCCGTCGACGACGACGACGCAGCTGCCGCGGTTGACCGCTTCCGAATACACGGGCGAACGCGACTCGTCATCGTCGAGTCCGAAAAGCCGTGCGAAGAAGCCGCCGTGGCTCTCCTCGTTCGTTGCCCTCGTCGCCGTCGAAGCATCGTCGCCTCGCGCAGCATTGCGCATCGTGATGCGCTCCTCCGCAATCCCGCAATCGCACAGCTGCCGGCGCGCGGTTTCCGCCTGGTCCTTGGAATCGAATACGCCTACCAACACTCTTTCCATCTCACTCTCCTCTGGCTGCTTCGACGACGGCTCGACAGTGTCCGTCGCGTCTCGTGAAACTGGCTTCCGGTCGACGCGCACGTTTTCGCTGCGCACCGTGACGCGCTTGCGCGCGACGCGCGAGCGCGCGATCCGGCGCACGCGTACCTCCTCGCGCACGACGAGCTGCTTCGTCACGACAAGCCGCTCTTCGAGAATCGGGATCACGGTAACGTCGCCTTCCTGGCGCACGCCGGGCGGCTCGTCGACCGGCCGTGGCGGATCGACCCGATGGCGCTCGACCACCACCTCGTCCGTACGCAGTACGGTCTCGACCGGCACCACCTGCTCGTGGACGACCTTCTGCACGCGAACGACACCTTGGTCCCGCGGCTTCGACAGCAATACGGCGCGTTCCTCGATCACCGGTAAGGTGATCGAATCGCCATCGGATGCATCGACGGAACCGCGGCTGGTCAACGAACGACCTCCATGGGACCAACCGCCTGTTGCGGTGGGCACATTCACGCGCGGGATGCCGGATGAATCCGCACCGGCGCATGGGCGAAACTATCGCGAGCGATTCGTCACGGAAGTCGGACGCTGGCGGAAACGGCCTTCCGCGCTTTCTGACATCGCGGAGAAGCAGCCTGCCCGAGGCGAGGATGTCAATCGGCCGGCACGAACAGTCGCCCGCCAATGTGGTGCCGTTCGTCTGCCCAGGGTCCCCGTTGCCCTGCCTGGCACCGTTCCTGCTGGACAAGCTCCGCCCGAACAGGGCGGTGAGACGCGAACGGAGAATGACGAAGGCCGGGGACATGCGACGGCAGCTTGCCGGCGCCTTTCAATCGCTCGGGATACGAACCCGGCTGATGGCATTGGTATTGGTCGTCGCGCTGCCGTTCGCCTGCTACGTGATATTCGAGGCGGTCTCGGCCGCCAACAGCGTCAAGCGCGAGGTGCGTTTGCGCAACGAGGCATTTGCAAGCGTCATCGCCGCGCGCCTCGACGATCACGTGAGCGACGTCAATCAGCTCCTTGCGACATTGAGCCACGTCGTATCCGTCGACGACGACGCGGCGCGCGCGAACGACAAGCTGCTGCACGAGGTCCGAGCGGATGCGCCGGCGTTCGTGCGCAACCTCGTCGTATTCGATCTTGCGGGCAATTGCATCGGCAGCACCGACGCCGCCGTACGCGGGATCAATGTACGTGACCGCGGTTTATTCCACGGCAGCTTGCGCAAGCGGCAACTGGTCGTGGAGGCGCCGGTCACGGCCCGAGGAACCGGCGAGACCGTCGCGGTGCTCGCACGAGCGATCGAGCGGCAGGGAAAGCTCGTCGGCATCGTGACAGCATCGGTCGCGATCT
>DATNGN010000096.1:0-13036 GCA_035605875.1 Casimicrobiaceae bacterium
CGCATGATGTCGCCGATGTCGGCCGAGGCGACCGTCGTGCGCAACTACGTCGACACGCTGCTCGGCCTGCCGTGGCGCAAGAAGAGCAAGATCAACAAGGACCTCGCGCACGCGGTCAAGGTGCTCGACGCCGATCACTACGGGCTCGAGAAGGTCAAGGAGCGCATCGTCGAATACCTGGCGGTGCAGCAGCGCGTCGACCGGTTGAAGGCGCCGATCCTCTGCCTCGTCGGGCCACCCGGCGTCGGCAAGACCTCGCTCGGCCAGTCGATCGCGAAGGCGACGAACCGCAAGTTCGTGCGGATGAGCCTGGGCGGCGTGCGCGACGAAGCCGAGATCCGCGGGCACCGCCGCACGTACATCGGCTCGATGCCGGGCAAGATCCTGCAGAACATGACGAAGGTGGCCGTGCGCAATCCGCTGTTCCTGCTCGACGAAGTCGACAAGATGGGGCAGGACTTCCGCGGCGATCCGTCGTCCGCGCTGCTCGAGGTGCTCGATCCCGAGCAGAACAACACGTTCGTCGATCACTACGTCGAGGTCGAGTACGACCTGTCCGACGTGATGTTCGTCGCGACCGCCAACACGATGAACATTCCGGCGCCGCTGCTCGACCGGATGGAAGTGATCCGGCTGTCGGGCTATACCGAAGACGAGAAGATCGCGATCGCGAAGCAGTACCTGCTGCCGAAGCAGATCAAGAGCAACGGCCTCAAGGCGGAGGAACTGCACGTCGCCGAGAGCGCGCTGCGCGACATCGTGCGCTACTACACGCGCGAGTCGGGCGTGCGCAATCTGGAGCGCGACATCAGCAAGATCTGCCGCAAGGTCGTGAAGGGCCTGCTGCTGAAGGAGAGCGAGGGCAAGGCGCGCAAGGCGAGAGGGCCGGTCGAGGTCAATTCCAAGAACCTCGACAAGTACCTCGGCGTGCGCCGCTACACGTACGGCATCGCGGAACGCCGCAACCAGGTGGGCCAGGTGACGGGCCTTGCATGGACGGAAGTGGGCGGCGACCTGTTGACGATCGAATCGGTGGCGCTGCCCGGCAAGGGCAAGACCACGTCGACCGGCAAGCTCGGCGAAGTGATGAACGAGTCGATCGCCGCGGCACTGTCGGTCGTGCGGCACCGTTCGAAGCAACTCGGCATCGCGCCCGAGTTCTACACGAAGACCGACCTGCACATTCACCTGCCCGAAGGCGCTACGCCGAAGGACGGCCCGTCGGCGGGCACGGCGATCGCGACGTCGATGGTGTCGACGCTGACCGGCATTCCGGTGCGCTGCGACGTCGCGATGACCGGCGAGATCACGCTGCGCGGGGAAGTGCTGCCGATCGGAGGCCTCAAGGAGAAGCTGCTCGCGGCGGGACGCGGCGGCATCAAGACGGTGCTGATCCCGGAAGAGAACGTGAAGGACCTGGTCGAGATTGCCGACGACATCAAGAACAAGCTCGACATCCATCCGGTCCGCTGGATCGAGCAGGTGCTGGAACGTGCGCTCGAGCGCGAGCCGACGCCGATGGCCGACGAGGCCGACAAGGCCGAAGCCGCGGTGCCGCCCGCGCCCGCGGCCGACGACAAGAGCGCCGTCATCAAGCATTGATCAGAAGGCGGGGCGAGCATGGTGAAGCGGACGACGAGCGATCGTCCGCTTCTTTTTGCGCGCGACGCGAGGCCATACCCGTCTTGACACCGCGAAAACGCGAGGGCTATAAAGATCCTTCGCGCAGGCGATCGCCATGCGCCGGCAGTTTCCGGTTACGAAGACGCGCGAAGCGGTGACGTGCCGCGCGTTGCACCTCATCCTCGAAAGGACGCTCCGTGAACAAATCCGAAATGATCGATGCGATTGCGCGCCATGCCGACATCTCGAAGGCGGCCGCGGGGCGGGCGCTCGACGCGACGGTCGGCGCGATCAAGACGTCGCTGCGCAAGGGCGACATCGTGACGCTCGTCGGGTTCGGCTCCTTCTACGTCGGCAAGCGCAGCCCGCGTGCGGGACGCAACCCGCGCACCGGCGACGCGATCAGGATAAAGGGCGGCAAGGTGCCCAAGTTCCGCGCTGGAAAAGCACTGAAGGATGCGCTAAACTAGCGTGCTTCGCCCGGGTGCTTAGCTCAGCTTGGTAGAGCGTCGCCCTTACAAGGCGAATGTCGGCGGTTCGATCCCGTCAGCACCCACCAATCGGCCTTGGTGGACGAACCTGGAGTGGTAGTTCAGTTGGTTAGAATACCGGCCTGTCACGCCGGGGGTCGCGGGTTCGAGTCCCGTCCACTCCGCCAATACTGACAAGGGCGAACGCGAGTTCGCCCTTGTTCGCATTCGGACGACGCTTCGACCGCAAGAGGTATTCAACATGTTCGACCTGCTGCACAAACACAAGCGCGTTGCGCAGACCGTGCTCGGCCTCGTGACGCTGCCGTTCGTGTTCTTCGGCACGTACCAGTACTTCACCGGCGGCGGCAGCGCGCAGGATGTCGCGAGCGTCGGCAAGAACAAGATCACGCAGTCCGAGTTCGACGATGCGCTGCGCGACCAGCAGCAGCGCATGCGCCAGGCGCTCGGCAACAATTTCGACGCGTCGATGCTCGACACGCCCGAGGCGCGTTACGCGCTGCTCGAGCAGCTCGTCAACCAGCGCCTGCTCGAGAACGAGGCGCGCGCGGGGCGCTTTCGCGTCACCGACGCGCAGCTCGCGCAGTTCATCGCCGGCCTCGCGCCGTTCCAGGAGGATGGCAAGTTCTCGGCCGACAAGTATCGCGAGGTGCTCGCGGCGCAAGGCATGTCGCCGCTGATGTTCGAGCAGCGCGTGCGCGGCGATCTGACGCTCTCGCCGGTGTCCGATCCGATCGTCAACGGCAGCATCGCCGCGAAGTCGTCGGTGCAGCGCTACCTGGCGCTGCTCGACCAGAAGCGCGAAGTGTCGATCGCACCGATCGCCGCGGAGCCGTTCGCGAAATCGGTCAACGTGAGCGACGAGGACGTCAAGGCCTATTACGACAGGAATCCGAAGGCGTTCGAGACGCCTGAGATGGCGAAGGTCGATTACCTGCTGCTCACGCAGGATGCAATCGCCGCGCAGATCAAGGTCGATCCGGCCGAGGTCAGGCAGGCGTACGACGCGAACGCGAAGCAGTACACGACGAGCGAGGAGCGGCGCGCGTCGCATATCCTGATCGCCGTCAAGAAGGATGCGAGCGACGCCGAAAAGGCGCAAGCGAAAAAGAAGGCCGAGGAGATCGCGGCGAAGGCGCGCGCCAACCCCGATTCGTTCGCGCAGCTCGCGAAGGAGAATTCGCAGGACCCGGGATCGGCGTCGCAGGGCGGCGATCTCGGCTCGTTTTCGCGCGGCGCGATGGTGAAGCCGTTCGAGGATGCGGTGTTCGGCGCGAAGGTCGGCGACATCGTGGGTCCGATACAGACCGACTTCGGCTACCACGTGATCAAGGTCACCGGCATTACGCCGTCGCACGTGCAAAGCTTCGACGAAGTGAAAGGCCGCATCGAGGCCGAGCTCAAGCGCCAGAAGGCCGGCCAGAAATTCGCGTCAGCGGCCGACCAGTTCCAGAATCTCGTCTACGAGCAGGCCGACTCGCTCGCGGGCGCGGCGAAAACGCTCGATCTCAAGGTCGAGACGACGCCGTTCGTCACGCGCGAGAAGATCCAGTCGCTCGCGATGGGCAGCGCGAAATTCGTGCAGGCGCTGTTCTCGCCCGAATCGATCCAGAGCAAGCGCAACACCGAGGCGATCGAGGTGGGCCAGAATGCGCTGATGGCCGGCCGCATCGTCGACTACAAGGCGGCGGCGCCGAAGCCGTTCAACGAGGTCAAGGACGAGATCCGCCAGCAGTTGACGCGCCAGCGCGCCAGCGAAATGGCGGCGAAGGCGGGACGCGAGAAGCTCGCGCTGCTCGAAGCCGGCAAGGATGCCGGCGTCACGTTCGACAAGCCCGTCACGCTGACGCGCAATCAGGTGCAGCCGGGCGTCACGCCCGAGGCGCTGAAGACGATTTTCGAGGCGAGCGGGCAGAAGCTTCCCGCGTACGTCGGCGCGACGAACGACAAGGGCGGCTTCTCGATCTATCGTCTCGACAAGGTGATCGAGCCGCCGGCGGCCGATGCGGCGAAGCTCGAGGCGGCGTCGACGCGCGTGGGCAGCGAACTGGGTCGCGAGCTGATGAACGCCTACCTTGCGAGCCTGAAGGCCGACACCGACGTCAAGATCAATCAGGCGGCGCTGGAGAAGAAGAACCAGTAAAACCTAAGTTGTCAGCATTTGTTGTCGCGCAGCCACGCGGCGACTTTCTCGCGCTCGCGGTTTCGCGCCTCATCGTCGAGGGTCTGCCGCGTGCCGCTTTCGGTGTAGCGATAAAGCGGCGTTTGCGTTTCGCTGAGTTGCTTCAGCTCGCCGCGCGCCTGCGTGCAGTTTTCGGCGTGCTGCGCACTGTCGCTGCGCTCCTTGCCGGCTTTCGCCTCGGACTTCGCCGCGTCGGTCTGGCGTTTCCGGAAGTCGGCCTCGCGCTGCGCGAGCTCCTTGGCCGCGTTCGGATTGGCGGGCGGCGGCGCGCCGTGCAATTGCTCGGTCTTGACGTTGCCCTGCGGCGGCTGGTCGGAGTAGACGACGTGCCCCTGCGCATCGGTCCATTTGTACAGCGCCGCCTGCGCGCCCGTCGCCAGCGTGGCGGCGAGGAGCGACCAGGCGAGCGCCGGAAGCGTCGCACGCGACATCGCGTTTCCCCAAGGGATATGACAATGGCAAGTTACTCCGCGCTTGCGCGCGCCGTCAATCGGCCAAGGCGCCGATCCGACGGTGGCGGCGCCGCCTGTCGCGCCGCCGCGACGCTCCGCGGGGGGGCTCGCGCTGCAGCGCGGCTATAATCGATTTTTGCGGCCAGGAGAATTCGATGCGTGTTGTCCGCAAGGCGTTGACTTTCGACGACGTCCTGCTCGTTCCCGCCCACTCCAGCGTCGTTCCCCGCGACGTTTCCCTCGCCACCCGCCTGACCCGAACGATTTCGCTCAACATCCCGCTGCTGTCGGCGGCGATGGATACCGTGACCGAGGCACGGCTCGCGATCGCGATCGCGCAGGAGGGCGGCCTCGGCATCGTGCACAAGAACATGCCGCCTTCGCGGCAGGCGGCGGAAGTCGCGAAGGTCAAGCGCTTCGAAAGCGGCGTCGTCAAGGACCCGATCACGATTCCGCCGTCGATGTCCGTGCGCCAGGTGCTCGCGCTCACGCAGCAGCACCGGATATCGGGGCTGCCGGTCGTCGACGGCCGCAAGGTCGTCGGCATCGTCACCAACCGCGACCTGCGCTTCGAGACCAATCTCGATCAGCCGGTGTCCGAGATCATGACGCGCGCCGACAAGCTCGTCACGGTGCCCGAGGGCACCGACCTCGAGACGGCGAAGGCGCTGATGCATCGCCATCGACTGGAGCGCGTGCTCGTGATCAATCGCGAGCGCGAGCTTCGCGGTCTCATCACCGTCAAGGACATCCTCAAGTCGACCGAGCATCCGATCGCGTGCAAGGATGAGCTCGGTCGCCTGCGCGTCGGTGCGGCAGTGGGGACCGCGGACGATACCGACGCGCGCGTCGAGGCGCTCGTGGCGGCCGGCGTCGACGTGATCGTCGTCGACACGTCGCACGGTCATTCGCAGGGCGTGCTCGACCGCGTGCAGGCGGTGAAGAAGCGCTATCCGCACGTGCAGGTGATCGGCGGCAACATCGCGACCGCCGCCGGTGCGAAGGCGCTCGTCGACCACGGTGTCGACGGCATCAAGGTGGGCATCGGTCCCGGATCCATCTGCACGACGCGAATCGTCGCCGGCGTCGGCGTGCCGCAGATCTCGGCGATCCAGGATGCGCTCGCCGGCGCGAGCGGCGGCGACGTACCGATCGTCGCCGACGGCGGCATCCGCTATTCGGGTGACATCGCGAAGGCAATCGCCGCCGGCGCATCGGCGGTGATGCTGGGCAGCCTCTTCGCCGGCACCGAGGAATCGCCGGGCGAGATCGAGCTCTACCAGGGCCGCTCGTACAAGAGCTATCGCGGCATGGGCTCGATCGGCGCGATGCAGAAGGGCAGCGCCGATCGCTATTTCCAGGATTCCGAAGGCGAGGGCGCCGCCGAGAAGCTGGTGCCCGAAGGCATCGAGGGACGCGTGCCCTACAAGGGACCGGTGGGAAACGTGATCGTGCAACTGATGGGGGGGCTTCGCGCCGCGATGGGCTATTGCGGCTGCCCGACGATCCGCGACCTGTCGACGCGCGCCGAGTTCGTCGAGATCACGTCGGCTGGCGTGCGCGAGTCGCACGTGCACGACGTGCAGATCGTCAAGGAAGCGCCCAACTATCGCGTCGAGTAGGCAGTGGCTTCGACGGTGCATTGCCGAATCCTGATCCTCGACTTCGGCGCGCAATACACGCAGCTCATCGCGCGGCGCCTCCGCGAGACGAACGTCTATTGCGAGATCCATCCGTTCGACGTGAGCGACGAATTCGTGCGCGAGTTCGGCGCGCACGGCATCGTGCTGTCGGGCGGACCGTCGAGCGTCACGGTCGGCGAAACGCCGCGCGCGCCGCACGCCGTCTGGGAGATGGACGTTCCGGTGCTCGGCATCTGCTACGGCATGCAGACGATGGCGGCGCAACTCGGCGGCACGGTCGAGCAGGGACGCGTCCGCGAATTCGGACGCGCCGAAGTGCGCGCGCGAGGCCATTCGGCGCTCTTCCGCGACATCGAGGATCGACGCAACGCCGAAGGCCACGGTCTGCTCGACGTCTGGATGAGCCACGGCGACAAGGTGATCGGACTGCCGCCGGGCTTCACGCTTGCGGGATCGTCGGACGCGTGCGCGATCGCGGCCATGGCGGACGAGTCGCGACGCTTCTATGGCGTGCAGTTCCATCCCGAGGTCACGCATACGCCGCAGGGCGCGTCGATCCTCGCACGTTTCGCGCACGACATCTGCGGTTGCGGCCACGACTGGAACATGCACGACTACGCCGGCGAAGCGGTCGAGGCCATTCGCGCGAAGGTGGGTCGCGACGAGGTGCTGCTGGGCTTGTCGGGGGGCGTCGACTCGTCGGTTGCCGCGGCGCTCTTGCATCGCGCGCTCGGCGATCGGCTCGTCTGCGTGTTCGTCGATCACGGCTTGCTGCGGCAAAACGAAGCCGAGCAGGTGATGGACACGTTCGCGACGCATCTCGGCGTGCGCGTGATCCATGTCGACGCGAGCGACGAGTTTCTCGCCGCACTCGAAGGCGTCGTCGATCCCGAGGCGAAGCGCAAGATCATCGGCCGGCTCTTCGTCGACGTGTTCCAGCGCGAGGCGGCCAAGCTCACGGCGGCGAAATGGCTCGCGCAGGGGACGATCTATCCCGACGTGATCGAGTCGGCATCGGCGAAGGGCAGCAAGGCGCACACGATCAAGTCGCATCACAACGTCGGCGGATTGCCGGAAACGCTGCACCTGAAACTGCTCGAGCCACTGCGCGAGCTCTTCAAGGACGAGGTGCGGAAGCTCGGACAGGAGCTCGGCCTGCCGCGCGAGATGGTGTTCCGCCACCCATTCCCGGGACCGGGCCTCGGCGTGCGCATTCTGGGTGAAGTCACGCGCGCGCATGCCGACATGCTGCGCGCGGCCGATGCGATCTTCATCGACGAGCTGCGCGCTGCGCGTGATGCGCGGGGCCAGTCGTGGTACGACGCGGTGTCGCAGGCGTTCGCCGTGTTCCTGCCGATCCGCTCCGTCGGCGTGATGGGCGACGGCCGCACCTACGAGCACGCGATCGCGCTGCGCGCCGTGCAGACGACCGACTTCATGACCGCCGACTGGGCATCGCTGCCGCATTCGCTGATCGCGCGGATCAGCAACCGGATCACGAACGAAGTGCGCGGCATCAACCGCGTCGTCTACGACGTGTCGAGCAAGCCGCCGGCGACGATCGAGTGGGAGTGAGAAAGCAGGTCAAAATCAAGCGCGTCTACGACGATCCCGCCGGGTCGGATGGCACGCGCGTCCTCGTCGACCGGATCTGGCCCCGCGGCTTGACGCAAGAGCGCGCGGCCGTCGACGTCTGGCTGAAGGCGATCGCGCCGACGACCGAGCTGCGCAAGTGGTTCGGTCACGATCCCGCGCGCTGGAAGGAATTCCAGGCACGCGACCGGAGCGAGCTCGATCGCAACGGCGACGCGGTCTCGCAGGTTCGCGAGATCATTGCGCGCGGAACGGTGACGCTGCTCTACGGGGCGCACGACGAGGCGCACAACGACGCCGTGGTTCTCCTCGGTTGTCTCGATGGCAAACCGGAACGCTGACGCCCGGCGCGCGGCCGCCAAGGCGCTGCCCGTTGCGGCCGCGTCGCGCCATCCACGACTCGCCTCGCGCGACGTCTTCTACACGCGCGTTCGCCGCGCCGCCACGTACGCGCTCGCGCTCGTCGCGGCGACGCTGTTCATCGGCATGGTCGGCTATCACGCGATCGAGCACATGAGCTGGCTCGACGCCTTTCACCAGTCGGCGCTGCTGTTGTCCGGCATGGGACCGGTCGTCGACATCAAATCGACGGCGGGCAAGATCTTCGACGGAATCTACGCACTCTTCTGTGGCGTGATCCTGCTCGCATCCACCGGCCTCATGTTCGCGCCGGTGATCCACCGCCTGCTGCACCGGTTCCACATCGAGGATGCCCGCGACTGACGAAGCGTGGATGGCGCACGCGCTTGCGCTCGCCGGGGAGGCGGAGGCGCGTGGCGAGGTGCCGGTCGGCGCGATCGTCGTCTGCGACGACGCAATCGTCGGCCGTGGCGGAAATGCGCCGATCGCGCGGAACGATCCGACAGCGCACGCCGAGATCGCAGCGCTGCGTGAAGCGGCGGCAGCGATCGGCAACTACCGGTTGCCCGGCTGTGCGCTCTACGTCACGCTCGAGCCGTGCGCGATGTGCGCGGGCGCGATCATGCATGCGCGGCTCGCGCGTCTCGTGTTCGGCGCGCGCGACCCGAAAACCGGTGCCTGCGGCTCGGTGATCGATCTCTTCGCCGAGGCGCGCCTCAACCATCACACGCGCGTGACGGGTGACGTCGCGGCCGAGACGTGCGCGAGCATGCTGACCCGATTCTTCGCCGCCCGGCGGCAGCGTATCGTTCAATGAGCGAATCGCTGAGTTTCACGATCGTCGCACCCGCGGGTTTTGCGACCGATCCGTCTGCGATCGACCGCGCCGAAGCGCTGCTCGCAGGGCTCGGTCACCGCGTTCGCGTCGACGAAACGGCGCGCAGCCGCTTCCAGCGCTTTTCGGCGCCCGACGACGCGCGTCTCGCGGCGATCGAGCGCGTCAGTGCCGACGCCGATACCGATATCGCGGTGATGCTGCGCGGCGGCTACGGCTTCACGCGTCTCATCGAGCGTATCGATTTCGCCGCGCTCGCGCCGGCGAGGAAGCGCTGGATGGGCCATTCCGATTTCACGGCGTTTCAACTCGCCGCGCTCGCGCGCGGCGGCATCGTGACGTATGCGGGACCGATGGCATCGTACGATTTCGGCGCCGTGACGCCGTCGGCGTTCACGCTCGCGAACTGCTTCGGCGTGCTCGAGAACGACGAATGGCAAATCGATTGCGCGCTCGGCGGTCCGGCAGGTGCGTGCGAAGGCACGCTGTGGGGCGGCAATCTCGCGATGGTCGCGCACCTCGTCGGCACACCCTATTTTCCGGCGGTGAACGACGGCGTCCTGTTTCTCGAGGACGTCGGCGAGCACCCCTACCGGATCGAGCGGATGCTCTACCAGTTGCTGCACGCCGGTGTGCTCGACAACCAGCGGGCCGTCCTCCTCGGCGCGTTCACCGAATACCAGCTGAACCCCAACGATGCCGGTTACGACCTCGACGTTGCGATTGCGCATTTGCGCGAGCAGGTGGGCGTGCCGATTTACACGGGCCTGCCGTTCGGCCACGTTCCCGACAAGCTGACGCTGCCCGTCGGCGGCCATTGCGAGCTCGATGCCGCCGAGGGTCGCGCCCGATTGCGCCTGTCGCACTATCGATGAGCGCCGACTTCGGCGTTCATACGTACCGATGGCGCGATGCTGCGCGCGAACTGCGCGCAATTCGTCACGCGGTATTCGTCGTCGAGCAGCGCGTCCCCGAGTCGCTCGAGTGGGACGATGCCGATGCGACGTCGCTGCACGCGCTGGCGCGAAGCGCGAGTGGCGAGGCGATCGGCTGCGCGCGGCTGTTGCCAGACGGCCACATCGGCCGGGTGGCGGTGCTCGTCGCATGGCGTCGACGCGGCGCGGGGAGTGCGCTGTTGCGGCGCCTGATCGACGAAGCGCGAGCGCGCGGACACGCACGCGTCCTGCTCAACGCGCAGATCGACGCGATGCCGTTCTACGCGCGCTACGGGTTCGTCGCGCGCGGCGACGTGTTCGACGAAGCGGGCATTGCCCATCGCGTCATGGAGCGCGCGCTCTGATCGATCGCGAAGCGGAACGCGACCTCGCCCGTGATGCGGCCTTGCCGATCGAAGCTGCGCTCGACGAACTGCGCTTCGCCGTCGCGCGCGAAGGCAACGAGCGTCGAGCAGCGCGTGCCGTAGGTTTCGCTCACGATGAAGGGCGAAGAGAGCAGGCGCTCGCGCTCGCGCGAAATGCCGGTGTGCGGCAAGTCGTGATCGGCGGCGAATGCGCGATCGGCAAGCACCGTCCACAACGGCGCGAGATCGGGCTCGCCCGACGCGATCCAGCGCGCGACGCCGTCCTTCGCGCGCACGAGCTTCGGCCATGGCGTATCGAGGCCGGCGTTCGACACGCCGTTGATTCCGGACGTCAATGCGACGACGGCGTGCGCACGGTTCGATCCGAAGGCTGCGCCCGACGCGTCCCCCGCGACGACGTTGAAGCCGTTGTAGCGCTGCGCATCGCCGAGGATCGCCGTAAGCGCATCCGCGGGTGCGCGGGCGTCGCGCAGCAACGCGGGCACGAGTGCGCCGCGCGACGGCGCGTCGGGATCGAAGCGCCCCGGTTCGCGGACGTTCGTCACGAATGCCCATCGGCCGTCGCCCGTCACGCCGAGCCACGTGCCGCCCTGCGCGAGATCGCGGCCGGCGAGAATCGGCACGAGGCCCGCGTCGCTCCACCAATGCGCGACCTGCGCCGGCCGTGCGTGGAACTCGTCGCGATTGGCGGCAAGCACCAGCGCATAGCGCGGATGGACGTCGAGCGCGATGACGGCGAGGCACATGTTCAGGAATCAGAGGTCGGAGGACAGGGATCAGTCACAGCCACGTCTTCGGTGGCGCGACGCGTGTCGCGTTGCAGTATCTGCCTCATCAAGTTGCCGGCCGCGACGTGCGCGGCGCGTCGGTCGGCACCGCATACGGCAACGCGCGCCGCACGAGCCGCGGACCGCCGGGCGCGCCGAGCGCAATGTCGTTCGCTTCCCACGCGGCGACCTGCGTGACCGCGAGCAACGCGACACCGCCGTTGACATCGGGCGCCGCGTTGACGACGGTGCCGCACGGCTGCTCGGCATCGAACGCCGCCGAGTAGAGGCGCGTCGCAGGCGCGGCCTCGAGCGCATCGGCGTGGAACGCGAAGAGCCGCTCCTTGAGCCGGCCGAGGTACTGCATTCGCGCGACGATCTCCTGTCCGGGATAGCAGCCCTTGCCGAAGCTCACGCCGCCCAGCAGATCCCAGTTCGCCGTCTGCGGGACGAACCGATCGCTCGTCGCCGCGGTGATCCACGGTACGCCCGCCGCGATGCCGAACCAGCGCCAGTCGTCGTTGCCGACCGACGTCGCATGCCGTGCGAGCGCCGCATTCAGCATCACGGCGTCGGCGTGTGGTCCGACGACGACGATGCGCCGATCGCGCAGCATGAAGGCCGTCGCGGCATTGCCGAATGCGACAGCGCGCGCCTGTGCCGGCGACGCGCCGAACGCCTCGCGCATCGCATTGGCGCTGCCATCGCCGGCGACGCCGATCAGCGTCGACGCCGCCGTCACGTCGTCGACGGTCACCTTCGCGCGCAGCACGAACATCGACAGGCGGCGGCGGATGGTTTCGGCGAGGTCCGCGGCGAGCAGCAGCGTGACGGCGTCGCCCGACTGCCCGGCCGGCGCGCGCCACAGCACGCCGTTGGCGAGCATCCGGCCCTTCGGCGAGTTGTAGCTCCAGTACTGGCCTTCGCCCGGGCGAAGCGCCTGCACGTCGCTCGAAAGCTGGCCGTGCAGGAACGCGAGCGCATCGTCGCCGGCGACGCGCAGGATGCCCCAAGCGGTATGGTTGCAGGCGGCAGGGGCGGCGGGCGTCATGGCGAATTCGGTCGGGCTATCGGATGTACCGGATATCGAATCGGGCGGTGAGACGGGTGTCGGCAACCCTGTATCCCGTGCTAGAATAACGAGTTAGCTGCGCCGTGCGTTTACCCGATTGTACGGCGCCCATTCCGCACACCGGCGTTTCAGGGTGTCCGGCCGCGCAATGCGAGGCGGCCGGAAGCGCAACCCGCCGGTGGAGGCCAACCCTGATAGAGGAGCACCATGTCCGTCACCATGCGCCAGATGCTGGAGGCCGGCGTTCATTTCGGCCACCAGACGCGGTACTGGAATCCGAAGATGGCGGACTACATCTTCGGGCAGCGCAACAAGATTCACATCGTCAACCTCGAGAAGACGCTGGCGATGTACAACGACGCGATGAAGTACGTGCGTCAGCTCGCGGCCAACCGCGGCACCATCCTCTTCGTCGGCACCAAGCGACAGGCGCGCGACATCATCCAGGAGGAGGCGCAGCGCTGCGGCATGCCGTACGTCGACCACCGCTGGATCGGCGGCATGCTGTCGAACTTCAAGACGGTCAAGCAGTCGATCAAGCGGCTCAAGGACCTCGAGACGATGAAGCAGGACGGGACGTTCGAGCGGATGGCGAAGCGCGAAGCGCTGTCGCTTTCACGCGAGCTCGACAAGCTCGAGAAGAGCCTCGGCGGCATCAAGGACATGAACGCATTGCCCGATGCGGTCTTCGTGATCG
>DATNGN010000097.1:0-12641 GCA_035605875.1 Casimicrobiaceae bacterium
TTCGTGCCGCAGGCGCTGAGCGCCGGCGCGGCTGCGGCACTCGTCGAGCGCGCGCGCGCATCGTCGCTGACCGGCAACCTGATTGCCGTGGACGATCCGCTGCGCTCGCTCGGCATGCTCGCGGCGTTCTGGCGGAGCCGCTTCGACATTCCGGTCGCGGCCGTCACCGGCAGCAACGGCAAGACGACGACGAAGGAGATGATCGCGTCGATCTTCCGTACCGCGGCCGGACGCGACGCGGTTGCCGCGACCCCCGGCAATTTCAACAATGCGATCGGCATGCCGCTCGCGATCCTCGCGCTGCGTCCGTCGCACCGGCTCGCCGTGTTCGAGCTCGGGATGAATCACCGCGGCGAGACGCGCGAGCTCGCCGCGATCGCGCAGCCGACGATCGCGGTGATCACGAACGCGCAGCGCGAGCACCAGGAATTCATGCGCTCGGTCGACGAAGTCGCGGCCGAGCATGCGGACGTGATCTTCGCGTTGCGCCAACGCGGGACGGCGATCCTCAACGCCGACGATCCGCGCGTCGGCACCTGGCGCGATGCGGCGAGGCGAATGAACGCGAGCATCGTCACGTTCGGCATCGATCACCCGGCCGGCGTCACCGCATCGGCTGTACCGCATGCGGAAGGCGTCGCGCTCGAGCTCGCATCGCCGGCGGGCGCCGCGCACGTGCTGTTGCGCGTCCCCGGTCGTCACATGGCGCAAAACGCGCTCGCGGCCGCCGCTGCCGCGCACGCCGCCGGGGTGCCGCTGACCGCGATCGTGCACGGCCTCGAAACGTTCCGCCCGGTGCGCGGACGCCTCGTCACGACGATAACGTCGGCGGGGGTGCGCGTGATCGACGACAGCTACAACGCAAATCCCGACTCGGTGCGCGCCGCGATCGACGTGCTCGCATCCAGTGTGTCGCCGCGCTTCCTGGTGCTGGGTGACATGGGCGAAGTGGGCGACGCGGGTCCGGCGTTTCATCGCGAGATCGGCGCGCACGCGAAGGATGCGGGGATCGAGCGACTCTTCACCGTGGGTGCGCTCGCGCGCGAGAGTGCCGACGCGTTCGGCGCGCGCGCGTCGCATTTCGCGTCGGTCGACGAGCTGGCGGCAAGCGTGCGCGACGCCGCCGACGCGGGCGTCACCGTGCTCGTCAAGGGATCGCGCTTCATGCAGATGGAACGCGTCGTGGCCGCGCTGACCGGCGATCGCAATGGAGAGACTCACTAGATGCTCTTGTGGCTCTCCGAGCTGTTGTCGCGCGACGTGCGCGTCTTCAACGTCGTCGGCTACATCACGCTGCGCGCGGTGCTGGCGACGATGACGGCGCTCGTCATCTCGTTCGTCGTCGGGCCGCGGATGATCGCCTGGCTCACGCGGATGCGCATCGGCCAGGCGGTGCGCAACGACGGACCGCAGACGCATTTGACGAAGGCGGGGACGCCGACGATGGGCGGCGCGCTGATCCTCGTGTCGATCGCCGTGACGACGCTTTTGTGGGCCGACCTCGACAACCGCTTCGTCTGGGTCGTGCTGCTCGTCACACTGGGCTTCGGCACCGTCGGCTGGATCGACGATTGGCGCAAGGTCGTCGCGCGCAATCCGAAAGGGCTGTCGGCGCGCGCGAAGTTCTTCTGGCAATCGCTGATCGGCATCGTCGCCGCCGTCTATCTCGCGTTCTCGGTGTCGGCGCCGAACAATTCGACGTTCGGCCAGCTGTTTCTCGCGTGGGTGGAGAGCGGCTTCTCGGCCGGCTTGTCGCCGAAGGCGGATCTGATCGTGCCGTTCTTCAAGACGATCTCGTATCCGCTCGGCGTCTGGGGCTTCATGGCGCTGTCGTACTTCGTGATCGTCGGCACGAGCAACGCGGTGAACCTGACCGACGGGCTCGACGGGCTCGCGATCATGCCGACGGTGATGATCGGCTCGGCGCTCGGCATCTTCGCGTACGTGAGCGGCAACGCGGTGTTCGCGCGCTACCTCGGGTTTCCGCACATTCCGGGTGCCGGCGAGCTCGCCGTCATCTGCGGCGCGATGGGCGGCGCGGGACTCGGCTTCCTCTGGTTCAACGCGTATCCGGCCGACGTGTTCATGGGCGACGTCGGCGCGCTCGCGCTCGGCGCGGCGCTCGGCGCGATCGCGATCATCGTGCGCCAGGAGATCGTGCTGTTCATCATGGGCGGCGTGTTCGTCGTCGAGACGCTGTCGGTGATGATCCAGGTCGCGTCGTTCAAGACGACCGGCCGGCGCGTCTTCCGGATGGCGCCGCTGCATCACCACTACGAACTCAAAGGGTGGAAGGAGAACCAGGTCGTCGTGCGCTTCTGGATCATCACGATGCTGCTCGTGCTGTTCGGGCTTTCGACGTTGAAGCTGAGATGACGGGAGCCCGCTAGTGCAGCCTCGTTACCACGGCCGTCGCGCGATCGTGCTCGGTCTCGGCATGACCGGGCTCTCGCTCGCGCGTCACCTCGCCCGGCACGGCGCGCACGTGCGAGTCGCCGATACGCGCCTCGATCCGCCGAACCGCGAGGCATTGGCGAAGCTGCTGCCCGGCGTCGCGCTCGAAACGGGCGATTTCTCCGACGCGACGTTCGGCGGCGCGGAGACGATCGCGATCAGCCCCGGCGTGTCGCAGCATCATCCGGCGATTCGCAGCGCGATCGCGGCGGGGGCCGAGATCGTCGGCGACATCGAGCTCTTCGCGCGTGCGTTGCCCGCCGATCAGAAGGTGCTGGCGGTCACCGGCACGAACGGCAAGTCGACGGTGACGTCGCTGACCGGTGCGCTGACGCAGGCCGCGGGCCTGTCGACGATCGTCGCCGGCAACATCGGGCATCCGGTGCTCGACGCGCTTGCGGTGATCGAGGCGGGCGCAGCGTGGCCGAACGTGTTCGTGCTCGAGCTTTCGAGCTACCAGCTCGAAACGACGTCGAGCCTGCGTCCCGTGGCGGCAACCGTGCTGAACGTGTCGGCGAACCATATGGACCGCTATGCGGGCATCGCCGACTATGCCGCGGCGAAGGCACGGATCTTCACGAACGCGAACGTCCAGGTGATCAATCGGGACGATCCGATCGTGCGCCTGATGCGGCTGCCGGGGCGCACCGTGCAGACGTTCGGCGCGAGCGTGCCGCTGTCCGAAGAGGAATGGGGACTCGTCGAACGCGCGGACGGCACGTGGCTTGCGCGCGGCGGCGAGCTGATCATGCAGGCATCGCGCCTTGCGCTCGTCGGCCGCCACAACGTGCAGAACGCGCTCGCGGCGCTGGCGCTCGCATCGTCGGTGACGAAGCTCGGCCGGGCCATGCAGGACGCGCTGGCAGCGTTCCGCGGACTGCCACACCGGATGGCGCCGATCGCCGAGGCGGACGACGTCCTGTACATCGACGATTCGAAGGGAACGACGGTCGCGGCAACCCAGGTTGCGCTCGAGGGGCTCGACCGTCCGGTCGTTCTGATCGCCGGTGGCGACGGCAAGGGGCAGAGCTTCGTTCCGCTTCGTGCGGCGGTCGATCGCCGATGCCGGGCGGTGCTGCTGATCGGCCGCGACGCGCCGCGGATCGAGCGCGCACTCGCCGGAAGTCACGTCCGCGTGGAGAGGGTCGGCACACTCGCGCTCGCCGTGGAGCGTGCGATCGACCTCGCATCACCGGGCGACGCCGTGCTGCTGTCGCCGGCGTGCGCGAGCCTCGATCAGTTTCGCGATTATGTCGAGCGCGGCCATCGCTTCGCCGACCTCGTGAACGCGCGTCTTGCGGCGGACGTCGATGCGTAAGCGCCTGATCGCGAGCGCCACGCTGCGGAGACCTCCGCTCGCTCCGTTGCCGCGCGACCCGCGCGCGATGTTGACGTGGGACATGTCGCTCGTCTGGTGCACGCTGCTCCTGCTCACGCTCGGGCTCGTGATGGTCTATTCGGCGTCGATCGCGATGGCCGAAGCCTCGTCGCACACCGGCTACCGGCCCTGGTATTTCCTCGCGCGGCACGCGCTGTTCCTCGCTTTCGGCGTCGCCGCCGCGTTCTTCGCATTCCAGATTCCGCTCAAGGTCTGGCAGCGCGTGGCCGCATGGATCTTCATCGGCGGCGCCGCGCTGCTCGTGCTCGTGCTCGTTCCGGGCATCGGCAAATCGGTGAACGGCTCCAAGCGGTGGCTTTCGCTCGTCGTCTTCAACGTCCAGCCCTCCGAGTTCATGAAGCTCGCCGCGGTGCTGTATGCGGCGAGTTACGCGGTGCGCAAGGCGGCGTTCCTGCACGCCGAGCAGCCGCTTTCGCAGACGCTGCTGCGCGGTTTCGCGCCGCTGTCGGCGGTGATGGTGCTGATCGGCGGCCTGCTGCTGCTCGAGCCCGATTTCGGCGCGTTCGTCGTGATCCTCGCGATCGCGTTCGGCATCCTGTTCGTCGGCGGACTCGACTGGCGCCTGTTCCTGGGCCTCGCGGTGCTTTTGCCCGTTGCCCTCGCCGCCATCCTGATCGCGGCGCCCTACCGCGTGCAGCGGCTCACGAACTTCCTCGACCCCTGGTCCGATCCGCTGCACAAGGGTTATCAGCTTTCGCATTCGCTGATTGCCTTCGGACGCGGCGAATGGTTCGGCGTCGGGCTCGGCGCGAGCGTCGAGAAGCTGCTGTATCTGCCCGAGGCACACACCGATTTTCTGCTCGCGGTGATCGCGGAGGAGTTGGGCTTCGTCGGCGTCGTCGCGGTCATCGCGCTCTTCGCATGGCTGCTGTTCCGCGCGTACGCGATCGGCCGCCAGGCTGCGCGCCTGTCGCGTCCGTTCGCATCGCTCGTCGCGCACGGCATCGGCGTATGGATCGGCGTGCAGACGTTCATCAACATGGGCGTCAACATGGGCGTGCTGCCGACGAAGGGATTGACGCTGCCGCTCCTGTCGTTCGGCGGCAGCGGAATCGTCGCGAATTGCATCGCGGTCGCGATCCTGCTGCGGATCGACTACGAGAATCGCCGCCTCCTGCGAGGATTTACGCAATGAGCGGCGCAGGGTCGTCCCAGGCCGCCAGCCCAAGGGTCGTCGAATGACGGCGACCGTAATGATCACCACCGGCGGCACCGGCGGACACGTGTTCCCGGGCCTCGCCGTGGCCGCGAAACTGATCGCGCGCGGCTGTCGCGTCTTCTGGCTCGGTACGCGCGACGGCATGGAAGCGCGGCTCGTGCCGGCGCATGGCGTCGACTTCGAATCGGTGTCGTTTCGCGGCATCCGCGGCAAGGGCCTGCGTACGCTGGTGCTCGGGCCGTTCGCGCTCCTGCGTGCATGCATCGACAGCTTTCGCGTGATCAGGCGCCGGCGGCCGGACGTCGTGCTGGGCTTCGGCGGGTTCGCGTCGTTTCCGGGTGCGCTGATGGGTGTGGCGAGCGGCAAGCCGCTGATCGTGCACGATGCGAATGCGGTCGCGGGACTCGCGAACCGCATCCTCGCGTTCGGCGCCGACCGCGTGCTGCTGGGTTTTCCCGAAGCGCTTCATGCGCGGCGTGCGACGTGGGTCGGCAATCCGTTGCGCGATGACATCGTCGCACTCGCGCCGCCCGCGGAACGCTTCGCGGAGCGCACCGGACCGTTGCGCCTGCTCGTCGTCGGCGGAAGCCTCGGCGCGGCGGCGATCAACGCCGCGGTGCCGATCGCAGTGGCCGCCATCGCGCCCGAGCGACGCCCGCAGGTCGTCCATCAAACCGGCGAGCGGCATGTCGAGTCGGTGCGCAAGGCGTACGCGGATGCCGGCGTCGACGCCGAATGCGTTCCATTCATCGACGACATGGCGGCGCGTTATGCGTGGGCCGATCTCGTCGTGTGCCGCGGCGGTGCGCTGACGGTCGCGGAACTCGCGGCCGTGGGTCTGGGCGCCGTCATCGTACCGCTGCCCGGCGCCATCGCCGACGAGCAGAGCGCCAACGCGCGCTTCCTGCACGAGGCCGGCGCCGCGATCGTAATGCCGCAGGCCGAACTGATCGGTCACGACAAGCCGCTCGCGCGCGTGCTCTCCTCGATGACGCGGGCCGAAGCGTTGACGATGGCGCTCGATGCGCATCGCGTCGGCAAGCGCGATGCGGCGGATCGCGTGGCCGACGCTTGCATCGCGTTGGCGAGCGGAGACCCATCGTGAGCGGCCACGCTTGCGTGCCCCTCGCCCCGACCCTCTCCCCGCTGGCGGGGAGAGCGAGCCGAGCGTCAGCGAGGCGGGTGAGGGGTCGAATGGTGCAGCCCGCGGGGGGATCTTGAGGCATAAGGTCAAGCGCGTGCACTTCGTCGGCATCGGCGGCGCCGGGATGAGCGGTATCGCCGAGGTGCTGGCGACGCAGCGCTATCGCGTGTCCGGCTCCGACCTGCACGAGAGTGCCGCGACGCGGCGCCTGCGCGCGCTCGGCGTCGACATCGCGATCGGACATGCGGCGGCGAACGCCGAGGGCGCCGATGCCGTCGTTGTCTCGACCGCCGTCGCCCTCGACAATCCCGAAGTGCTTGCGGCGCGTGAGCATGGCATCCCGATCGTGCCGCGCGCGCTGATGCTCGCCGAGTTGATGCGCCTCAAGCAAGGGATCGCCGTCGCCGGCACGCACGGCAAGACGACGACGACGAGCCTGGTCGCGTCGGTGCTCGCCGAAGGCGGTCTCGACCCGACGTTCGTCATCGGCGGGCGCCTGCTCGCCGCCGACGCGAACGCGCGGCTCGGCCACGGCGAGTTTCTCGTCGCCGAAGCCGACGAATCGGACGCGTCGTTCCTGTACCTCACGCCGGTGCTCGCCGTCGTGACGAACATCGACGCCGATCACATGGAGACGTACGGCCAGGATTTCGGCAAGCTTTCGCGCGCGTTCGTCGACTTCGTCCAGCGCCTGCCGTTCTACGGCGTCGCGGTGCTCTGCGTCGACGACCCGCACGTGCGCGCGATCGTGCCCGACATCGCGAAGCCGGTCGTCACCTACGGGCTCGCCGACGATGCGCAACTGCGCGCGTCCGACGTCGTCAACGCCGGTGGCCGGATGCGCTTCGTCGCGCATGCGCACGGCATGCGGCCGCTGCCGATCGAGCTCGCGCTCGCTGGCACGCACAATGTACAGAACGCGCTCGCGGCGATCGCCGTGGGTCGCGAGGTGGGCGTCGGCGACGCGGAGATCGCGCGTGCGCTCGCCGAGTTCAAGGGCGTCGACCGGCGCTTTCAGCGTCATGGCGAGATCCTGCTCGCAGAAGGCGGCGCGTTCACGCTGATCGACGACTATGGCCATCACCCGGTCGAGATGGCTGCGACACTTTCGGCAGCGCGCGCGAGCTTTCCGGGACGGCGCATCGTGCTCGCCTTCCAGCCGCACCGTTACACGCGGACGCGCGACCTCTTCGAGGATTTCGTGCACGTTCTGGGAACCGCCGACGCGCTCGTGCTCGCCGATGTCTATCCGGCCGGCGAAGCGCCGATCGTCGCCGCCGACGGCCGCGCGCTCGCGCGCGCCGTTCGTGTCGCCGGCCGCGTCGAGCCGGTGTTCGTCGAATCGATCGCTGCGATGGCCGATGCGATTCGCGGTATCGCCCGCGGCGGCGACGTCGTGCTGACGATGGGCGCCGGCTCGATCGGCGGCGTGCCTGCACAGTTGACGGGCAAGTGAAACATCCGCCCACGCTCGCTTCGCTCGCGGCCCCCCGAGGCCGCGCCCGGGTCGCGGCCTCCTTGCACCGCTTGCTCACACGTGGCGCTTGTGCGTCGGCCTCCGGTCCACGCTCGCGGTCGGCCCCTCCGGGCCTCGGCTTCGCCACGCTCGCACGGACATCCCGGGGCGGCCCGGCGCGACCGGCATGATCATGCACGAACCGACTGCCTTCGCGGCGCTGCGCGGCACGCTCTCGCGCGATGCGCCGCTCGCGCGGCACACGACGTGGCGCGTCGGCGGCAACGCGGACCTTCTCTACACGCCCGCCGATCGCGACGACTTCGCGCGGTTCCTGCAAACCCTTCCCGCAGCGCTGCCGGTGACGGCGCTCGGGCTCGGCAGCAACGTGCTCGTCCGCGACGGCGGCATTCGCGGCGCCGTCGTGCTGATGCACGACCCCGGCGCAGCACTCGCCGTCGCCGACGGACTGATCTACGCCGACGCCGGCGTCGCGAGTCCGAAGCTCGCCCGCTTCGCTGCGGTGCACGGGTGCGCGGCGGCGGAGTTTCTCGCCGGCATCCCCGGCACGATCGGCGGCGCGCTCGCGATGAACGCCGGCTGCTACGGCGGCGAGACGTGGCGCCATGTCGCACGCGTCGAGACGCTGCAACGCGACGGCACCTTCGCGGTTCGCGTGCCCGCTGACTACGCGATCGCGTATCGCAGCGTGCAAAACCGCGACGGCTCGCCGCTCGACGCGCCGTTCACCGCCGCGTGGTTCCGCTTTCCGCAAGGCGACGTCGCGACGGCCCGCGCCGAGATCAGATCGCTGCTGGCCCGGCGCATCGCGACGCAGCCGCTGTCGTTGCCGAACGCCGGCAGCGTGTTTCGCAATCCGCCGGGCGACCACGCGGCACGGCTGATCGAATCGTGCGGGCTCAAGGGCCATGCGATCGGCGGCGCACGCGTCTCCGAGCGCCATGCGAACTTCATCGTCAATCCCGAGCGGCGCGCGCGTGCCGCGGACATCGAGCAGCTGATGCTGCACGTGCAATCGGCGGTGCACGCGCGCACCGGCGCGCTGCTCGAACCCGAAGTGCGCGTCCTGGGTGAACCGGCATGACCGATCGTCAGGAAAGCTTCGGCAAGGTCGCGGTGCTGCTCGGCGGTCCTTCGGCCGAACGCGAAATCTCGCTTTTGTCCGGCAACGCCGTGCTGAAGGCATTGCGCGAGCGTGGCGTCGACGCCCATCCGTTCGACCCGGCCGAGCGCAATCTCGCCGAGCTCGCGACCGACGGCTTCGCACGTGTCTTCATCGCGCTGCACGGCCGCTTCGGGGAAGACGGCACCGTGCAGGGCGCGCTCGAGACGCTGCGCATTCCCTACACCGGGAGCGGCGTCATGGCGTCGGCGCTCGCGATGGACAAGTGGCGCACGAAGCTCGTCTGGATCGCGAGCGGCATTCCGACACCGCGTTATCGCGTCGTCGAGGCGAAGACCGACTGGCAGCGCGTCGTCGCCGAGCTCGGCCTGCCGCTGATCGTCAAGCCCGCTCGCGAAGGGTCGACGATCGGCATCACGAAGGTCACGACGGTCGACCACGACGAGATGTGGCTCGCCTACGAAGTGGCCGCGCGACACGATTCGCTCGTGCTCGTCGAGGAATTCGTCGCCGGCACCGAAATCACCGCGTCGATCGTCAACGGCCGCGCACTGCCGTTGATCCGCATCGAGGCGCCGCAGGGGAACTACGACTACCACAACAAGTATTTCTCCGACGAGACGAAATACTTCTGCCCGAGCGGTCTTCCGGCGGCGAAGGAAGACGAGATCCGCGCGCGTTCTCTCGCCGCGTTCGACATCGTCGGCTGCAGCGGCTGGGGCCGGCTCGACCTGATCCTGCGCGCCGACGGCACGTACTCGTTCCTCGAGGTGAACACGTCGCCGGGGATGACCGGCCACAGCCTCGTGCCGATGGCGGCGAAACAGGCGGGCACGTCGTTCGCCGATCTTTGCGTCGAAATCCTGCGAGGCGCGCATGTGGGATGACGCGAAGCAGCTGAACGCGATCGCCGTCACGCTGTCGTTGATCGCGATCGCGTTCCTCACCTGGGCCGTCGTCGGCTTCGTCACACGGCTTTCCGCGTTCGAATTCCGCGAGGTCGTCGTGACGACGCCGCTCGCGCGCACGAGCGGCGCGCATCTCGAATCGGTGATCCGCAGCGAGCTGACCGGCACGTTCTTCTCGATGGATCTCGACCGCGCGCGCGACGCGCTGGCGCGCGTGCCCTGGGTCAGGAGCGTCGCGCTGCGCCGGCAGTGGCCGCGCCGGCTCGAGATCGAAGTCGACGAGCACGCGCCGTTCGCGCGCTGGAACGACAACGCGCTCGTCGACAAGAACGGGGACGTGTTCATCGCGAGCTACGCGGGCGACCTCCCGCTGTTTCGCGGACCGGATGGCCAGGCGACGCTGATGACCGCGCGCTATCGCGAATGGACGACGCTCCTTTCGCCGCTCGCGCTGCACGTCACCGGACTCGACCTTTCGGCACGCGGCGGATGGCGGATTCATGCAGCCGACGACGCCGGTCCGCTCACGCTCGACGTCGGCCGCGATGACGTCGACGGCCGACTCGCGCGCTTCGTCTCGATCTACGGCAAGACGATCCGGCTCCTTGCGCACAACGGCACGCACATCGACCGTGTCGATCTTCGTTATCGCAACGGCTTCGCCGCGCGCATGCCGAACTTCCGCGAAAAGCCCGCACGAAAGGTGTCATGACATGTTCCGCTTTCCACGCAGCAGCAGCATCGCGCAGCCGAGGGAGTGCGCGCCGTCGTCGCCATCCAACGCCACAGCGAAGAGGGCCAGGGGAATCGTGAAAGACAACACCAACCTGATCGTCGGCCTCGACATCGGAACGTCGAAGATCGTCGCGATCGTCGCCGAGGTCCTGCCGGACGGCGGGCTCAACATCGTCGGACTCGGCACGCAACCATCGCGCGGCCTGAAGAAGGGCGTCGTCGTCAACATCGAGGCGACGATGGCGTCCATCCAGCGCGTGCTCGAGGAGGCCGAGCTGATGGCCGACTGCCGGATCAGCGAGGTCATGACCGGCATCGCAGGGAGCCACATCAAGAGCCTCAACTCGAGCGGCATGGTGGCGATCAAGGAGAAGGAGGTCACGCAGGCCGACATCGATCGTGTCGTCGATACCGCGAAGGCGATCGCGATTCCGAACGACCAGCAGGTGCTGCACATCCTGCCGCAGGAATTCATCATCGACGGCCAGGAAGACGTGCGTGAGCCGCTCGGCATGAGCGGCGTGCGCCTCGAGGTGAAGGTGCACATCGTGACCGGCGCTGTCTCGGCCGTCGAGAACATCACCAAGTGCGTGCGCCGCTGCGGGCTCGGCGTGCGCGACGTGATGCTGCAGCCGCTCGCGTCGGCGAAGGCGGCGCTGAACGAGGACGAGAAGGAACTTGGCGTCTGCCTGATGGACATCGGCGGCGGCACGACCGACATCGCCGTGTTCGCCGGCGGCGCGATTCGTCACACCGCGGTGATTCCGATCGCCGGCGACCAGGTGACGAACGACATCGCGATGACGCTGCGAACGCCGACGAAGGAAGCGGAAGAGCTCAAGGTGCGGCACGGCTGCGCGTTGCGCCAGCTCGCCGACAAGAACGAAATCATCGAAGTACCGGGCGTCGGCGATCGCGGGCCGCGCAAGCTCTCCAAGCCGATGCTCGCCGAGGTGATCGAGCCGCGGATCGAGGAGCTCTATTCGCTCGTGCAGGCCGAACTGCGGCGCTCGGGGTTCGAGGAACTGTTGTCGTCGGGCATCGTGCTGACCGGCGGCTCGGCGCTGCTTTCCGGCATGACCGAGCTCGGCGAGGAGCTTTTCCACCTTCCGGTGCGCGTCGGCGTGCCGACCTATGCGGGCGGACTTGCCGACGTCGTGCGCAGCCCGCGTTACGCGACGGCGGTGGGCCTGCTGCTCGAAGGGCGCGAGCAGTTCCTGCGCGGACAGGCGGCGCGCGCGCAGGTGGCGGGCATCGGCGGCATCGCGGAACGGATGCGGCAGTGGTTCAGCGCGAATTTTTGAGGGTTAGGGACTGGGGCCAGGGAACGTCGTGCAGATGCAGGGGCGGCGCGTATCCCGGAACCCGAAAAGAACAACGAAGAGACGATGAAGAGCGAAGCGAAGACGGGGAACGGCAGCAATGCAATCAAACCAACGAGGGGATCGCGTGTGATGTATCGGCTGGCCTTCGCGTCAACGGATACCTGATACCTGACCTCTGATACCTGAAACCCAGACAGGAAAGGAAGCATCACCATGTTCGAAATCATCGACGAAGCGCCGGACGAAGGCGCGATCATCAAGGTCATCGGTGTCGGCGGCTGCGGCGGCAATGCGGTCGAGCACATGATCACGCGCGGATTGTCGGGCGTCGATTTCATGTGCGCGAACACCGACGCGCAGGCGCTGAAGCGATCGACGGCGCGCACGCAACTGCAGCTCGGCTCGACGCTGACCCGGGGTCTTGGCGCGGGCGCTCGGCCCGAGATCGGCCGCGACGCGGCGATGGAGGACCGCGACAGGATCGCCGGAATGATCGAAGGCGCCGACATGCTGTTCATCACTGCCGGCATGGGTGGCGGCACGGGAACGGGCGCGGCGCCGGTGATCGCCGACATCGCGAAGAGCCTCGGCATTCTGACCGTCGCCGTCGTGACGCGGCCGTTCAAGTTCGAGGGCAAGCGGCAGCGCGTGGCGGCTGCCGGCATCGAGGAGCTCACGAAGAAGGTCGACTCGCTGATCGTCATCCCGAACGACAAGCTGATGGAAGTGCTCGGCGAGGACGTCTCGATGCTCGACGCATTCGCCGCGGCGAACGACGTGCTGCACGGCGCCGTGTCCGGCATCGCCGAAGTCATCAACAACCCGGGTCTCGTCAACGTCGACTTCGCCGACGTGCGCACGGTGATGAGCGAAGTCGGGATGGCGATGATGGGGTCGGCGGTGGCCGACGGTGCGAC
>DATNGN010000098.1:0-8245 GCA_035605875.1 Casimicrobiaceae bacterium
AAGGCGCGGCGGTCAAACTTACCTAATCTAGCGGAAGATATTGCACCGCACAAGCAAAAAACCGGTATTTGTTACGCAAACCCGGCCCTTGCGGCGTTTTCGCGACGCCGCAGTGCTTTTGATGCAAAACCAATGCCTTACGGCTGCGGCCGCGCGAAGCGGCGCGGCGCCGGGCACGTCAGTTGATCGCGCCAAGCGCACGTCGCGCGCACCGGCATGCCGCTATGCGACAAACCGCTCAGGCCACCGGCGCCCAGTGGTCGATCACGAGCTCCAGCGCCGACAGGCCCTGGTAGCGATTGATTTCGGGACGGAACAGCGCGTGCATCCGCGCGGGCAGCGCCGCCGGCGTGCGGAACGCCATCGCGGCGAAGCGCTCGCGGCCGCGCGTGAGCACGAGGCGCGCATGGCCATCGCCGACCGTCCTCTGCTCCGCAACGTCGAACACGCCGTCGAACGCGGGCGCTGGAAATCCCTGGCCCCACGCCGGTTGCCGAAGCGCCACGCCAAGCTGATAGGTGAGCTCGCCCGTCTCGAGCGCGCCGTCGCTTTCGTGCACGCGCCGAAGCGCCGCTTCGTTCAACGTTTCGCGCGCGGCGGCTTCGAACGCGGACGCGAACCGCGGCAGCCCATCGGCTGCAATCGACAGTCCCGCCGCGTACGCGTGCCCGCCGAAGCGCACGACGAGCCCCGGCTCGCGTTTCGCGACGCGATCGAGGGCGTCGCGCAGATGAAAGCCGGCGATCGATCGGCCCGATCCCTTGAGCTCGTTGGCGTTTCCTTGCGCGAACACGAAGACCGGCCGGTGATAGCGATCCTTGAGCCGCGATGCGACGATCCCGATCACGCCTTGGTGCCATTGCCTGCGATGGACGCACAGCGTGTACGCGCTCGCATCGGCCGGCGACGCGGCTTCGACGTCCTCGAGCGCCTCGTCCTGCATCGTCGCCTCGATGTCGCGGCGCTCGCGATTGAGTCGATCGAGTTCGCGCGCGGTCGGCTGCGCCTCCGCGTCCGATTCGGCGATCAGGCAGCGGATGCCGAGTGACATGTCGGCCAGGCGTCCCGCCGCGTTGAGCCTCGGGCCGGCGACGAAGCCGACATCGGTCGCCGTTGCCTGCGCGATGTCGCGACCCGCGACGGTGAAGAGCGCGGCGACGCCGGGTCGCGCACGGCCGCATCGCATGCGCGCAAGCCCCTGCTCGACGAGGATGCGGTTGACGTGGTCGAGACGCACGACGTCGGCGACCGTGCCGAGCGCGACGAGGTCGAGCAGCGCAGCGAGGTTGGGCTCGGCGCGGCCGGCAAAGGCGCCTGCCTGCCGAAGATGCGCCCGCAGCGCGCAGAGGACATAGAACATGACGCCGACGCCCGCGATGTGCTTCGACGGGAACGTGCAGCCCGGCTGATTCGGGTTGACGATGATCGCCGGCTGCGGCAACTCGCTCCCCGGCAGGTGGTGATCGGTGACGAGCACGTCGATGCCCGCGGCCGCCGCGGCCCGCACGCCGTCGACGCTCGCGATGCCGTTGTCGACGGTGATCAGCAGGCCGGGTGCGCGTTGCGCGGCGACGGCGACGATCTCGGGCGTGAGCCCGTAACCGAACTCGAAGCGGTTCGGCACGAGGAAATCCACGTCGGCGCCCATGGCGCGCAGGCCGAGCAGGCCCACGGCACACGCGGTTGCCCCGTCGGCATCGTAATCGGCGACGATCAGCACGCGCTCGTGCCGTTCGATGGCACGCGCGAGCCGCGCGGCGGCGATGTCGGCATTGGCGAGTTGCGCGAAATCGGGCAGCGCCGCGAGCGAAAGATCGAGCTCGTGCGGATCGACGATGCCGCGCGCCGCATACACGCGTGCGAGCACCGGCGACACTCCATGCGCGAGGAGCAGGCGGTAACTGTCGGGAATCGGACGCCGGACGATCATTCGTCGGACGGAGCAGGAATGGCGAATGCGCGACGGGACGCGCGGGCGACCCATCGCCGCCAGAAGCGCGGTGCACGGGCCGTCCAGGTCGCCGTCGTGCCATTGCCGTCGGCGACGAGATGCAGCGCGGCGAGACGCTGCGCCGCCAGGCGCTCGAGGGCGGGTGCGAGCCACCGCGCGTCGAGATCGCGCGCATCGGCGAGCACGGCGAGCCGCGACACGTCGCGGTTCGCGCCGGACTCGCGCGCCATCAACTGCTCGAAGTCGTCGTTGCTCGCGGACGTCGTTCCCGCACTCGCCGCGATCCCGCGCGCCAGATCGCCGAGACGCGTGGGCGCGGCGGCGACGACCAGCGGCGGCAACGGCGCCACATCGGAGATCCGGCCACCGCCCGAGAACCAGATGCCGCTGATGGCGAGCGCACCGCGCGCTTCCCGCGCGACGTTGATCGGGTGGTCGTGCAGCATCATCTCGATCTCGTTCTGCCACTGTTTCCAGGTATCGCCGTCGGGGCCGCCCGGCATGCTCTCGCGGAGCTTGCGCCCCCGTGCCGCGTCGGGTGGCGTCGTTACGACATTGGCCGCCTGCGCGCGGCGGGCGAACCACGCGTTCGGCCGCACCGCCTCGAAGCGTAGACCGTCAGCGTCGAAATGACGATCGAGCATTCGGACGAGGCGGTTCGCATCGTCCGCCGACAGGTCGTCGATCGTCTGCACGAGCACGATGCGATCGCGATCGGCGAGGAGTTGCACGGGATCGGCACGGAGCACGTAGTCGTCGCGCGGATCGCCGCCGGCACCGAGCATCGCGAGCGGCGCGGGCGGCGTTCGCGTATCGACACCGAGGCTCGCGAGCAGCGCCGCTGCGATGCCGTGCGCCCCGCGTTCCGGCGCGCCGGCGTACTGCGCGAGCGTCGACAGCGATCGCATCGCCGCGACGTCGTGCGACGGCAGCGCGAGCAATCCGGGAGCGACGAGGACGAGCGTATCCGCCATGCGATAATGGGTCGCGGTCCTGCCTGCGACGAGCGTAGCGTAACGCCCGCGCATCGCGTCCCTGGCCTCCCAGCGTCTTTCCTGATCGATCGTGTCGCCGTACGAACTGGCCGTCGGCCTGCGTTATACACGCGCCCGGAAGGGGTCGGGGCGCAACACGTTCATCTCGTTCATCGCGTTGATCTCGATGGCCGGCATCGCGCTCGGCGTCGCGGCGCTGATCGTCGTGCTGTCGGTGATGAACGGCTTCCAGCAGGAGTTGCGCAATCGAATCCTGTCGGTCGCCTCGCACGTCGAGATTCGCGGCTATCCCGACCTCAGGAATGCCGACGCGATAGCGGCCGAGGCGAAGAAGAATCCGCACGTCATCGCCACCGCGCCGTACGTGAACGGGCAGGCGATGCTGTCGGCCGGCGACGCGAATCGCGGCGCACTGCTGCGCGGCATCGTCCCGGCCGACGAGGCAAAGGTCGCCGATATCGGCTTGCACATGCGGCGCGGCACGCTGCAGACGCTGACACCCGGCGCATTCAACATCGTGCTCGGCGCCGAGCTCGCCCGCGCGCTCGGCGTCAGCGTCGGCGACAGCGTCGTCGTCATCACGCCGGAGGGAACGATCACGCCGGCCGGTGCGCTGCCGCGGCTCAAGAGCTTCCACGTGAGCGGCATCTTCGAGGTCGGCATGTTCGAGTTCGACAGCGGGCTCGCGCTCGTGAACCTGGACGATGCCGAGAAGCTCTACCGCCAGGACGCGCCGACCGGCGTGCGCCTCAAGCTCGACGACATGTTCGCCGCGCCCGCAGTCGCGGCGCAGCTCGCGCCGAAGATGCCGGACGACGTGGAAGTGCGCGACTGGACGCGCAACCACGCGAATTTCTTCCGCGCGGTCGCGATCGAGAAACGCGTGATGTTCATCATCCTGACGTTGATCGTCGCAGTCGCGGCGTTCAACATCGTCTCGGCGCAGGTGATGGCGGTCACCGACAAGCGCGCCGACATCGCGATCCTGCGCACGTTGGGAGCTGCGCCGTCGTCGATCATGTCGATCTTCATCATCCAGGGCGCGCTGATCGGGATCATCGGCACGCTGATCGGCGTCGTCGGCGGGGTGCTGCTCGCGCTCAACGTCGAAACCGTCGTGCCGGCGATCGAGCACACGTTCCACATTCAGTTTCTCGACAAGAGCGTCTACTACATCAGCGATCTTCCGTCCGACCTGCAGATTCCCGACGTCGTGACGATCGCCGTCATCGCGCTCGTGCTCGCGCTCGTCGCGACGCTCTACCCGAGCTTCCGGGCGGCGCGCGTCAACCCGGCCGACGCGCTGCGCTATGAGTGACGGCACCGAGCGGCTGCGGATGCAGGTCGGCAGCCCTCACCCCACTCCTGTCCGTGCCGGCGAGAGAAAGCCGTATGTGAGCGAGGCGGGTGCGGAACCCGGCAGCGTTCCCGTCGTCGCCTGCCGCGACTTGTGCAAGACGTATCGCAACGGACCGCTCGACGTGCCGGTCCTGCTCGGCATCGATCTCGCCATTGCGCGCGGCGAGCGGGTCGCGATCGTCGGCGCGTCGGGATCGGGCAAGAGCACGTTGTTGCACCTGCTCGGTGGTCTCGACCTGCCGAGCAGCGGCGAGGTGCGCGTCGAAGGCGTGCCGCTGGCGACGCTGTCCGAGGCGGCGCGCGGGGAGCTGCGCAATCGCGCGCTCGGGTTCATCTATCAGTTCCACCACCTGCTGCCCGAATTCTCGGCGCTCGAGAACGTCGCCATGCCACTGCGCATTCGCCGCCTCGACGAGAAGCAGGCGAAGGAGCAGGCGGGCGACATGCTCGCGCGCGTCGGCCTCGAAAAGCGTGTGCGACATCTTCCTGGCGAGTTGTCGGGCGGCGAGCGCCAACGCGTCGCGCTCGCACGCGCGCTCGTGACACGGCCCCAATGCGTGCTCGCCGACGAGCCGACGGGCAATCTGGACCGGCGCAATGCCGGCGCCGTTTTCGACCTGATGCTCGAGCTCAACCGTGACGTCGGCACGGCGCTCATCATCGTCACGCACGATCCGGATCTCGCAGCGCGCACCGATCGGACGTTGCATCTCGTCGACGGGAAGCTGCAGTAGGTCGCGGTTTCGAAGGATGCATTGCATGCGCTGTCCGTTTCCCTTTGACTTGAGATCGGGCAGCGGGCGAGACGCGGCGCGCGCTCCATAGTTCGTAAGCGCCGGCCTGCGGGGGACGCGCACCTTCGCGAGACACGGTGGGTCTCGCTCGTCCGCGCCATCCGCTGGTGGCCGGCGCTCCCAGTCGCTTGCGCCGCGTCTCGCCCGCTGCTTCGCTACGCCGCTGCCGATTCTCAGCAGGACAGCGTTGTGCAGGCGGCATCACATTCGTCCGCTGTCAGGATAAGGTGCTGCTGCGTGACGCTACTCAGACCTGCCATGAGTCGACGCGCTGCCGCACTGAATCGACGCAGCGAGCGACACGCCTTGTCCGCTGCCGTCTTGAAGAGAGACAAGCCGAATTGCCGAAAGGACGAATCAGTATTCAACGGGTACCGGATCCATCGACCGCCACAGGTACCACGTCGCGACGCTGCGGTACGGCCGCCATTTCTCGGCGAATGCGCGCAGCTCGGTGAGCGGCCGCCGCTCGCCGCCGAAATAGTGCAGCGCCATCGCCTTCTGCAATCCGAGGTCGTCGAGGGGCAGGCTGTCGGCGCGCATCTCGTGGAACATGAGGAACATCTCGGCGGTCCAGCGGCCGATCCCCTTCACGTCGACCAGCGCCTCGATCAGCGCTTCATCGTCGAGCGTCGTCCACCGGCTCGGCTCGAGGCGAGCCGACACGAAGTGGCGCGCGAGGTCGCGGATGTACTCGGCCTTGCGTTCCGACAGGCCGAGCCCGCGCAGCGTCGCGATGCGCTTGCGCGTGACGCGCGCGGCGTCGAGTACGGGCGGTACGGCGCTCGCGCTGCCGCACGCCGCGACCAGGCGATCCCAAATCGCCTGTGCGGCCTTGACCGAGATCTGCTGGCCGACGATCGCGCGGGCGAGCGTGGTGAACGGATCGCCACGGCGGGTGAGATGGAGTTCCGGCGTTGCCGCGATCAGCTTGCGCAGCACCGGGTCGCGCGATGCGAGTTCGCGTGCGGCGTCGTCCCAGTAAGGCGGCTTGGTCATCGGTCGAGCAGGAATGCCGCGCGTGCCGCATGGACGCAACGAAACGACTGCGTCGCGGTCTTACGCGCGCCTCGCGCCAAAGCGTCGCGAGTGGGCGGGAAATGGTACATTACGCCGCTTTTTTCAAGAACTTGGGAGCCTGAATGCGTCGTCGCTGGCAATTGGCAAGCGGCATCATCGCGCTGCTGATTGCCGTATCGGCATGGGCGGCCGATCCCGGAAAGGTGCTGCGCATCGCGTTTCCGGTTGCCGAGACCGGATTCGATCCGGTGCGCGTCTCGGACCTCTACTCGAACGTCGTCAACGAGGCGATCTTCGAGCGACTTCTCACCTACGACTATCTTGCGCGGCCCGCGAAGCTCGTGCCGCAAACGGCCGAATCGATGCCCGAGGTTTCGGACGGCGGCCGCACTTACGTGCTGCATCTGAAGCGCGGCATCGACTTCGCGCCCGATCCCATATTCAAAGGCAAGAAGCGAGAGCTCACGGCCGAGGACTACGTCTATTCGTTCAAGCGCTTTGCCGATCCGGCGAACCGTGCGCCGTACGGCTTCATGATCCAGGGCAGGATCGAGGGGCTCGACGACGCGATCGAGGAGGCAAAAAAGACCGGCAAATTCGATTACGACACGACGATCCCCGGCATCGTCGCGCTCGACAAGTACACGATCCGCTTCAAGCTCACGAAGGTCGACTACCTGTTTCCGTACACGCTCGCGCACGTGCCGTTCGGCGCGGTCGCGCGCGAGGTCGTCGAAGCCTACGGCAACGATATCGAGGCGCATCCGGTCGGCACCGGCCCGTACATGCTGAAGGAGTGGCGGCGGGCGGCGCGCATCGTGCTCGAGGCGAATCCGAACTATCGCCAGGTGACGTGGGACTTCCAGCCGAGCGCCGATGCCGCCGACAAGGACATCATCGCGGCGATGAAGGGCAAGACGATTCCGCAGATCGGCCGCGTCGAGATCTCGGTCATCGAGGAGAACCAGTCGCGCTGGCTCGCCTTCCAGCGCAAGGAGCTCGACTATCTCGCGGTGCCTCCGACGTTCGTCGAACAGGCGCTCGACGGCGAGAACAAGCTGCGGCCGCAATGGGCGAAGGAACGCGTGTCGCTGTATCGCGAGATCGACCCGAGCGTGACGTACACGTTCTTCAATTTCCGCGATCCACTCGTCGGCGGCTTCTCGAAGGAGAAGATCGCGCTGCGCCGCGCAATCATCATGGGCTACGACCTCGACGCGGAAATCCGCGTCGTCTACAAGAACCAGGAAGTGCAGGCGCAGATGCCGATTCCGTACGGCGTCGTCGGCTTCGATCCGAACTACCGCAACGTCAACCAGTACGATCCGCTGCTCGCCAATGAGCTCCTCGACTACTTCGGCTATCGGAAGGGTGCCGATGGTTACCGGACGCTTCCCGACGGCAAGCCGTTGACGCTGCGGATGGCGACGGGCACGGCGGCGATCGACCGTGAACTGAGCGAACTGTGGAAGCGGTCGATGGACGCCATCGGCGTTCGCATCCTGTTCGAGCCCGGCAAATTCGCCGACACGCTGAAGGCAACCAAGGCGTGCCATGTGATGATGTGGCAGGCCGCCTGGACGGCCGACTATCCCGACGGCGACAATTTCATGCAGCTTCTCTACGGACCGAACACCGGCGAGAGCAACAACGGCTGCTACGAGTCGAAGGCCTACGATGCGCTGTACGAGAAATCGTTGACGCTGCCCACCGATGCCGTCGAGCGCGATCACCTGTTCATCGACATGTCGCGGCAAATGGAGGTCGACGGTGCATGGAGCCTGCAAGGCTCGCCGATACGCAACGAGCTCATTCGCCCATGGGTGAAGGGGTTCAAGAAGCATCCGATCCTGCAGGCCGAGTTCGTTTATCTCGACATCGACTTCGATGGTTCCGGCAATCAGTGACGCTGCGCTGACCGCATCGCGCGCGCACAGTCGTCGCGCACGGTCGATGCGTGCGTGGGTGGCGATCACATTTGCGGCGGCGCTCGCCTGCGTTGCGTCGAACGCGGCCGCCGCCGACATGACGAAGGTCGTGCGCCAGGTGTTTCCGGCCGCGGAGACCGGCTTCGATCCGGCCGGCGTGCAGGATCTGTACTCGGCGACGATCGAGCAGGCGCTCTT
>DATNGN010000099.1:0-26403 GCA_035605875.1 Casimicrobiaceae bacterium
ACGCTCGTCGTCTACGCGAAGACCGACCCGCAGGCAGGCCCGCGTGGGATCACCGCGTTCATCGTCGAGAAGGGTTATCGCGGCTTCACGACCGCACAGAAGCTCGACAAGCTCGGCATGCGCGGGTCGAACACCTGCGAGCTCGTGTTCGACGACTGCGAGGTGCCGGCGGCGAACGTGCTCGGCGAAGAAGGCCGCGGCGTCAACGTGCTGATGAGCGGCCTCGACTACGAGCGCGCCGTGCTCGCGGGCGGCCCGCTCGGGATCATGGCGGCCTGCTTCGACGTCGTGCTGCCGTACGTGCACGAGCGGCGGCAGTTCGGGCAGGCGATCGGCGAGTTCCAGTTGATGCAGGGCAAGCTCGCCGACATGTATGCGACGATGAACGCGTGCCGCGCGTACGTGTACGCGGTCGGGCGTGCATGCGATCGCGGACGGACGACGCGCCGCGATGCGGCGGGCGCGATCCTGTACGCCGCCGAGAAGGCGACGTGGATGGCCGGCGAAGCGATCCAGTGCCTCGGCGGCAACGGCTACATCAACGAGTTCGCGACCGGCCGGCTGTGGCGCGACGCGAAGCTCTACGAGATCGGCGCCGGAACGTCGGAAATCCGACGCATGCTGATAGGTCGCGAGCTGTTCGACGAAACGAAGTGACGCCGGGCACCTCGCCGGCCAAGCCGAGTCCCTCCCCCTAAGATCCCAGATCCTCTTCCCAATGACCACCGACCCCATCGTCATCGTCGGCGCCGCGCGGACCCCGATGGGTGGCTTCCAGGGTGACCTCGCGTCGCTGTCCGCGAGCGACCTCGGAGCCGTCGCGATCAAGGCTGCCGTCGCGCGCGCCGGCATGCAGCCCGAGGACATCCAACGCACGATCTTCGGCTGCGTCTTGCCGGCAGGGCAGGGCCAGGCGCCGGCGCGCCAGGCATCGATCAAGGCCGGCCTCCCGTTGTCGACGCCGTGCACGACGGTCAACAAGATGTGCGGCTCGGCGATGGAGGCGATGATCCTCGCGCACGACGCGCTCGTCGCGGGCTCGGCCGACGTGATCGTCGCCGGCGGCATGGAAAGCATGAGCAACGCGCCGTACCTGATGCCGAAGGCGCGCGCCGGTTACCGGATGGGTCATCAGACGGTGCAGGATCACATGTTCCTCGACGGCCTCGAGGACGCGTACGACAAGGGCCGGCTGATGGGCACGTTCGCCGAGGACTGCGCGCAACAGTTCGAATTCACGCGCGAGGCGCAGGACGCGTTCGCGCTGTCGTCGCTGTCGCGCGCGCTCGCGGCGAATCGCGACGGCACGTTCGAGTGGGAGATCGCGCCCGTCACCGTGAGCGGGAAGAAGGGCGACGTCGTGGTCGCGCACGACGAGCAGCCGGCCAAGGCCTCGCCGGAAAAGATCGCGAATCTGAAGCCGGCGTTTCGCAAGGAAGGCACGGTGACCGCGGCGAATTCGAGCTCGATCTCCGATGGTGCGGCGGCGGTCGTGATGATGCGGCGGTCGACCGCTGAAGCGCGCGGATTGAAGCCGCTCGCGGTGATCGTCGCGCATGCGACGCATGCACAGGAGCCGGGCTTGTTCACGACGGCGCCGGTCGGCGCGATCGGCAAGCTCTACGCGAAGACCGGTTGGACGACGAAAGACGTCGACCTGTTCGAGATCAACGAGGCATTCGCCGTCGTCACGATGGCGGCGATGATGGAGCACGGCATCGCACGCGATCGCGTCAACGTGCACGGCGGCGCGTGCGCGCTCGGCCACCCGATCGGTGCATCGGGGGCGCGCATCGTCGTGACGCTGCTCGGCGCGCTGCGCAAGCACGGCGGGAAGCGCGGCGTCGCGGCGCTTTGCATCGGCGGCGGCGAAGCGACGGCGCTGGCGATCGAGCGGGTATAGCCTCGATGCGCTTCCCCTCACCCGCCTCGCTGACGCTCGGCTCACTCTCCCCGCAAGCGGGGACAGGGTCGGGGTGAGGGCGCCGTGCAATGATCCCTCTGGAAACCTGGCTGCTGTTCTGCGTCGCCTGCGTCGCGCTTGCGGCGACGCCGGGACCGAACATGCTGTTCCTCGTCACGCGCACGCTCGCGCAGGGTCGCGCGGCCGGCTTCGTTTCGCTCGCGGGCACGTCGAGCGGATTCGCGTTGCACGCGATCGCGGCAGCGCTCGGGCTGTCGGCGCTGCTCGCGGCCGTGCCGATCGCCTACGAGATCGTGCGCTTCGCCGGCGCGATCTATCTTGCGTGGCTCGCGATCGTCACGTGGCGCGCGAGCGGCGAGTCGCAGGCGAGCGCGCCCGCCCGACGTGCCGAGGCCGGCCAGATGTATCGACAGGGATTGCTCACCTCGGTGCTGAACCCGAAGCTCGCCGTGTTCCAGCTGGCGCTCTTTCCGCAATTCATCGATCCTTTGCGCGGCAGCGTACTCGCGCAGGGCCTCGTGCTCGCGGCGACGCAGTTCGTCATCGTCGTCGCCGGCGATTCGGTGTGCGTCTTCGCGGCGACCGGCGCACGACGCTGGTTCGCGCGGCGTCCCGGATGGAGCCGCTGGTCGAAGCGCGCGCTCGCCGGCGTATTCGCAGGGCTCGCCGCGCGGCTCGCGATCCAGTCGCGAACGCTTTGAAACCTCTCCCCACGCTCGCTCCGCTCGCTGCCCCCCGGGGGGCGCGTCAGTCGATCGGGGCGGCCCTTCCCGACTGACATGCTGCTCTCCGACGAGCAGCGGCAGATCCAGCAGACGCTGCGCGCATTCGCGCACGAGGTGCTTGCGCCGAATGCGGCCGCGTGGGATCGCGAGCACCGCTTCCCGCGCGACGCGCTGCGCGCACTCGGCGAGCTCGGTGCGCTCGGCATCGTCGTGCCCGAGCAGTGGGGCGGCGCAGGGCTCGACTACGCGTCGCTGGCCATTGCGCTCGAGGAGATTGCGGCGGGCGACGGCGCGACGTCGACGATCGTCAGCGTGCAGAACAGCGTCGTTTGCGGGCCGATTGCGAGCTTCGGGACCGATGCGCAGAAAACGAAGTACCTGCCGTCGCTCGCGCGCGGTGAAACGATCGGCTGCTTCTGCCTGAGCGAGCCGCAGGCCGGCTCCGATGCCGCGGCGATCACGACGCGCGCCGAGCGTCAGGGCGATCGCTACCGGATCACCGGGGTCAAGCAGTTCATCACGTCCGGCGCGAACGCCGACGTTGCGATCGTGTTCGCCGTCACCGATCGCGACGCCGGAAGGAAAGGGATCTCGGCATTCATCGTCGAGACGAAGACGCCCGGGTACGTCGTTGCGCGCGTCGAGGACAAGCTCGGCCAGCGCGCATCGGACACCGCGCAGATCGCGTTCGAGCAGTGCGCGGTGCCGGCCGAGAACCTTCTCGGCCGCGAAGGCGACGGTTACCGGATCGCGCTCGCGAACCTCGAAGGCGGACGCATCGGCATCGCGGCACAATCGGTCGGCATGGCGCGCGCAGCCCTGGAGGCCGCCATCACGTATGCACGCGAGCGCAACGCGTTCGGCAAGCCGATCGCCGAGCACCAGGCCGTCAATTTCCGCCTGGCGGACATGGCGACGCAGGTGGAGGTCGCGCGCCAGATGGTATGGCACGCGGCGGCCTTGCGCGATGCGGGTGAGCCCTGCCTCAAGGAAGCGTCGATGGCGAAGCTCTTCGCATCCGAGATGGCCGAGCGCGTGTGTTCCGATGCGCTTCAGATTCACGGCGGCTATGGCTACGTCGCCGATTTTGCGGTCGAGCGCATTTACCGCGACGTGCGCGTCTGCCAGATCTACGAAGGCACGAGCGACATCCAGCGGCTCGTGATCGGCCGGGAGATCCTCCGGTGAACGCGAGCGCCGCGGCGACGGAAGCGATTCATGTCGGTGCGCGCGCATCGCGCCGCGTCACGTTCGACGCCGAGTCGATTCGCCGATTCGCCGCGCTGTCGGGCGACCACAATCCGCTCCATCACGACGAGCGTGCAGCCGCCGCAGGATCCTTCGGCGCGCTGATCGCGAGCGGGCCGCACGTCGTCGCGCTGATGATGGGACTCGATGCGACGTTTCTGTCGCAGCGCGACCTGGCGCTCGGGCTCGGCTTCGAGTTCCGTTTCGTGAAAGCCATACCCGCCGGTGCGACGCTTTCGCTCGAGTGGACGGTGAGCGGCATCGAGCCCAAGGCATCGCTCGCAGGCGACATCGTCAGCGTCGAGGGCCGCGCCGTCGACGACGCGGGGACCGTATACGTCACGGCGACAGGACGCAATCTGCTGCGCACGCGGCGCTGATCACGATCCGCTATCCCAATGCCCCAGCCCCTCGAATTCCATTTCGACTTCTCGTCACCCTACGGCTACATGGGCGCCGAGAAGATCGAAGCGCTCGCGGCGCGCCACGGCCGCGAAGTCGACTGGCATCCGATGCTGCTCGGTGTCGCATTCAAGACGACCGGGTCGCAGCCGTTGACGACGATTCCGCTCAAAGGCGACTACACGAAGCACGACGTCCCGCGCAGTGCCCGGTTCCATGGCGTCGCGCTCAACATGCCGGACAAGTTCCCGATTGCGACGCAGGCACCGGCGCGTATCGTGCTGTGGCAGCGCGAGCGCGACGTATCGCGGTGCGGCAGCCTCGTGAAGACGCTCTACCGGGCGTACTTCGTCGACAACCGCGACATCGGCGATCCCGACGTCGCAGCGGACGTCGCGTCGACTATCGGCGTCGACCGCGACGCGGCACGCGCGGCCGTCGACGATCCCGCATGGAAGGACGCGTTGCGCCGAGAGGTCGAGACGGCGATTGCCAAAGGCGTCTTCGGCTCGCCGTTCGTCTTCGTCCCACGCGGCGAAGCGCCTGGAGCCGCGCGGATGGCCCCGTTGTGGAGCAGCGAAGCAGCGAAGCCGGACGGGTCCGGTGAGCCGTTCTGGGGCATCGATCGGTTCGACCAGATCGAGCGCTGGCTCGCGCAGGGAGGCTTCTGATGGCCGACTACACGCTCTATTGCTTCGCGCAATCGGGCAACGCGTACAAGCCGGCGCTCATGCTCGAATTGGCCGCCGCCGACTGGTCGCCGCGCTTCGTCGATTACTTCGGCGGCGAAACGCGCACGCCTGCCTATCGCGAAATCAACGTGATGGGTGAGGTGCCGCTGCTTCAGCATCGCGGCGAGACGCTGTCGCAGTCGGGCGTCATCCTCGATTATCTGGCCGGAGCGCTCGGCCGCTTTGGCGCGAACAACGACCGTGAGCGTCGCGAGATCCTGCGCTGGCTTCTGTTCGACAATCACAAGCTGACGAGCTACACGGCGACGTACCGGTTTCTGCGCGCCTTCGTCAAGGACGCGAACCAAGCGGTGCTCGCTGAATTCGGCAAGCGCGCGGAGACCGCGTGGGGCATCCTCGATGCGCATCTCGCCGATCGGCGTTACGTCGTCGCGGACGCGCTGACCATTGCCGATCTGTCGCTCTGCGGTTACCTGTTCTTCGACGACGAGATCGGCGTCGACTGGAACGACTACCCGCATCTGCGCGACTGGCTCTCGCGCATCCGCGACGAGCCGCGCTGGAAGCATCCGTACGCGCTGATGCCCGGTGGGGCCGGAGACGACTTTCTCGGTGACTCTTCCGGCGGCGCGCGCCTGGAAAGTCGTCTCTGAGCCCGCATAAGATGCTGGTCATCGAATCGAAGCTCACGACGCGCGATCCGACGTTCGCGCGCAATCGCGAAGCGATGCTCGCGCTCGTCGACGACGTGCGCAAGCGCATCGCCGCGATCGAGCAGGGCGGCGGCGAGGTCGCGCGCAAGCGCCACGTCGCGCGGGGAAAGCTGCTGCCGCGCGAGCGCGTCCGCTCGCTCCTCGATCCGGGCAGCCCGTTCCTCGAACTGTCGCAGTTCGCCGCCCATGGGATGTATGGCGATACGATCGCCGCCGCCGGCATCATCACCGGGATCGGCCGCATTCGCGGGCGCGAATGCGTGATCGTCTGCAACGACGCGACGGTCAAGGGTGGGACCTATTTCCCGATGACGGTGAAGAAGCACCTGCGCGCACAGGAGATCGCGCGCCAGAACCGGCTGCCGTGCATCTACCTCGTCGATTCCGGCGGCGCGAACCTGCCCAACCATACCGACGTGTTTCCGGACAAGGAGCACTTCGGGCGCATCTTCTACAACCAGGCGACGATGTCGGCCGACGGCATCGCGCAGATCGCCGTCGTCATGGGCTCGTGCACCGCGGGCGGCGCCTACGTGCCCGCGATGTGCGACGAATCGATCATCGTCCGCGAACAGGGAACGATCTTCCTCGCCGGACCGCCGCTCGTGAAGGCGGCGATCGGCGAGATCGTCAGCGCCGAGGAACTCGGCGGTGCCGACGTGCATACGCGCATCTCGGGTGTCGCCGATCATTTCGCGCAGGACGACCATCATGCGCTCGCGATCGCGCGCACGATCGTCGGCAACCTGAACACGCGCAAGACGATGACGCTCGACGTGGTCGAGCCGAAGCCACCGCGATATGCGGCCGACGAGATCTACGGGATCATCAACGCCGATATCCGCAAGCCGTACGACGTGCGCGAAGTGATCGCGCGGATCGTCGACGATTCGGCGCTCGACGAATTCAAGGCCCGATACGGTGCGACGCTCGTCACCGGCTTCGCGCGGCTGTGGGGTTATCCGGTGGGCATCGTCGCCAACAACGGCGTGCTCTACTCGGAGTCGGCGCAGAAGGGTGCCCACTTCATCGAGCTTTGCGCGCAGCGCGTTATCCCGCTCGTCTTCCTGCAGAACATCACCGGTTTCATGGTCGGCAGGAAGTACGAGGCGGGCGGCATCGCCAAGGACGGCGCGAAGATGGTCACGGCCGTATCGTGCGCGAACGTGCCGAAGTTCACGGTGATCATCGGCGGCAGCTACGGCGCGGGCAATTACGGCATGTGTGGCCGGGCATTCAATCCGCGCTTCCTCTGGATGTGGCCGAACGCGCGAATTTCGGTCATGGGCGGCGAGCAGGCCGCGACCGTGCTCGCGACGGTGAAGCGCGACGCGATCGAGGCGAAGGGCGGGCAGTGGAGTGTCGACGAGGAGGAAGCGTTCAAGGCGCCGATCCGCGAGCGCTACGAGCACGAGGGCCATCCCTACTTCGCGAGCGCGCGGCTGTGGGACGACGGCATCATCGATCCGGCCGATACGCGGCGCACGCTCGCGATGGCGATCTCGGCCTCGCAGAACGCGCCGATCGAGAAGACGACGTTCGGCGTGTTTCGGATGTAATGGACGCGCGCGTGCGTTCGCGCAATCGCCCCGATGCGTTCGGGGCCACCGCCCACGACACGGCGGAGCGCCAACTGTTGCGCGAGCAGGTCGCTCGTTTCGTCGCACGCGAGGTCGAGCCGAACGGCGACGCGTGGGAGCGCGATGGACGCGTGCCGCGCGAGGTGATCCGGCGCCTGGGCGCGCTCGGCTGGCTCGGCCTGCAGGCGCCCGAAACGTACGGTGGCGCCGGTGTCGATTCGCTGACCAATTTCGCGTTCGCCGAAGCGTTGTCGCGCTCGACGTACGGCGGATTCGTCGTCACGGTGCTCGTGCACACCGACATGGCGTCGCCGCATCTCGCGCATTCGGGAAGCGACACCCAGAAGGCGCGGTGGCTGCCCGGCATCGTGCGCGGCGAGATCGTGACGGCGATCGCGGTCACCGAGGCGAACGCGGGGTCCGACGTTGCGCGCATCCGCACGACCGCCCGCCGCGACGGCGACGACTTCGTGCTCGACGGCAGCAAGATGTTCATCACGAACGGCGTGCACGCCGACCTGTATTTCGTCGCCGCGCGCACGGCGCCGCTCGCAAGCGGATCGCGCGGCCTCTCGATCTTCGCCGTCGAGAAGGGAACGCCGGGATTCGGCATCGGCCAGGTGCTCGACAAGTCCGGCTGGCGCTCGTCCGACACGGCCGAGCTCGTGTTCGACGGTTGCCGCATCCCGGCGCAGAACCTGCTCGGCACCGAGAACGAGGGCTTTCGCGCGCTGATGCGCAACTTCCAGCGCGAGCGCCTCGCGCTCGCGGCGATGGCGCTCGGCAATGCCGCGTCTTCGCTTGCGCTTGCGCTCGAGCACGTGAAGACGCGCGAGGCGTTCGGTGGCGTGCTCTGGCATCGGGAGGCGATCCGCCAGAAGCTCGCGCTGCTCGATGGTCGCATGCAGGCTTTGCGCACGTTCGCCTGGCACTGCGCGTGGCTCGATTCCGAGCGACATGACTGCGTGCGCGAAATTTCGCAGCTCAAGGCGCTGACCGGGGAGCTCGCCAACGACGTCGCTTACGCGTGCCAGCAATGCCATGGCGGGATCGGCTATATTCGTGAATCGGCGATCGAACGCCTGTGGCGCGATGCGCGGATCCTGTCGATCGGCGGCGGCGCCACCGAGGTGATGCTCGAGGAAGCGGCCAAGCGGCTTTGACGTCGACGATTGGCGTCCTGATCCTTTATCCCCTATCCGGTTCCGATGGAAACTCCCTGCGACATCACCGTCCGCGACTGCATCGCGACGGTGACGCTGAACCGCCCGGACGTCCACAACGCGTTCGACGAAACGCTGATCGCGAACCTGACCGCTGCGTTCGTTTCGCTCGACGACAACCCCGATGTCCGAGTGGTCGTGCTGACCGGTGCCGGCAAGAGTTTTTGCGCGGGTGCTGACCTCAACTGGATGAAGCGCATGGCGGCGTTCGGCCACGAGGAGAATCTCGCCGATGCCAATGCGCTCGCAGCGATGCTGCGGTCGCTTTATGCGCTGTCGAAGCCGACGATCGCGCGCGTGACGGGCGCCGCGTACGGCGGCGGCGTCGGACTCGTCGCCGCGTGCGACATCGCGGTCGCGGTACCGGAAGCGACGTTCGCGCTGTCCGAGGCGAAGCTCGGACTGATTCCGGCGACGATCGGTCCCTACGTCATCGAGGCGATCGGCGCGCGGCAGGCGCGACGCTATTTCCTGACCGCCGAACGCTTCGATGCCGCCGAGGCGCGACGCATCGGCCTCGTGCACGAAGTCGTCGCTGCAGATGCGATCGACGCACGGATTGACGCGCTGATCGCGACGCTGAAGGCCGCAGGGCCGACCGCGCAGCTCGAGTGCAAGGCGCTGATCCGCGGCATCGCGCATCGGCCGATCGACGATGACGTGATCGCCGGCACCGCACGCCACATCGCGGCCGTTCGCGCATCGCCCGAGGGCCGCGAAGGCGTCTCCGCGTTTCTCGGCAAGCGGAAGGCCGCATGGACGGCGGCAGGATCGTGGAGCGAGGACCGGGGATCGAAGCGGAGGCAGGACGAGGCTTAGTTAGCGGGAGCGAATCATGGACGCATGGAACCATCTCGACACGTGGCAGCTCGCAGCGATCGCGGCGACACTCGGCTTCGCGAGCGGCATAAGGCTCTACGCGGTGCTGTTCATCGTCGGCCTCGCCGGTTACTTCGGCTTCGTCGATCTGCCGCCGGGCCTCGCCGTGCTCGCGCATCCGCTCGTGCTCGCCGCGTCGGGATTCATGTGCTTCGTCGAATTCTTCGCCGACAAGATTCCCGGCGTCGATTCGCTGTGGGACGTCGTGCACACGTTGATTCGCATTCCGGCCGGCGCGGCGCTCGCGGCGAGCGTGTTCGGCGATTCGTCGTCGGCGACGATGCTCGCCGCGGCGATCATGGGCGGTACGCTTGCGGCCGGCAGCCACTTCACGAAGGCCGGCACGCGCGCGCTGATCAACACGTCACCCGAGCCGTTCTCGAACTGGGGCGCGTCATTGACCGAAGACGTCGCGGTCGGTGGTCTGCTCTGGCTCGCGATCGCACATCCGCTGGCGGCCGCCGTGGTCATCGTCATCGCGATCCTGCTCGCGGTCTGGCTGATCCCGAAGGCGTGGCGTACCGGCAAGCATTTCGCCGGACGGCTGTCCGGCGCGCTTTCGTCGGTGAAGCGACCGTGAGCGCTGCCGAGCCGCCTCGAAGCGCGAACTCCCCCCTGGGCGCAGCGAAGCGGCGAAGCTGCGAGCGTGGGGCGATCGTGCGGCCATGACGATACCCGGATGTTCCGCAAAATCCTGATCGCCAACCGCGGCGAAATCGCCTGCCGCGTCGCACGAACGGCGCGCCGCCTCGGCGTGCGCACCGTCGCGATCTACAGCGATGCCGACGCGCACGCGCTGCATGTCGAGCTCTGTGACGAGGCGTATCGGGTCGGACCGCCGGCGCCGCGCGAAAGCTATCTGAACGGCGACGCGATCATCGCCGTTGCGAAACGCGCGGGCGCCGAAGCGATCCATCCCGGATACGGCTTCCTGTCCGAGAACGAATCGTTCGCGAAGGCGTGCATCGAGGCGCGATTGGTCTTCATCGGTCCGCCGCCCGCCGCGATCGCCGCGATGGGCTCGAAGTCGGCGGCGAAGTCGATCATGGAAGCGGCCGGCGTGCCGGTCGTGCCCGGTTATCACGGTGACGATCAGCACGACGGGGTTCTCGCGCGCGAAGCGCAACGCATAGGCTTTCCGGTGCTGATCAAGGCGACCGCGGGCGGCGGCGGCAAGGGCATGAAGGTCGCGACTGCAGCGCCTGAATTCGCGGCGGCGCTCGCATCGGCGCGCCGCGAGGCGGCAGCGTCGTTCGGCGACGACCGGATGCTGCTCGAGCGTTATCTCACCGCGCCGCGGCACATCGAGATCCAGGTCTTCGCCGACACGCAAGGGCATGTCGTGCATCTGTTCGAGCGCGACTGCTCGGTGCAGCGGCGGCATCAGAAGGTGCTCGAGGAAGCGCCGGCACCGCGGATGACGGATGCCCGGCGCCGCGACATGGGCGATGCGGCGATCGCGGCGGCGAAGGCGATCGGCTACGTCGGCGCCGGCACGGTCGAGTTCATCGCCGAGCAGGACGGCACGTTCTACTTCATGGAGATGAACACGCGGCTGCAGGTCGAGCATCCGGTGACCGAAATGATCACCGGACAGGATCTCGTCGAATGGCAGTTGCGCGTGGCGGCCGGCGAGCCGTTGCCGCAGTTGCAGCCGGCGCTCGCGATTCACGGGCACGCGATCGAGGCGCGGATCTACGCCGAGGATCCGCAGCGCGGCTTCCTGCCGTCGATCGGACGCATCGTGCATTGGCGGATGCCGGACGCGAGCGCGCACGTGCGCGTGGACACCGGCTTTCGTGAAGGCGACGACGTGACGCCGTATTACGACCCGATGCTCGCAAAAGTGATCGCGTGGGGCGAGGATCGCGAGCGCGCACGCGAGACGCTGTCGCGTGCGCTGTCGGCGTGCGAACTGGCCGGCGTCGCGACGAACGTCGCGTTCCTCGAGCGGGTCATCGCGCACGAGGCGTTCGCTTCCGGCCGCGTCGACACGGGGCTTACCGACAGGCATCGCGACGAGTTGCTCGCGCGCACCGGCGACGTGCCGGCCACGGCGCTGATCGCCGCCGCGGTCGCCGAATATCGAGCGATCGAGACCAACGCACGCACGATCGCGAACGGATCCTCCGATCGCTGGTCCCCCTGGCATGCGACGGACGCGTGGTGGAACGGCACGACGACGCACCGGCTTTCGTTCACGTTCGACGATGGCGCTCGCACGCACGCGATCACCGTCAAGCCGGCAGCCGATGGGTCGCTCGACGTGCGCGGCGATGGCTTCGCAGAGATCGTTTCGCCGGACACGCGGCTTGCGTCCGTCGTCCGCGATGGCGCTGCGCGCCACGTGTTCGCACCCGGACTTCGCGTGCGCCTCGCGTGCGTCGATCCGCTGGCGCACGCGGACGTCGAAGCCGAGCATGGTGGGCGCCTGGCAGCGCCGATGTCGGGCACGATCGTCGCCGTCATGGTCAAGGCCGGCGACGACGTCGCGAAGGGCGCGCCGCTCGTCGTGCTCGAGGCTATGAAGATGGAGCATGCGATCGTCGCGCCGGCCGCCGGCCGCGTTTCGACCGTGCATTTCGCGGTCGGCGATCGGGTGAGCGAAGGGGCCGACGTCGTCGATCTCGACGACGGTCAGGATGAAACCGTGCGGAGACGAGGATGAATCTGCCGGGCGCCGTGCGTCTCGTCGAGGTCGGACCTCGCGACGGGCTGCAGAACGAAAAGGGGACGGTGCCGACCGACGTCAAGGTCGCGCTGATCGACATGCTTACCGAGTCGGGGATGCCGGCGATCGAGGCGACGTCGTTCGTGTCGCCGAAATGGGTGCCGCAGATGGCCGACGCGGCCGACGTGATGGCGCGCATCCGGCGCAAGCCCGGCGTCCGCTATCCGGTCCTCACCCCGAACATGAAGGGCTTCGACGCCGCGCGCGCGGCGGGCGCCGATGAAGTGGCGGTGTTCGTCGCAGCAACGGAAGCGTTCTCGAAGCGCAACATCAACTGCTCGATCGACGAGAGCCTTTCCCGTGCAGCGCCGATCTTCGACGCGGCGAAGGCTGCGAACATCCGCGTGCGCGGTTACGTCTCGGTGGTGCTCGGTTGTCCCTACGAAGGCGATGTCGATCCGGCGCAGGTCGCGCGCGTCGCCGCGCGACTGCATGCGATGGGCGCGTACGAAGTATCGCTCGGCGACACGATTGGAACCGGTACCGCCGGCAAGACGCAGGCGCTATTCCGCCGCGTGTCCGAGCACGTGCCGATCGCAGCGCTCGCCGGGCACTTCCACGATACGTATGGCCAGGCGCTCGCCAACCTCTATGCGGCGCTGGAGCTCGGCGTTGCCACGTTCGACTGCTCGGTCGCGGGTCTCGGCGGCTGCCCGTACGCAAAAGGCGCGACGGGCAACGTCGCGAGCGAGGACGTGCTGTACCTGCTCGACGGCCTCGGCATCGAAACGGGCATCGACATGACGAAGCTGCGCCGCGCCGGCCGCTACATCTCCGATCATCTGCAGCGCGCGCCGGTGTCGCGCGTCGCACGCGCGCTCGATGCACGCGAGCCGCTCGATGCGGCGGCCTGACGACGTTCCGCTGCCTTCCCCGGTGCCGTCGCCCTGCATCAGCGTTTGCCGGATCGACGACGCGAGCGGGCTTTGCATCGGTTGCCTGCGCACGCTCGACGAGATCGCCGCGTGGAGCACGCTCGACGACGCGCAGAAGCGCGCCGTCTGGACGGCCATTGCCAGGCGTCGCGCCGGGGAGCGCGACTGAAGTGATCGCCGACTGGTATTTCGATTTCGTCTCGCCGTTCTCGTACCTGCAATGCGAGCGCCTGCAGCCGCACGCGCACGCGATTCGTCCGCATCCGGTGCTCTTCGCCGCGATACTCGATGCGAACGGGCAGAAGGGCCCCGCCGAGATTCCGGCGAAGCGTGCGTTCACCTATCGCTTCGTCGTCTGGCAGGCGAAGGCGCTCGGGATTGCGCTGCGCTTTCCGCACGCACATCCGTTCAATCCGCTTTCGCTGTTGCGGCTGGCGATCGCATGCGACAACCGGTTCGATGCGATCACGCGGATCTTCCGCTTCGTCTGGCGCGACGGACGGCTGCCCGATCTGCCGATCGAGTGGGCGGAGTTGATCGATCGGTTGGCAATTCCCGATGCTGCGTCGCGGATCGGCGACGCCGAGGTCAAGAATGCATTGCGAAGCGAGACCGAACAGGCGATCGCTCGCGGCGTGTTCGGCGTGCCGATGCTCGCCGTTGGCAGCGAGCTCTTCTGGGGCGTCGACGCCACCGACATGGCGCTCGAGTACATGCGCTCGGGAGCGCGCTACGCCGATCCCGAGTACGAGCGCGTTGCCGCGCTTCCGGCGGCTGCGACGCGCGCCGCTGCGCGATCCCGCTAGCGGCCGCCCGCGAGCTCGGTGATCGTCTCGAAGCCGCCCCAGAACATCCGCTTGCCGTCGAACGGCATCTTCGCAGGATCCATCGACTCCTTGAGCTGCGGATCCTCCATGACCGCCTTGTTGATCCGGTCGCGGTCCTCCTTGTTGCGGTAAACGACCCACGCCAGCGCGATCACCTCGTCTTCCTTGAGCTGCACCGCCTGAGGAAACGACGTGACCTTGCCCGGCTGCGCATCGTCGCTGATCGAGTCGGAGTAATAGAGGGCGCCGTGCCGCAGGTGGGCGTTGCCCCACTCGCCGGACATGCGCTTGTAGGTGTCGAGCTTCGCTCGCGGAACGGGGATTACGATGGCGTCGACGTAGTGAGACATTGAAGGGATCTCCCGTGGACAGGAAGTCGGTTGGATTGCGCGCGCGCGCCGGCGTTCCGTGTCGAGGGACCGCGTCTTGCGTGAGAAGCCGTCCGATCGGCGGCCTTGGCCCGTCCCTCCGTTCTGCCACTACAATCGTGCGTCGTCGTCGATTTGGCTGGGTTGCTGGGGGATCATCGCGTGGCGCCTTGCCTGAAGAATTTCAGAACAGGGGGAGCCATGGGTGCACGGAGATCGCTCGTCGTACAGCTTCGCTTGGCCGCCGCGCTGGCGCTGATTGCGATCCTGCACGCACCGCCGGCCGTCGCGCAGCTCGATCCGTGCGTTCCAGGCCAGTCGTGCTTCAGCAACGTCAGCGACATCCTCAACGGCCAGCGGCATCTGCTGCGTACCGATGACCTGCTGATTGCGGGTCTCTTCGGCTCGAACTTTGCGGGCGCGATCCTCGACACGACCCATTCGGCGGTCACCGCCTCGGCGAAATCGAGCCTCGCGGGCAACAACAGCCAGTGCACCGATTTCAGTCCGACGTTCCGCACGGCGGTCAGTGCCCGCATGTTCGACCTGAACCACGACGTGACGATGAGCGTCGCCTGCTGGGGCGGGTTTCCTTACACCCTCGCGCTCTATTTCGGGCCCGATCCGGATTTGCCGAAGCCGCTGTTCGTGAATACCAACTTTGGCGATAACCTCGGCAACAATGCTTTTCAGCTCTTCTCGACCGTCGCCGATTTCACCGGCGACGGCTACGATGACGTGGCGCTGGTCGGCTTGACGGCGAACGCCAGTCATTTCGTCCCCAGCGCGGTCGTCCTGACCGCGGCGGATCCGAACGCGCCGAGCAAGGGCATACGCGCGGGAAACCCGAACTTCTTCGATTTCCCGAGCGTGGAACCGCTATCGGTGGCTGCGGGCGACTTCACGGGACAGGGACATCCGGTGATCGCGATCCTCGGGCGCGTCGACGACAACGGCGGTCCCGACGGGCTCGGCATTCAGTTCTATACGGTCGATCCCGTCACGCTGCAAATCGGATTGCCGACGAACGGTCTGGCCAGCAGGTTCAGGCTGAACTTGCCAGAGGGCAACGGATTCGTGGCGGCGGCATCGCTCGCCGTGGGTCGCTTCGGCAATACGACGCACGACCAACTCGCGGTCGCCTATGCGGTGCCGAACGGCACGGCGAAGATCGTGACAATCGATTTCGACGCTGCCGGCAATCCAATCCAGAAGGCGGTCCTCGACACCGGCACCCACACGGCCGATTCGCCGCTCGTCGTGATGCGTGCGGGTCACTTCGACTGGAGCGGGCCGTTCGATCAGGCGGCGGTTCTCGTGGAGCCGGCTGCGCAGGATGGAAGCAGCTTGCAGATGTTCGGCTTCGACGCGTCGCTGAATCCGCTCGCCGGACCCGCGTTCCAATTGGCGGCCGGCTTCTGCGTGCAGGACCTCGCGGCCGGCAATTTCGATCGGATGCAGGCGAACCCCAAGCCGCCGCCGGCGAGCGAACGCAACCCGAGCCTGCAACTCGCGCTGCTCGAATCGGACTGCGCGACGACCACCGCGGTGACGCTCTTCAACGTGGATCCGGCGAACCACTTCGCGATCTCGGCGGCATCGAACTTCGCGCTTCCCGCGGCGCTCGTCCCGGGCCCGATGAATTACGGGGCGCTCGTCGCCACCGACAGCCAGGGCCGGTCGTTGCGGCTCGGCGCACCGACGAAGGTCGTCATCGCGCATCGCAGCCAGCCATCGGTCGTGCTCGCCGTCCCGCCGATGCACGTCGACTTCATCCCACCCGCCCGGCAATCCATTTCGCAGGTCTTCAACGTGAGTGCGATTCCCGCCGGCTTCTTCACCCAATACCAGACCGACGAAAGCAACAGCAACCAGTCGTCGTCGCAGAACACGACGAGCTGGTCGGCGGGTACGAGCGAAAGCGTGTCAGGCAAGGTGACGGTCGGTGTTCCCGACGTCGACACGGTCACCGTCAAGAACAAATTCTCGGCGCAGCAGGCATGGAAGGGCAATTCCGAGAGCGTTCACGGCACGACGAGCTCCATGGCATTCGACGTGTCGCAGCAGACGGGATTCTCGGACCAGATCTGGTACAGCGATTCGCGGCTCAATCTGTACGTGTACCCGGTCATCGGTCAGACGGGCTGTCCGGAAGCGATACCGAATTGCACCGACGACCAGAAGGTTCCGCTGACCGTGCAGTTCTCGGGTGTCGACGCGGTCTCGAACGACACGGTGCCCGGCAACACGACCGAGTGGTATCAGCCGCCGTGGGAGCCCGGCAACGTGCTGTCGTACCCCGGCAACCTGCAACAGCTCGAGGTGACCGAGCCGGATCTCGACCCGCTCTCGAACGTGCTCACGTGGCCGACCGATCAAACGACGATCCTCGAGAAGACGACGTGGAACACCGGCACGACGAACAGCCAGAGCACGAGCTTCGATCAGAACTACTCGTTCAAGGACACGCTGTCGGTGTCGACGTCCACCAACGCCATTTTCGCGTCGGCCTCGACGAAGGCCGCGTTCAGCCTCTCCGGCAGCTTCGGCTTCAGCAAGCTGCACACGTCGGTGACGACGCTCGGCAAGTCGACGGGGATCGGCGTGCAGAAGCCGGCCACCTTCGCGAGCCCTCCCGACTACCAGTATTTCGTCACGCCCTACATCTTCGGGCAGAAGCGACCGAGCGATGTCGTCAACGACATTCCGCTGTCAACCGACATCCAGACGTTCGGCATCCTGCAAACCGCATTCGTCGTGGACCCGCTGCGTGGTGACGCAGGCGGCTGGTGGAAGCAGGCGTATACGCGGCCCGACGTGGCGCTCAATCATCCGACGCGATGGGGCGTGAAGCTCGCAAGCGGGTCCAGCAACCCGAACGACGGAACCTGCCTCGCCATCAGCGCCGGGTCGTCCGACATCGATTGCGCGAGCCTGTCGGCAGCGGATGCCGCGGATCCGTGGCTGTCCGACTTCCACGCGATGCGCGGTCTGTTCATTACCGGCGCCGAGGCGGGCGGACAGGGCCCGCAACTCGACACCGCAACCGCGGGCGACCCGTTGCTGCTCCAGGCGCGCGTCTACAACTACAGCCTGGCGGCGATGCCGCCGGACACGAAGGTGCACGTGCGCTTCTACGGCGTTCCGTGGAACAACAACAACGATACGGCCAACGGCCCGAGCTTTCTGATCGGCGAATCGGTCACCGGTCCGATAGCGCCGTTCAACACCGACACCGCGCATCCGAATTGGCAACTGGTCGCGATTCCCAAGCCCTTCGACACGACGCCGTATGCCGATCAGTATCTGGTGTTCTGGGTCGTCGTCTGGATGGAGGACGCAAGCGGAAGCCTCGTGAGCGAGATGATCGGGCATGGCCTGACGGCGATTCCCGGCGCGTTGAACGCGTTCTCCGACATCGCAGCGTTCGAAGAGCCGTACGACAACAACGTCGGCTTCTACAAGTCGGCCTTCTACGTGTTCCCCAAGCCGAGCGGGCCGCTCGTCGCGAAAAAGAAGCCGCGAACGGTGAAGCCGGAAGCGGCGTTCGAAATGACGTCGCCGACCGTTTCCGTCCACAAGACCGGTCGCGGCGAGCGGATCGTCGTCGATCTGTCGCTCGTCACCGGCGACGAGCCGATCGACGGCGGCACCACCGTGCGCTTCTACGATGGCGATCCGGCAAAAGGTGGCAAGGCGTTCGATCTCGAGCGCATTCCCTACATGCGGGCGCGCGATCAGTATCGGGTGACCGTACCCTTCGCGTCGGACGAGTGCGGCCCGCACCATCTGTTCGTCGCCGCGGCGAGGGGAACCGCATTCGAGACGATCGGGCGCGCGCCACCGGTGATCGTGCACTGCACCGGTGGACGCGGATAGCGGGTGCGCTCGAGCTAGGACGCCCGAACCACGACGCGCTCGCGCACGAGCGCGTCGATCGCGCGCGCGTCGAATCCGGCCTCGCGCAACACCTCGTCGGTGTGCTCGCCCTGTCGCGGCGCTTCGCGAACGACAGCGAACGACGCTGGCGACAGCTTGAACGGCGGCGCGTATTGCCGCGTGCCGTCGGGACGGCGCAGCGTCATGCCGCGCGCGGCGAACTGCGCGTCGGCGAGCGCCTCCTCGAACGTCAGCACCGGGGTGACGCAACAGTCGACGTTGGCAAATCGCGTCGTCCATTCGTCGCGAGTCTGCGATGCGAAGACCGCAGCCAGTTCGCCGCGCACGCGCTCGCCGTCGTCGCCGCTCGCGAACTGCAGTTCGACGAGGTCCGGGCGCGCGAGCGTTTCGCACAGGAGCCGCCAGAACTTCGCCTCGAGCGCGCCGACGGCGAGCCATCCGCCGTCGCGCGTTTCGTAGACGCCGTAGCACGGGTAGCCGCCGGTCAACAGGTCTTCGCCGCGCGGCGCCACTTCGCCGTCGTCTTCGAAGGCGCCGAGCGCGAAGATCTGATGTGCGAGCACCGCGTCGGCCATCGCGACATCGACGTAGCGGCCGACACCCTGGCGCTGCGCACCGACCAGCGCGCCAAGGATGCCGATTGCGGCGCTCGCCGCGCCGCCGAGCAGATCGGCGATCTGCAGGTTTCCAAGCGCCGGCGGGCCGCCGCGTGCTCCCGTGTAATTCAGGGCGCCCGCGTAGCCCAGGTAATTGACGTCGTGACCGGCGGCGAGCGCGCGAGGTCCGTTCTGGCCGTAACCCGATATCGAGCAATAGACGACGCGCGGATTGATCCTGCGGATTGCCTCGTAGTCGATGCGAAGCGAATGGACGACACCCGGCCGGAAGCCTTCGACGATCACGTCGGCGCGCCGCGCAAGCGCGATGAACGCCGCGTGACCGTCTTCGCGCTTGAGATCGATCGCGAGCGAGCGCTTGTTGCGGTTGATCGCGCGGTACCACGCGGTTGTATGACCCCCCCGTGCTCGCGGCGGGTTGGACGATTCTCGCGCTTCGCGCTCGGGTGTTCGCCCTCGGGGCGGCCCGTCGGGCTCAGGCGCTTCGCTGCCCCCCGCGGGGGCGGAATTCGCGCCTCGAGGCGACTGTGCGGCGCTCATGGCTGCATGGCGCGGGCCGGGGCTCGCCGATAGCGTGCGCGCGTAATCGCCGGCACCCGTGTCCTCGATCTTGATGACGTCGGCGCCGAGATCGGCGAGGTAGAGCGTGCACATCGGTCCGGGCAGCAGCCGGGTCAGATCGAGCACGCGGATCCCGTCGAGCGGTGGTCCCCCCACGCTCGCGGCTTGCGCCGCTTCGCTGCCCCCGGAGGGGGCGGAATTCGCGGCTTGGGACGGCCCTGCGCCGCGAATGTTGGCCTCGGCGCCCACCGACGTTACTCCGGAATCCCCAGTTCGCACTTGATCGCCTGCGCCGTCGCGAGCGCCTCGTCGACGCTCGCGCCGAGGCAGGTCACGTGACCCATCTTGCGCGATCGGCGCGGCTCGCGCTTGCCATACAGATGGAGCTTGGCCTGCGGATGCGCGAGCACACGCGCCCAGTCGGGCTCGCGCATCGTGCCGTCCGCGTCGAACCAGATGTCGCCGAGCAGGTTCAGCATCACCGCCGGCGTGTGCTGTGCCGTATCGCCCATCGGCAGCGCGGCGAGCACGCGCGCCTGCTGCTCGAACTGCGACGTGATGCAGGCGTCGATCGTGTAGTGGCCGCTATTGTGCGGGCGCGGCGCGATCTCGTTCACCATCAGCGCGTCGCCGGGCGCGACGAAGAGCTCGACGCAGAGCACACCGCGGTAGTCGAGCGCCGACGCGAGCGCCGTCGCGATCGCGCGCGCCTCGTCGGCGAGATCCTCGGCGACGCGCGCGGGCACGATCGATAGGTCGAGGATGCCGTTGCGATGCCGGTTCTCGGCGATCGGCCACGTCGCCACGTTGCCTGCATTGTCACGCGCGACGATCACCGAAAGCTCCGCCCGCAGATCGATCAGCTTCTCGAGCACGCTCGGGCTTTCGTCCATCGTGACGAATGCGTTCGCGACGTCGTCGCGCGTGCGTGCGCGGATCTGGCCCTTGCCGTCGTAGCCGAAGCGGGCGCTCTTCACGATGCCGGGCGTCAGGTTGCCACCGACGTTCGCTGCGTCGTCGCGGTCGCGCAGGATCGTGAACGGCGCGACCGGAAAGCCGTGCCCCGCGATGAAAGTCTTCTCGCTGATGCGATCCTGGGCGATCGCGACGCTCTGCGCGGCAGGCGTCACACGCACGTCGCGGGCGAGGAACTCGAGCGCTGCCGCCGGCACGTTCTCGAATTCGGTCGTGGCGCCCGCGCAGAGTTCGCGCAGCGCTGCGAGACCGACCGGATCGAGGTAATCCGCGATGATATGGCGGTCGGCGATGCTGCCGGCCGGGCTGTCGCTCGCCGGATCGAGCACGGCGACCTTGTAGCCCAGGCTCTGCGCGGCCATGCAGAACATGCGGCCGAGCTGGCCGCCGCCGAGCAGACCGAGCCAGGCGCCGGGTGGTACCGGCTGCGGCGCGTCGTGCGCGGCGATGTTCATCCCCGCGCGGCGATCATGCCGGCGGCACGCGCATCGCGCGTGCGTTCGACGTCTGCTTCTGCCGGTACGCCGCGAGCTTTCCCGCAAGCGTCGGATCGTTCGCGGCGAGCATCGCGATCGCGAAGAGCGCCGCATTCGCCGCGCCGGCCTCGCCGATGGCAAACGTGGCCACCGGTATTCCGGTCGGCATCTGCACGATCGACAGCAGCGAATCCTCGCCACGCAGGTAGCGCGACGGCACCGGCACGCCGAGAACCGGCACGGTCGTCTTCGCGGCCAGCATGCCGGGCAGATGCGCGGCGCCGCCGGCACCTGCGATGATCGCGCGCAGTCCGCGTGGCCCCGCATCCTCCGCGTATTCGAACATGTCGTCGGGCATCCGGTGCGCGGACAACACGCGCGGCTCGTAGGGGACCGCGAAGGCGTCGAGCTCGCGCGCCGCGTGCTTCATCACGTCCCAGTCGCTGTCGCTGCCCATCACGAGCCCGACCTGCGGCGCCGCCTTGCGCTGTGCCATGCGCGCTCCCGCTTCCTCGATCGATGTTCGAAAGAGCGCGAATTCTAGCGTGTACGCGAGACGAGCGCCGATTTCGAGAGGGCGGTTGTTGCGCCGTTCGTATCGTCCACCGTGCCGATCATCGCGAATGAGCGGCAAGCGATTGAATGTCGAGTGCCGGCTAAGCGAAAATCGCCGACATGAAAAGAAGGACTGCAGGAACACGTGATCGCGTCGTGCGCAGGTTCGTCGCGGCACTCGTCGTCCTTGCCGCGACGCACGCGCTCGCGCAATCGGATGCCGGCTTTCTCGCGGCGAAGGCCGCCTTCGAGCGGGGAGACTGGCGCAGGCTCGATGCGCTCGCGCCTTCGGCCGCGGGACATCCGCTCGAGCGATACGTGCGCTACTGGCAGATCAGGTCGCGGCTCGACGAGGCGTCGCCCGACGCCGTGCAGTCGTTCCTCGCGCGTTATCCGGACGGCCCGCTCGCCGACCGGCTGCGCGTCGACTGGCTGAAGACGCTCGGCAAGCGCGGCGACTGGGACCGGTTCGCGGCAACCTACGTCGCCGGGCAGGGCGAGGACATCGAGCTTTCGTGCTACGCGATCCAGTACCGTTACCGCAGCGACCCGCGCGCGCTGACGGCGGCGAAGCCTTTCTGGTTCACCGGCGCGTCGACGCCCGATGCGTGCGAACCTCTCTTCGCGGCGCTGATCGCGCGCGGCGACATCACGCTCGCCGATCGCAAGGCGCGTTTCCGCCTCGCCGTGGCGAAGGGCAACACGCGCCTTGCGCAGAAGATCGCCGACGAGCTCCCCGGCAACGAGCGCATTCGCGAGCGCGCATTCGCAGCGATCGAGCGCAATCCGATGCATGCGGTGAAGACGGGCAAGTTCGACTGGAAGTCGCCTTCGGGTCGCGCGCTCGCCCTCTACGCGCTCGATCGCGCCGCGCGCAGGGACGCGGCGGAAACGCGTGCGGCATGGCTCGCGTGGCGGCGCCACCTGCCCGAGGCCGACCGCGACTACGGTGACCTGCGCATCGCCTGGTACGCCGCGCGGCAGCTCGATCCTGCCGCGGACGACTGGTTCAACGCGGTGAAGGGCACGACGCTGACGCTGGAGCAGCAGGTCGTGCGCATTCGCGCGGCGCTGCGCGTGCGTGCATGGCGTGACGTGCTGAACGGCATCGAGGCGCTGCCTGACGACGATCGACAGGCGCCGGTCTGGCGCTACTGGCGCGCACGCGCGCTTGCGGCGCAGGGTCGCGACGACGACGCGAAGGCGATCTATGCGGCGCTTGCAGATCGCCTCGACTTCTACGGCCTGCTCGCGTCGGACGCCCTCGGCCGCAGCGCTCCGCAGTTCACGACGCTCGAGCGCCGGGCCGATCCGGTCGACGATGCGGCGCTGGCGATCTTCGCGTCGGAAGACGGCGTGCAGCGCGCGTTGCTTCTCGCGCGCTACGACCTGCGGCTCGACGCATTGCGCGAATGGAGCTACGCGATACGCGGCCTGGACGACGACGGGTTGCAGGTCGCGGCCGAATTCGCACGCGAAAACGGTCTCTACGATCGGGCGATCTTCACCGCCGAGCGCATGTCGTCGCGCGTCGACCTCGCGATGCGCTACCTGACGCCGTATCGCGCCGAGTTCGAGGCGGCGGCGCGCGACCAGGGACTCGATTGCGAACTCCTCTACGGCATCGCGCGGCAGGAATCGCGGTTCGTGGCCGACATCGTGTCCTCCGCGGGTGCCGTCGGCCTGATGCAACTGATGCCGGGCACCGCGCGCTGGGTCGCGAAGAAGCTCGCGGTCGATCAATACTCGCCGTCGCGGATCGCCGATGTCGAGCTCAACACGCAGTTCGGCGCGTTCTACTTCAAGCACTGGCTCGATCGTCTCGATGGTCTGCCGGTGCTTGCCGCGGCAGCCTACAATGCGGGTCCGTCGCGCGCACAGGCGTGGCGGCCCGCCGCGACGCCGCTCGAAGGCGCGATCTGGGTGGAAACGATTCCGTTCGACGAAACGCGCGAATACGTGAAGCGCGTATTGGCCAACACGATGCTCTATACGCACGCCCTCGACCGCCCGTACGTATCGCTGACGAAGCGGCTCGGCGTCGTCACGCCGCGCGACGTCGACAGCGTCGCGAGCGAGCAATAGGGCGTCGGCCAATGGTGCAGCGGGTTCTGGTGCTGGGCGGCAGCGGTTTTCTGGGTGGCCATCTCGTCGCCAAGCTGGCGGCCGACGGTCACGACGTGATCGTGCTGACCCGGCGGCGCGCGCGCGCGCGCGATCTGTTCCTGCTGCCCACGGTGCGCGTCGTCGAAGGCGATCCGCACGATCCGCCGACGCTCGCCCGTTGGCTGGCCAGCGCGGCGGCGGCGATCAACCTGATCGGCACGTTGCACGAGCACGGCCGCGACACGTTCGAGCGTGTGCACGTCGACGTTCCCCGCGCGCTCGTCGCCGCCTGCCGCAACGCGGGCGTTTCGCGCGTCCTTCACGTGAGCGCGCTTGCCGCAAGCGCTGAAGCTGCGAGCGCCTATTTGCGGTCGAAGGCCGCAGGCGAGGCGGTGATCGCCGATTCGGGTCTCGCAACGACCATCTTCCGCCCGTCGGTGATCTTCGGGCGCGGCGATTCGTTCCTGAACCTGTTCGCGAAGCTCGCGCAGATGTTCCCGGTGATACCGCTCGCGTGCGCGCGGGCACGGTTCCAGCCGGTGTTCGTCGGCGACGTCGCCCTCTGCATCGCACGCGCGCTGCTCGACGACGACACGATCGGCCAGTGCTATCCGCTCTGCGGACCGAAGGCCTACACGCTCGAGGAACTCGTCAATTACGTCGCGGAGACGTCCGGCCATCCGCGGCCGATCCTGCCGCTCGGTCCCGCGCTCGCGAACCTGCAGGCGCGCGTGATGGAACTGCTGCCCGGTTCCCTCCTGACGCGCGACAACCTGGCCTCGATGCAGCACGACAGCGTCTGCGACGGACCATTCCCGCGCGCTTTCGACGTCACGCCAACGCCGGTCGAGGCCATCGCACCCGAATACCTCGCACCGATCGCACTTCGCAGTCGCTTCGACACGTTTCGCTCGCAAAGCGGCCGATGACGCGGCCGTTGCCGCAATCGGTCCGCATCTATCGCGTCGGGGGTTCGGTTCGCGACGAACTTCTGGGCCTGCCGGTCAACGACAGCGACTTCGTCGTCGTCGGCGCGACGCCCGAGATGATGCTCGCGGCGGACTATCTGCCGGTCGGCAAGGACTTTCCGGTATTCCTGCATCCGCAGACGCACGACGAATACGCGCTCGCGCGCACCGAACGCAAGCAGGGACGCGGCTATCGCGGCTTCCGCTTCTTCGCCACGCCCGACGTCACGCTCGAGGACGATCTGCGTCGCCGCGACCTGACGATCAATGCGATGGCGCGCGCCGCCGACGGCCAGCTGATCGATCCGTACGGCGGCGAAGCCGATCTGCACGAAGGCGTGCTGCGTCATGTCTCGGAGGCGTTCGCCGAGGATCCGCTGCGCGTGCTGCGCGTCGCGCGCTTCGCCGCGCGCTTCGGCTTTCGCATCGCCGACGACACCGTCGCCCTCATGCGCGCGATCGCGAACAGCGGAGAGCTCGCAACGCTCGCGCCCGAACGCATCTGGCAGGAACTGTCACGGGGGCTGAGCGAAGGGCATCCGTCGCGGATGCTCGACGCGCTTCGCGCATGCGGTGCACTCGCGAAGCTCCTGCCCGAAATCGATGCGCTCTACGCGATTCCAGTCGGCGGCGAGGACGACGCCGGCGCGTTCACCGCGCGCGCGCTCGACTGGGCCGCGCTGCGCACGATGACGCTGCCTGCGCGCTACGCGGTACTCGCCCAGGAGCTCGATCGCGCCGGCGACGATCGGTTCGACGCGCGTGCCGGCATCGAGCGCGCCGAGGCGATGTCGTCACGGCTTCGCGTACCGACCGACTGCGACGACGCTGCCCGGCTCGCCGTTCGTTGGCACCATGCGATCGCCGATGCGCCGTCGCTCGCGTCCGCGGCGCTGCTCGACCTGCTGCTCGCAACCGACGCGCTGCGCCGGCCGGAGCGCCTCGCGACGCTCGCGTCCGCCGCGGCGGCGCACGTCGCGGCGCGGGCGACGGGCGAAGCGAACGAGCGGCGACGCACGGCGCTGCTGCAGGAAGCGCTCGTCGTCGTGCGCCGCGTCGATGCCGCAGCAATCGCGCGCGATGCCGTCGAACGCACGGCGAAGACTCCCGGTGCTGCGCGTGGCGATGCGATTGCGTCGGCATTGCGCGCGGCGAGGCTTGCGGCGTTGCGCGAGTGGAAGTCGCGCAAGCGCGCGGAACGCTGACGTGCGCGCTCATTGATCCCCCCACGCTTGCGGCTTCGCCGCTGCGCTGCCCCCCAGGGGGCGCAATTCGCGCTCGGGACGGCCCTTCGCGCTCACGAGCGCGCGTTCAGATGCGATAGGCGACCGCGCGCATGACGTCGGCGGCGGCCTGCATCGCGCGGCGCACCGGATACGGCAGCGGCATTCCGCCCGCATCGAGCGCCATCGCGGCGTGACGCGCTTCGTCGTCGCGCATCTGCTCGACGATCGCGCGGCTTTTCGCGTCGCTCGCCGGAAGGCGATCCATGTGCGAGGTCAGGTGCTCCTCGACCTGACGCTCGGTTTCGACGACGAAACCCAAATTCGCGCGATCGCCGGTGATGCCTGCGGCAATGCCAATCGCGAACGAGCCCGCATACCACAGCGGGTTCAGCAGCGACGGCCGATCGTCCATCTCGGCGAGGCGGGCCTGCGTCCATGCGAGATGGTCCTCTTCCTCGCGCGCGGCCCGCTCGAAGCGTGAGCGAATCTCGCCGTCGCGAGCGACGAGCGCCTGCGCCGAATAGAGCGCCTGCGCACAGACTTCTCCGGTGTGGTTCACCCGCATCAGACCGGCCGCGTGCCGGCGCTCCCACGGCTCCAGCATCGAGTCGGGAAGCCTCGCGCCAGGCATCGGCCGAGCAGCGGTCGCAGTCCCGGACAGCGTGCGCAGCGCGCGGTCGAAGCCGAGGATCAGGGAGGTGAGCATGGGGGGAGGATTTAGGATCGAGGATCGAGGGCCACTGTGGCGCGGCGACTATTTCGGCTCGCGCCTGATACCAAGTCGCCGATCGCAAGGCTTCGACAACGGCATGGCGTCGACGCTCCCTCGATC
>DATNGN010000100.1:0-15471 GCA_035605875.1 Casimicrobiaceae bacterium
CGCACGCTGCGCAATTCATGGCTGCCCTCCCGGTCATCGACGCTCGAATCGGTGACGATTGTCCGATATCGGTCCGCGCCGGACAACCCGGCTGTCGCATTCGGGCACAGCCTTTCCGTTGAGCGGGGGCGCGGCTGTGCCGGTTCGCAAGATCGAGTTGTGATTGGTGATCTTCGGCTCAATATAGAAGTGAGCACACGCTGTCATGGAGCGTTTGATCCGGCGGTCCTCACCGACAGGTGGCCCGGCGCCGGCATCGACCTCTCGTCGGCTTCCCGACGATCGTTTCAACGCATCGGAACGGCAATTGCATCAGGCGACGCCCCGGCCGTGCGATGCCTTCACTTCGAACGCTGCGCGCGCCACGACGAGGAGGCATTGACGCCATGATCCGCTTCGGTTTCACGATCCGCACCCGGATGGGCCAGCGCATCGAAAACGTCTCGATCATCGCCGGGTCCCAGCGCGACGCCGAGCGCCGCCTGCGCCAGATGTACGTCCAGTGCGAGATTCTCGAATGCCGCGAGCGGTCGATTCCGCGCCGCTTCGAGCCGGCCGGCATGGCGAGCATGATCGACCTGATGGGCATCAGCCCGCCGACGATCCAGCATCACGGCTGAACGCGCCGCCGCCGGACTCGCGTCCGCGGGTCGCTCGCCGGGCGGTCGTTCCCGCCGCCGTCGGCGGCACGATCGGGTTCGCGAATGACCGCATCGACCGGACGGCATCCGCGAGCGTGCGCGGAGATTCGCGCAAGAGCCCGTCGATAGCGCTGGCGTATCATCGCTTCTCCCGGTTTTCCCGTCCTCGATGGCTTCCCCGCTCGACGTCGTCATCCTCGCCGCCGGACAAGGCAAGCGAATGCATTCCGCATTGCCGAAGGTGCTGCATCCCCTTGCCGGCGAGCCGCTCGTTGCGCACGTTCTCGCGTCTGCACGTGCGTTGGCGCCGCGTGCGATCGCCGTCGTCGTCGGCCATGGCGCGGATGCCGTCGAACGCGCGTTGGCGGCGCCCGATCTGACGTTCGTGCGACAAAATCCCCCGCGCGGTACCGGCGATGCCACGCGCGTCGCCCTCGCCGCGCTGCCGGCTGACGGCGTGACGCTCGTCGGTCTCGGCGATGTTCCGCTCGTTCCGGACGAAGCGCTCGCGAGCGTCGCCGAAATCGCGCAGGCGAACCGCGTGGGACTTCTGACGGCGCGCGTCCGCGATCCATTCGGACTCGGGCGAATCGTCCGCGGTCCCGCCGGTGACGTGCAGTCGATCGTCGAAGAGACCGACGCGACGCCCGAACAGCGTGCGATCGGCGAGATCAACACCGGGTTCGTCGCCGCGCCGACCGCGCGGCTCGCGCAGTGGCTCTCGCGCCTCACGCCGCACAACGCGCAGGGCGAGTACTACCTGACCGACATCGTCGCGATGGCCGTCGCCGACGGTGTCGCGGTCGAGGCGCACACGATCACCGACGAAGCGTCGATCCAGGGCGTCAACGACCGCGCGCAACTGGCAGCGCTCGAGCGCATCGTGCAGCGGCGCCGGGCGAACACGCTGATGCTCGCCGGTACGACGATCGTCGATGCCGACCGCATCGACATCCGTGGTCGCCTGCAATGCGGGCGTGACGTGACGATCGACGTCGGCTGCATCTTCGAAGGTCACGTGCGCCTGGCCGACGGTGCGCACGTCGGCCCTTATTGCGTGCTGCACGACGTGGTCGTCGGCGAAGGCACGCGCATCGAGGCGTTCTCGCATCTCGACAAGGCGACGATCGGGGCGCAGTGCCGCGTCGGTCCGTACGCGCGGCTGCGTCCGGGAACCGAGCTTGCCGACGACGTGCACATCGGCAATTTCGTCGAAGTGAAGGCGAGCTCGCTCGGCAAGGGATCGAAGGCGAATCACCTCGCGTACGTCGGCGATGCGACGGTGGGCAGCCGCGTCAATTACGGCGCCGGATCGATCATCGCGAACTACGACGGCGCGAACAAGCATCGCTCGGTCATCGGCGACGACGTGCACGTCGGATCGAACTGCGTGCTCGTCGCGCCGATCACGATCGGCACGCACGCGACGATCGGCGCCGGCAGCACGATCGTCAAGCAAGCGCCCGCGAATCAACTGACGCTCGCACGCGCTCCGCAGGTTTCGAACGCGCGCTGGCAGCGTCCACGCAAGAAGGGCTGAGATCATGTGCGGCATCGTCGGTGCAACCTCCGATCGCAACGTCGTTCCGATCCTGATCGAAGGCATTCGCCGGCTCGAGTACCGCGGCTACGATTCGACCGGCCTCGCCGTCGTCAACGGCGGCGCGAGTCCGATCCTCGAGCGGCTCGTGTCGACGGCGCGTGTCGCCGACCTCGCGGCGCAAGCCGACGCGCTGCAACTCAAGGCGACGACCGGCATTTCGCATACCCGCTGGGCGACGCACGGCGCGCCGACGTCCGACAACGCGCATCCGCACCTGTCCGGCGGCGAGATCGCCGTCGTGCACAACGGCATCATCGAGAATTACGAGGCGCTGCGCGAGAAGCTGCAGGCGCAGGGCTACGCCTTTCGCACGCAGACCGACACCGAGGTGATCGCGCACCTCGTGCATTCGCATTGGCACGCATCCGATTGCAATGACCTGCTGCTCGCGGTGCGCCGCGCGATCGCCGAGTTCAAGGGCGCCTATGCGATCGCCGTCATCTCGACGCGCGAGCGCGGCCGGGTGATCGGCGCGCGACAAGGCAGCCCGCTGCTCGTCGGCATCGGCGACCACGACCACTTTCTCGCCTCCGATGCATCGGCGCTGATGTCCGTCACGCGCCGCGTCGCCTATCTCGAGGAGGGCGACGTCGCCGACGTGCGCCGCGAGTCGTATGCGATCTTCGACGCGCGGGGACAGCGCGTGACGCGCGCAATCGTCGAGGTGCAGGGCAGCGGCGATGCGGTCGAGCTCGGCCCCTATCGCCACTACATGCAGAAGGAAATCTTCGAGCAGCCGCGCGCGGTGGCCGACACGATCGACGGCGTCACGTCGATCGGTCCGGCGCTATTCGGCGCGAACGCCGCGGCGATCCTTCCGCAGGCCGATTCGGTCCTGATCCTCGCCTGCGGCACGAGCTACTACTCGGGCCTCGTCGCCAAGCAATGGATCGAGTCGCTTGCGCGCATCCCGTGCACCGTCGAGATCGCCAGCGAATACCGCTACCGCGACAGCGTGCCGCACGAGAACAGCCTGGTCGTCGTCGTGTCGCAGTCCGGCGAAACGGCAGACACGCTCGCGGCGCTCGCGCATGCGAAGGGACTCGGACACCGGCACACGCTCGCGATCTGCAACGTCGCGACGAGTTCGATGGTGCGCCAGGCCGGAATGGTTTTCCTCACGCGCGCCGGTACCGAGGTCGGCGTCGCGTCGACGAAAGCGTTCACGACGCAGCTTGCGGCGTTGTTCCTGCTGGCGCTGACGCTCGCGAAGCTGCGCGGACGGCTTTCGGCGGACGACGAAGCGAAAAGCCTCGATGCGCTGCGGCATATTCCGGCGGCGATTCGCGGCGCGCTCGCGCTCGAGCCGCATCTGATCGGATGGGCGCAGCATTTCGCGAAGAAGCAGCATGCGCTCTTCCTCGGTCGTGGCGCGCATTATCCGATCGCGCTCGAAGGGGCGCTGAAGCTCAAGGAGATCTCGTACATCCACGCCGAGGCGTATCCGGCGGGCGAGCTGAAGCACGGGCCGCTCGCGCTGGTCGACGCGCAGATGCCGGTCGTCGCGATCGCGCCGAACGACGCATTGCTCGAGAAGCTCAAGTCGAATCTGCAGGAAGTGCGTGCGCGCGGCGGCGAGCTGTTCGTCGTCGCCGATCTCGACAGTCGCCTGGCTGTCGGCGACGGCATCCGCCTGATCCGCGTGGCCGAGCATCGCGGACCGCTGTCTCCGATCGTTCACGTCGTCCCGCTGCAGCTTCTCGCGTATCACACGGCGGTGCTGCGGGGAACGGATGTCGACAAGCCGCGCAACCTGGCAAAGAGCGTGACGGTCGAGTAGCTCCGTTCCGTGCGCACGATTCCGATCGGAACGCGAGGGTCCTTCAGCCTGGTCGTGGCGCACGAACATCTGGCCAACCGGTTCAAGGACGCGACGCTTCCTGCCGTGCTGGCGACGCCGGTCATGATCATGATGATGGAAAACGCGGCGCTCAATGCCATCAAGCCGTACTTCGAGCCGGGCGAAAGCGCAGTGGGCACGCGCGTCGACGTCGAGCACCTGGCGGCAACACCAGTTGGTCATCGCGTTGCCGCCTTTGCCGAGGTGATCGACGTCGACGGACGCCAGATCCGGTTTCGCGTGAATGCGATGGATGGAACCGAGGAAGTGGGCCGCGGCACGCACGGACGCGTCGTCATCGATCTCGCGAAATTCGCGGAGCGCCTGGCGGCTAAATCCTCGCGTGGCGGTTAGCGGCCCCCTTCGCTTCCGTTCCCCGAGCGCTACCGTGCGAACAGGCGATTGGCCTCGGCGCCCGACGCCGCTTCCGTTCCCCGAGCGCTACCGTGCGAACAGGCGATTGAGCTCGGCGCCCGACGCCGCATCGTTGAAGCCGTCGAAGCGGCCCTGCTCGGCGATCGCCTTCGCCGCCCGCATGAACCCGCCCCACGCGCTTCGCGCGAGCGCACCGCCGACGCTGATGCGTCGCACGCCGAGCGCCGCGAGATCGTCGACGGTGAGATCGCTTCCCCAGCCGATCAGAACGTTCACCGGCTTTGGTGCGACGGCGTCGACCACGGCCTTGATCTGCTCGCGGCTGCGGATGCCCGGTGCATACAGGCAATCGGCGCCTGCATCTGCGTACGCCTTCAGTCGCGCGATCGTTTCGGCGAGATCGGGACGGCCGACGAAGAAGCCCTCCGAGCGCCCGACGAGCAGCGTATCGCCACCGGCTGCATCGATCGCGCGCCGCGCGGCACGCATCCGCTCGACCGCGACGTCGACCGCGTAGAGCGGCGCCTCGTCGTCGCCGGTCGAATCCTCGATCGACAAGCCCGCGACTCCCGTCTCCACGGCGCGGCGGACGCTCTCGGCGACGCCGGCCGGATCGGTGGCGAAGCCGCTTTCGAAATCGGCATTGATCGGAAGATCCGTTGCTTCGGCCATCGCTCGCAGATGGTCGAGGACGACGTCGCGCTCGACGTGATTGTCGGCGCGCGCGTGCGACCAGGCGAATCCGGAGCTCGTCGTTGCGAGCGCCTTGAAGCCGAGGCCCTGCAGGTAGCGCGCGCTGCCGATGTCCCACGGATTGGGAATCACGAAGCAGCCGCTTTCGTGCAACCGATGAAACGTGCGCCGCCTGTCTGCGACGGAAGGGCGAGCATTCATTGACGGATCCTCGAAGGTGGAATGCGAGGCGAATCGATTCTACCGTGGCGAGTTGCGCTCCGCTACGCGAATGACCGCTACTAGGGTGCTGTCGGAGGCGCGTGCCCGCTTCCACGCGCGGTAACGCGCGTCGCCCGCGTCACAGCCGATCAGCCGCCGGCAGCGAGCGTCGTTTCCACTTCGATTCGCTTGCCGTTGCGAACGATGCCGAGGCGCACGCGCTCGCCGATACGAAAATCGTCGAGGCGAGCCTCGAAGCGCGCGACGCTCGTCACCGGCTTGCCGCCGACGGACACGATCACGTCGCCGGGAACGATGTAACCCCGCTCGATGCGGACACCGCGCAGGCCCGCGCGCGCGGCGGGGCCGCCGGGGTCGACCTTCAGCACGAAGACGCCTTCGACGCCGAGCCGCTCGGAGAGCGCATCGTTGATGTCGTCGTCGGTTTCGATGCCGATCGAAGGCGACGTGTACTTGCCGTGCTCGATCAGTGCCGTCACGACACGATTGATCGTGTCGATCGGGACCGCGAAGCCGATGCCGGCCGATGCGCCGCTCGGACTGTAGATGGCGGTGTCCATGCCGATCACGCGGCCCGCGCTGTCGAGCAGCGGCCCACCGGAATTGCCGGGGTTGATCGCGGCATCGGTCTGGATCAGATGCTCGATCGTGTGGCCGTCGTCGCCGTCGAGCGCGCGGTCGAGGGCCGAAACGATTCCGGTCGTCAACGTCCAGTCGAGACCGAACGGATTGCCGATCGCCAACACGCGCTGACCGACGCGCAGATCACGGCTGCTGCCGATCGGCAACGGCGGCGGCCGGTTCGACGGCACTTCGATGCGCAGCACGGCGAGATCGTGCGATTCGCTCGCGCCGATCAGCGTTGCCGGATAGTCGCGGCCGTCGTTCAGCCGCACGCGGGCGGCCGATGCGCCTGCGATCACGTGATAGTTCGTGATGATGTCGCCGTGCTCGTCCCAGACGAAGCCCGAGCCGGTGCCGCGCTGGATGCTGCGGACGTTTCGCGTCCACGGATCACGGATCCGCTCCGACGTCGAGATATAGACGACCGAGCGCTTCGATCGCTCGAATATGTCGATCGTGACGCGTTCGTCGGGCATCAAGTCGCCACGCGGCGTGACGGGGCGCGCGTGAGGCGATGCCGCCACGAGTGCGACGAGCAGCACGCCCATGCAAAGCGCGATGCGGCGGGCCGACAGGAACCGGTAAACGGGCGGAACGTGAAGCGACATGTGGCACAGCAGGCGATCGGTCACTTCAATTCTAACGACGACGCACGGACCGCCTCGGCGAGCCGCGCACCATGAAAAAGGGCGGAGACTTCTCCGCCCTTCCCCAATGCACGTTTCACCTCAGCGACTGCTGCTTCCCCTGCTGCCGCCACTGCTTTCGATATTCGTGCTGCCGCTGCCCTGCTGCCCGCTCATCCGGCTTTGCCGGGCTCCGCTTTGACTCTGCTGTCCCGACGATGCGCCCATCTGGCTGTTGAGTTGTGCGGAGCGCCCGCCACCCTGTCCCATCTGTCCCTGCTGCAGGCACTGCGCGAGCAATTGCTGTCCGCGCTGCGCGCAGCGCTCGAACTCGCGCCCGGTGTCGCGAAAGAACTGCGCGACGTCCTGGTAACCCGCCTGTTCCGCATCCTGCGCATACTGCTCGTACGTCTGACATCCCTGCAGCGTGTGATACATGACGCTGATCAGGTTGTACGTGGTGTCGGACGTCTGTCCCATCATGCCCTGCTGCGCTCCGCCGCTCGACGTACGCGTGCCCGCCGTGCCCGATGTTCCCGTTTGTGTGGTTGCCATGTCCGTGCTCCTTCCGCGATGGCTCTCAAAAGGTCGAAGGCGCGACACGCGCCGCTCTCGGCGTAACGGATCGTGCCGTGCGGTCGGACCGTGCACGCACGCCGGAGTTTCGGCGGTCGATGACCGCAACGACCGTGCCGAAACCTTTGCCGTTGAACGTACTCAGAACAACGAAGACGACGATTGCCGGGGCACGTGCGTTGCATGCGCGGAGAAGGATCGGCATTCGACGGCACTCGGGCGCGGAAAGGAATGGCCATGCAACCGAAATTGAAACCGCTCGACGAGCAGGTGATTGTCATCACCGGCGCGTCGAGCGGCATCGGTCTTGCCACCGCGCAGCAGGCCGCGCAGGCAGGAGCCAGGCTCGTGCTCGCGGCACGAAGCGAGGCGCGCCTCGCCGAAATTGTCGGCACCATCAACGCCGAGGGCGGCGAAGCGATCCATGTCGTGGCCGATGTCGGGCGCGAGGAGGACGTTCGTCGCGTCGCCGACGTCGCGATCGATCGCTTCGGCCGCATCGACACGTGGGTGAACGATGCCGGCATCGCGATCTACGGACGTCTCGACGAAGTGAGCGACGCCGACAGCCGCCGTCTGTTCGATACGAATTTCTGGGGTGTCGTCTACGGCTCGCTCGTCGCGCTGCCGCATTTGCGCCGAAACGGGGGTGCGCTGATCAATCTCGGCAGCGAGGTGTCCGATGCGGTCGTCCCGCTGCAGGGCATGTATTCGGCATCGAAGCACGCGGTGAAGGGCTTCACCGATGCGTTGCGTGTCGAAACCGACGACGTCGACAAGGCGCCCGTTGCGATCACGCTGATCCAGCCGACGGCGGTCGACACGCCGTATCCGCAGCATGCCCGCAATTACATGGACAGGGAGCCGAAATTGCCGACGCCGCTGATCGATCCGCATCGCGTGGCTGACGCAATCCTCAAGGCGGCCACCGAACCGACGCGCGACATCAAGGTCGGCATGATGTCGAAGATCAACACGACTACGGCGAAGATCGCGCCGGCGCTCGGAGAAAAGATGGCGGCGCGGCAGGCGAATCGCCAGCAGTACGACCAGCCACCGTCGCGCGATCCGCAAGGCGGACTGTGGCATGCGAGCGGAGGCGGCGACATTTATGGACATCGGCCGGTGCCGTAGGACGAACGCCGCGCACGCTCGCTACGCGACTGATCTTGACCACGTAACCGGCCACCGATGGAGATGCGCATGAACAACATGATGAATCGACTCTCGCCCGGCGCCACCACGCAGATCCGGATGGATCACACGCATGCGCTGATGACGTTCCACCGCTATCACATCGACACGTCGCCGAGCCGCAAGCGCGCGATCGTCGAGACGCTGTCCATGGCGTTGACGATCCATGCGACGCTCGAGGAAGAGATCTTCTACCCGGCAATGCGCAGCATCGATCCCGACTTGGTCGACAAGAGCTATCCCGAGCACGGCGAGATGAAGCGGCTGATCGACGAATTGCATCACCTGCGTCCCGAGGATCGGAGCTATGACGCGACGGTGATGGAGCTCATGCGCGACGTCATCCGCCACGTCGCCGACGAAGAGACGAAGCTTTTGCCCGATGCCGAACGCGTGCTGGGCGGGGATCGGCTCGCCGAACTCGGCGCGCAGATGACGCGCCGGCGCATGCAGCTTGCAGCGCCGCACGCAGGCGAGATCGCGGTCAACAGCGTGCGCTCGTTTCCGGGCGCGACCATCGCGTTCACCGGCCTTCTCGCGCTGAGCGGCGTGCTGGCGGCGCTCGCTTTCACGCGGCCGACGAAGAGCTTTCGGGCGATCGCGCGGCGGCCCGCGCGCTGGCGCGCATTGACGGCGTAGGCCGGGCAGAAGCGCCGCCGCATCGCTCTCCGATGCGGCGAGCAACGCGCACGACGAGCGGTCGCCGGTCGGGCCGTGCGGCGGCTGCGATCCCGGATCCTTCGCTTCGTCGACGCGGATGCCGGGCGGCAGGCCCGTTCGAGGTGCCATCACGCGGCGCGCGAAACCGTCGGCCGCAGCCGTCGATGGTTGTAGGGGTGCGCCTAAGGTGCGGTCGTTCAGCGTCCGCGCCGCCGATTGATCCGGCGCTCGAGCATCCGCAGCAGCGCGTCGATCGTGAAGCCGACGATGCCGATCGCGATCATGCCGCTCATCACGGTGGCCGTGCTGATGTTCGATTGACCCTTCACGAGCAGGTAGCCGATGCCGCTCGACGCGACGATCAGCTCGGCGCCCACCAGCGATTGCCAGCCGAGCCCTGCGCTGATGCGCAGCCCGGCGACGATCGAAGGCACCGACGCCGGAAGCAGCACCTCGACGATCATCCGCAGGTGGCTCGCGCCGAGCGTCTGCGCCGCCTCGATGAGCCGCGGCTCGACGTATTTGGCGCCGCGGTACGCGTTGATCACGCACGGTGGAAAGGCGCCGCTGAAGATGACCAGCACGGGGCCACCGATGCCTGTGCCGAACCACAGCGCAGCGAACGGCACCCACGCGATCGGCGCGATGAAGCGCAACGCATCGAAGAGCGGCGTGGCGACCGCGTCGAGCCAGCGGAACCATCCCATCAGAAGACCGAGCGGCACGCCGATCGCAACGGCGAGTCCGAAGCCGAGCGCGAAGCGACCGAAGCTCGACGCCAGGTGCTGCTGCAGCGTGTAGCCGACGAACGGAGACTGCGTGAGCGTGACGAATCGCTCGGCGACCGCGAGCGGCGTCGGCAGGAACTGCGCGGGTACCGCGCCGCTCGCCGCGGTGATCCACCAGATGCCGAAGAACGCGATCAATCCGGCGAGCGACAGCACGAGCCAGCGACGAAACGACAGCGCGCCCGACGCACCGAATGCGATCACCGCGTCGACCTCCACGGCATCGCGCGCCGCTCGACGAAGCCGAGTGCGACGGTCATGACGGCGGCGGTGATCGCCACCGCCGCCATGCCGACGACGATCATCGCCGGGAATATGTCGAGCGACGCCTGATAGAGGACGTGCCCGAGACCCGCGATCGCGCCGATCAATTCACCGGCGACGAGCGTGGTCCAGCACGCCTGCAGCGAGAGCCGAAGGCCGGTGAAGATCATCGGCAGCGCACCCGGAATCAGTACCTCGCGCACGAACAAACGCCGCGGAACGCCGAGCATCCGCGCTGCCTCGATCAGATACGGTTCGATCGTTCGTACGCCGCTGTAGCTGTTGATCACCGCCGGCACGAATGCGGCGAACCAGATGATCAGCACCTTCGCTGCGTCGCCGAGGCCGAGCCAGACGATCGCGAGCGGAATCCATGCGAGCGGCGGAATTGGCCGGATCAGCAGGAACGCCGGATTGACGAACGCTTCGACCGATCGGCTCGCACCCATCGCAAGGCCGAGCGGGACGCCGACGAGCGTCGCGGCGGCGAAGCCGAGCAGCACGAGCTTGACGCTGTGCAGGACGTGCGCGAGAAGACGCGCATCGGCGTAGCCGGTCAGCGCGATCTGTTCGAACGCTTCCCACGTTTCGCCGGGCGACGGGAAGCGGCCCGAGCCGATCGTTTGCGTGAACGTCGTCAGCACGTACCATGCGACGACGAGCACGACGAACGTCGCGACGCCCGCCCACGTGGACGGGCGCGCCAGACTGCGCAGCATTCGCCCGCTAATCGGCCCGGTTCGCGAACGCCTTGAGCTTCGGGTCCGCATCGACCATCTTCATGTACTGGTCGGTGACGAACTTGTCGGCTTCGGGTGCCTTGGGAAAGGTGCCGTTCGCCTGCATGAACGCGCCGATCTTCGTGAACCAGTCGTCGACCTCCGACTGGCCGCCCGGTCCCCGCTTCATGATCTTGAGCTGGCCCGCGAGGTCGTAGGTCGGGCGCGTCGAGAATTCCTTCTTCATCGACGCCTCGCTGATCGTGACGCCGCCCTGGTCGTAGAACTTCTTCATCATCGCGATCGCTTCCGGCTGGTGCGCGTTGAGCCACTTCCATGCGCGCAGGTACACGGCAAGGAACTTGGCGACGTTCTCCGGATGCTCCTTCGCGTAGTCGGCGCGCGCGACGATCGCGCCCGGCACGGCCGCTCCGGCATCCTTGCCCGAGCAGATCTGCTTCGCGCCGGTCTTCTCCTCCATCGTGTACGTGTTCGGCGCCCACAGGCCGCCCAGGTCGGCGTTGCCGCTCGACATCGCGGACATGATTTCCGCCTGGCCCATGCTCTTGATCGTCACGTCGGACTTCTGCAATCCCCACTTGTGCAGGCACGACTGCACCGCATAGTCGCCGGTGGAGTTCGCGGTGAGGACGATCGTCTGGCCCTTGACCGACGCCGGGTTCTTCTCGAACGACGCGGCGGTCTTCCCCGTGGCGACGATCGCGTTTCCGTCGGATTCGTCGTTGCTGATGCCGATCATCAGCAGGTGGTAGCGCGCGGCGCCGAGCGTTGCCGGCACCGATCCGAGCGCGCCGACGTCCCACGAGCCCGATGCCGACGCCGCAATTTGCGGCACGCCGGCCGGGAACGTGCTGAATACGGGCTTCAAACCCACTTCGGCATACCAGCCCTTTTCCGCGGCCGCGTAGAACGGCACGGCCCAATAGACGGCCGGCTGGTAGCTGATCTTGATCTCCGTCAACTGCTGCGCGTTCGCAGCGATCGTGGCGGCGCAAAGCGCGATGCCCGCCGCCGCGGCGGCGATGTGGCGTCTCATCATCGAATTTCCTCCTGGGTTTCGAGCGCCGCCGCCTGCGGCTGCTGCTCGCGCAGCATTCGCCAGATGCGCGTGCGCAAATGTACGAACGACTCCTGGTCCATCACTTCCTCGGTGCGCTCGTAGCGGTCCCAATGCTCGGCCTCACGCACCTTCGCAACGTCGACGATCTCGCGGATGCGTCCCGGCCGGCGCGTCATGACGACCACGCGGTCGGCGAGGAACACGGCCTCGTCGACGGCGTGCGTGATGAACAGCACGGTTCGTGGATTCACGCGCGAGAGCTTGATCAACTCCTCCTGCATCACGACGCGCGTCTGCGCATCGAGGGCGCCGAACGGCTCGTCCATCAGCAGCACGTCGGGGTCGAGCACGTAGCTTCGGGCGATCGCCACGCGCTGCTGCATGCCGCCCGAAAGCTGGTGAGGATACGCGGATTCGTAGCCCTGCAGTCCCATCAGTTCGACCTGGCGCGCGATGCGCTCGCGCCGCGCCGCCTCCGGCATTCCCTTGCTGCGCAGGCCGAAGTCGATGTTCTCGAAGACGTTCTTCCACGGAAACAGCGCGAACTGCTGGAACACGACCGCACGGTCGGGCCCGGGGCGCTCGACCGGCTTGCCGCCGACGCCCACGGTGCCCGACGTCGGAAACTCGAGTCCGGCCGCCATCCGCAGGCACGTCGTCTTGCCGCAGCCCGACGGCCCGACGAGCGCCACGAATTCGCGGTCGCCGACGTCGAACGAGACATGGTCGAGCGTCAGGAAATCGGTGCCGTCGCGCTGGAACACGCGCGTCACGTCGCGAAAGGCGATGTCGCTCATGCAGCTGCCGTGCGCCCTCCCCGGCCTGCGGCCGGGTGTTCCGGTGAGCTCCGTTGGCTCGCTCTCCCGCTTGCGGGAGACGGCCGGGGTGAGGGTGTCATGGCCGAAGAACGATTTTCGCGGCCGCCGACCGGCCTTCGTGCAGATCCCGAAATGCCGCCGCACCGTCGGCGAGCGTCAGCTTGCGCATGTCGATCACGAGATCGAACGCGTTGTCGGCGGCATGCGGCGGCACTCGGCGCGGATCGCGTCCGTGATACGCGTGCATGTCGGACCCGCAGATGCCGACCGCCTCGACGCGAACGAGCACCTCGCCCGCTTCGTACGGCGGCTCGGGTTCGTCGCGATAGACGAGCTCGTTCGGCGCCGTGTAGACCAGCGCCTTCATCGTGAAGCCGTTCGACGCGAAACGGGCACGCTCATCCGGCCGAAAACCCGCCGTCGACGAAGATCGTCTGCCCGGTCACGTAGTCCGACGCGCGGCTCGCGAGGTAGAGCGCCGTGCCCGACAGGTCGGGCAATTCGCCGTTGCGGCCGATGAACGTTTTCGCCGCATTCGCCTGCCATTTTGCCGGATCGGAAGCGACCGGTGCGGTGAGCGGCGTCGCGAAGAAGCCCGGCGCGATTGCATTGGCATTGACGCCCTTGCTCGACCACGCTTCGGCCTGCGCGCGCGTGAGCTGCATCACGCCGCCCTTCGATGCGCCGTACGCGCCGCTGTTCGCGAATGCGCGCACCGATTGCAGCGACGCGATGTTGACGATGCGGCCCCAACCGCGCGCGATCATCGCGGGCACGAGCCGCTGCGACAGGAAGAACGGCGCCTCGAGGTTGACCCGCATCGTACGGTCCCAGTCGTCGGCGCTGAGCTCGAGCATCGGCTTGCGGATGTTGATGCCCGCGCTGTTGACGACGATGTCCGGCGCGCCGAAGGGTCGCGACGCGCTGTCGGCGCATCGGGCGAGCGCATCGCGATTGCCTAGATCGCACGGCAGGATCGCGGCCTGACCACCGATTGCGGCGATCGCCTTGCGCGCGTCCTCGAGCTCGGCCTCGCGCCGTGCGACGAGCACGACGCGTGCACCCGCTTCGGCCAGCGTTGTCGCGATCGCGCGTCCGATGCCGGAGCTCGCCCCCGTGACGAGCGCGACGTGCCCGTCGAGTGAAAACAGCTCGGGAAGGCGGGTGTGCACCCCCGTCGCTCGCGGCTTCACCGCTTCGCTGCCCCCGGAGGGGGCGCGATTCGCGGCTCGGGACGGCCCTTCGCCGTTCATGTCTCGACCGGCGCGCCCTTGTCGAAGCGTTCGTCGGGAAAATACTTGCGCAGACGGTCGTCGGCGGTGCGCGCGTGCGCCTCCATGCCCTCGAGGCGCGAGATGCGCGCGCTGACCTGCGCGATCTCCCTCGCCGCATCGCGCGTCATCCGCTGCCAGGTCAACGGCTTCATGAACTTGTGCACCGACAACCCCGCCGAATAGCGCGCGGCGGCCTTCGTCGGCAGGATGTGATTCGGTCCCGATGCCTTGTCGCCGAACGCGACGGTCGTTTCCTCGCCGAGAAAGAGCGAGCCGTAGCAGGTGAGGCGCGCGAGCCACCAATCGAGGTCGCGCGCGTGCACCTCGAGGTGCTCCGGTGCGTGCCGATCCGCGACCGCGGCGACGTCCTCGCGCGTATCGCAGACGATCACTTCGCCGTAGTCGCGCCATGCCGCGCCTGCCGCGTCACGCGCGGTCGGCGGCAGTCGTTCGATCAGGCGCGGAACCTGTTCGATCACGGCTTGCGCGAGCGCGCGTGACGTCGTGAAGAGCCACGCGGGCGACTCATGGCCGTGCTCGGCCTGTCCGACGAGATCGGACGCGACGAGCGCAGGATCGGCGCTGTCGTCCGCGATGACCGCGACCTCCGACGGTCCGGCGAACACGTCGATGCCGACTCTGCCGAACAGCATCCGCTTCGCTTCGGCGACGTACTTGTTGCCCGGACCCACGACGACGTCTGCCGGCTTGCCGGTGAAAAGCCCGTACGCCATCGCGGCGATCGCCTGCACGCCGCCGAGCGTCATCACGATGTCGGCGCCCGCCACCTTCATCGCGTACAGCACTTCCGGGTGAACGCCTTCGCCCTTGTACGGCGTCGAGCATGCGATCACCGTCGGCACGCCGGCGACCTTCGCGGTGACGATGCTCATGTAGGCCGATGCGATGTGCGCGTAGCGGCCGGTGGGGACGTAACAGCCGGCCACGTTGACCGGCACCAGACGCTGGCCCGCGATCAAGCCGGGCTGGATCTCGGTGGCGAATTCGCCGATCGACGCGCGTTGCGCCTGCGCGAATCGCCGCACGCGCTCGGTCGCGAATTCGATGTCGCGCTTGACCGGCGCCGGGATGTCGCGCGTCCGCTGCTCGATCGCCTCCGGCGATACGACGATGTCGCCGGTCCAGTCATCGAGCTTCGCCGCGTACTCGCGCGCCGCCACCTCGCCGCGCGCCTCGATGTCGGCGAGCATCTCGGCGGCGACCTTCTGCGCATGACCGGATTCGGTCTCCGGCGTCTTGCCGGCCTTCTTCAGATACGAAACGGGCATTGGAGCGGTTCTCGTCGCGCGGCGGAAGCGGGAGCGCAGGATGCTAACAGTTCGTTGAAATTGCCACGTATTTGAAGCAGCTTGATCGTTGTGTTTGCAAATTTTGACATCGAACGGACGAGAGGAAGGCGATATCGCGCTTTTGCATCGCCGATTGCGCTCGATTTGCCGCCTTTCCCGCTTC
>DATNGN010000101.1:0-3145 GCA_035605875.1 Casimicrobiaceae bacterium
CGTCGTCTTGCCGGCGCCGATCTCACCGGTGATGACGATGAAGCCTTCGCTTTGGTGGACGCCGTACTGCAGGTATGCGAAGGCGCGCTTGTGGCCACGGCTGCCGAAAAAGAACGCCGGGTCGGGATTGAGCTGGAACGGCTTGCCGGTCAGCCCGTAAAAGGTCTCGTACATTCAGCGGAACACGTGGTTGACGCCGACGAACGCGGCGGCTTCACGATAGTCGTTGCCGACGTTCGACCACAGGCGTTGCCAGCGCGCGCCGATCATGGCGCGGGTGAAGGGCGACAGCGGCGTGGACACCGACGTGGTCAGCACCAGCTGGCGCGCGCGATCGGCGCCGGCACCGTTCTCGACCGTGCGCGTGTAATCGAGCCGGGTCGACAACGTGTAGAGCGGCGTGAGCCGTTGCGTCCAGACGACGTTGCCGCCCGTTTGCGTATTGTTCTGCTGCGCGAGCAGCAGATCGGACAGGACGGTCTGCGAATTGCTGACTGCTTCGGAGCGCGAACGGTACAGCGTGCCGAACACGCTGTTGCGTGCGCCGACCAATCCCACGCGCGCCTCGACGATCTGCTGCAACGTCACCTGCTCGCTGAACAGCGCGAGCGGGCCCGCGAGCGCCGACGGCAAGCCACGCTCGCGAATGAACTGATCGACGAACACCTGGCGCTGCGCCGGGTCGGTGAGACGCGACGCGAACAGCCGGTTCAGCAGCCCGCTCACGTCCTCGCCGCCCGTCAGCGCCGCGAGCTGCTGCGGATAGGTCGTGATGTCGCGCGACGCGCGAAGCGACCAGACGGTCAGCGGCGTCCGGTGATCGAGCGTCACGTGATACGAGCCGCCGAAGAAGCGATGCTCGTAGTTCGCCTCCGCCGTCGTGCGATCGGTCGGCCGCCAGCGAACGCCGATGCCGTAGATCGGGGCCGAGTTGCTCGGTCCGGCATAGTTGTTCGTCTCGTAGCCGGCATCGATCGACCATTCGAGCGTCGCATCCTGCCGGAAGAGCGCGCTCGCGCGCTCGATCTCGCTGCGCAGCGCCGTGACGTCGGTGAACTTGGTGTCGGCACGGTCGTACTCGAGCTGCCAGCCGACCGGACGCGCCTCCTGCGTGAGCTTGCCATCGAGCTCGTTCGTATACGAGCGTTGTGCGGCGAACGACGTATTGCTCTGGTCGGCCCAGATGTTGTCGTCGCGTACCTGGTACGACAGGCCACCCGGCCCATCGCCCTTGAGCACCGGGGAGACCCGATACGACTGGGCGGTATAACGGTTCGACGTCGCGTTCACGAGATCCGTCGGCTGCGGACCGAACGGCGAGAAATACTGCTGCGATACGCTCAGCACCGTCTCGACGTAGAACAGGCGCTCGACGAGCTCGGCGACACCGCGGACGTCGGCGACCGGCTGGACCGTATTGTTCTGGTCGCCGGTTCGCGCATAAAGCAGGATCGGCGCCTGAATCGACGCCTCGAGCTTGGTATGCGCGGTCTTCTCGCTGAACCTGAGTGCCGGCGTGAGTTGCGTCACGAAGTCGTACTTGCGGTCGGTCGACGTCAGATTCACGTTGTCGGTGAACGTGAACAGCGCATCGATCGACGGCACCAGCAACCAGTTGCGACCGGCGCCTGCCTGCGCGCCCGTCGCGGCGCCCGGCGCAGCCGCCTCGACGCCGGTACCCGGAACGCCTTGCGCGCCGCCGGTGATCGGCGCGTATTGCGCCATCGCGAGCGGGGCGTTCGCCGCGAGCGCGAGCGCGGCGCAGGCGCGAAGGCCCGCGCACGTCGGCGGCACGAGCCGGGACGGCGATGCGAGCGCGGCTCGACGGCCGCTGCGCCCGACGTACCGAGCGTCAGCCCGGCGCGTCGTTCGCGTAATAGCCATAGTAGGTGCCGACGTCCGTCCGGCTTGCCTTGTTCAGCACCATCATGACGATCTCGCAACTCTCGATCGTCGAAAGCGCCTGGTTGACGGCGTGCTGCGTGGTGGCGTCGGCAGCGACGACCATCACGATCTGGCCCATGTTCGTCGCGAGGACGCGCGCCTCGGTCGTGGCAAGCAGCGGCGGCGAGTCGAAGATGATGATGCGGTCGGAATAACGCGTCGCGATCTCGCGCAGAAGGCTTGCCATCTGCTCGCTCGCGAGAAGCTCGGTCGAGCGGCGATGGCGCGAGCCGGCGGGCAGCACCGACAGCTTGTCGATGTTCGTCTTGACGAGCGCGTCGGCGAAATCGAGGTCGTCGCGCGTCAGCAGGTCGAGGAGCCCGGGACCGTGCGGCGCACCGAGCTGCTCCGGAATCGACGGGTGCGCGACGTCGCCGTCGACGAGCAGCACCGTGCTGTCGATTTCGGACGCGATGCTGAGCGCGAGGTTCAGCGACGTGAACGTCTTGCCTTCGGAAGGCAGCGCGCTCGTCACCATCACGAGGTTTCCGTTCTTCACGTGCGCCGCACCCTTGCCGACCGCATTGCGGATGATCGGCCGCTTGATCACGCGGAATTCCTCGGCGATCTGCGTCGCGCCCGCGTCGGGCGTGACGAAGCCGCGCGCGCGAAGTCGCTCGAAATCGATTTCGATGTAACGCTCCGCGCCGGCGGAATCGTTCGACGAGGACCGCTGGACGAACCCATGGTTCGCGCCATTCGCGGCGGCCGCGTGATGCGCCGCCTTTCTCGCATCGAGCGGGACGACGGCGGCTTCGGGTGTCGGCCTCTCCGCATCGCCTCCGGCGCGTTGCGGATCGACCGTTCCGGTATCGACGCCAGCGGCGCGGAGCTCTTCGAGCCGCTTCGCGGCTTCTTCGATCAGGCTGCTCATGACACGCGCGCCATCAGCAGCGCGAAGGCGAATATCGCGCCGAAGCAGGCCATGAAGGCACTGACGCCGCCGGCGAACAGCCAGGAGCTCCTGCGTCGCGCATGGACGAGCGAGTCGCTCGGCAGCATCGACACCATGCCGAGGATCGGACGCTTGCTCGTATCGCGCAGGCCGCGGGCATCGTGGAACGTCGGCATCAACTGGCTCACGGCAAAGCTCATTCCGAGACCTGCGGCAAGCGACAGCAGCAGCGCGATCCCGAGGAGCCCAAGACGGTTCGGCGCCACCGGCTGCGGCGACACGCGCGGCGGGTCGATCACTCGAAAC
>DATNGN010000102.1:0-9066 GCA_035605875.1 Casimicrobiaceae bacterium
ATCCCTGACGTTCTCGAACTTCTCGAATTCGATGCTCCACGGTTTTCCGTCGACCATCTCGACCTTGCGCACGTAGACGGTCTGGATCGGGTCGCGCGTCGCGGGATCGATCGACATCGGCCCGCGCGGGCTCGTCCACGCCATGCCCTTCATCGCGGCGACGACCTTGTCGCCGTCGGCGTCGGCGCCAGCCTTCCTCAAGGCTTCGTACATCAGGTGCATGCCGTCGTAGCCGCCGACCGAGTGGAAATTCGGACGGAAGTGGTTCGCCTTCATGAACGCGTCGACATAGGCCTCGTTCTCCGGCGACTTGTGCGCGGCCGAATAATGGAACGACGTGACGACGCCCACGGCGACCGCACCCATGCTTTCGAGCAGATCGTCGTCGACTACGTCACCGGTGCCGATCATCCGGATGCCGGCCTCCTTGAGACCCCGGTCGCTGAACTGCTTCATCACCGCCGACCCTTCGCCGGACGGCACGAACACGAACAGCGCGTCGGGCTTCGCGTCCTTCGCGCGCTGCAGGAACGGTGCGTAGTCGGGATTGCGCAGCGGCACGCGCAGCGACTCGAGCACCTTGCCGCCCGCGCCGGTGAAGCGCGAGACGAACGTCTTCTCCGCATCGAGGCCGGGTGCGTAATCAGTGACGAGCGTCACCGCGCTCCTGACATTGTTCTTCGCCGCCCATTCGGCGATCGGCCACGTCACCTGCGGCAGCGTGAAGCCGCTGCGCACGATGTACGGCGATCTCGACGTCACGATCGACGTGGCCGCGGCCATTACGATCATCGGCGTCTTCGATTGCGTCGCGACCGGCGCAGCGGCGAGCGCGAGGGGCGTGAGGCCGAAGCCCGCGAGCGCGTTCACCTTGTCCTGAACGATCAGCTCCTGCGCGAGGCGCTTCGTGGTTTCGGGCGCTACGCCAGTGTCGTCCTTGACGATCAGTTGGACCTTGCGGCCCGCGACGCTGTCGCCGTTCTGCGCCATGTAGAGGCGGCATGCGGCCTCGACCTGCTTGCCGGTCGAGGCGAACGGCCCGGTGAGCGGCAGGATGAGACCGATCTTCAGCGGGTCGGCCGCGAAGACCGGGGCGGCGAAGCCGCTGACGACCGTTGCAACGGCCGCCTTGAGGACCGTGCGGCGACGCGAGGAAAGGGTATGCGGCATCGAAACCTCCGGCGAGTACGTTGACGTTGGGTTGCAGCGCGCGATGCGAAGATACAGGTATTCAGCCGATCGGCGCCATCCCATGGCGGCGCTTGGCGTCGTCGGCGGCCGGCGATGCGAGGAAGGAGAGAAGCGCGTTCGCCGATGCGATGTCTTGCGATGCGGTACAGGCGGCCCCGGAAAAAACGGTGGCCTGCTGGATGCCGGACGGAAGCGGTCCGACGATGTCCACGCCCGGCAGATGCATCAACTCGCTCGATTGCTGCAAGCCGAGGTCGACATCGCCGCGGGCGATCAGCGTGCCGACAGGTGTGCCGGGCGGTGCCTGCACGAGCCTCGACGCCAGCGTTTCGGCGATGCCCCAGTGTGCGAAGAGCCGCATCAGATAATCACCGCTCGGACCGGTCGAATAACCGATGGTGCGTGCACGCGACACCGCGTCGCGCACCGCGGCTTCGCTGCCGATGTCCGGGCGCGGCGCACCGCTTGCAACGGCGACGGCGATCTCCGAGCGTGCGAGATCGGCGCGCGTCGCGGCGTCGACGTGTCCCGACGCGGCGAGCCGATCGATTGCCTCGGAAGCAAGCACGACGAAGTCGAAGGCTTCGCCGCGTTGCACGCGCTTCATCGCATCGACGCCGCCGACGGCGACGACGTCGACCGGTTGCCGCGCCTGCTGCGCATACGCGTCGCACGCCTCGGCCAGCACGTGCCGCATCGCCATCGACGAGATGCCCCTGAGCCCGCTCAACGTCGTTCGCGTGCGCGAGTCGGGCGCCCGCTCAATCGACGTACCTGAGCCCCGCCCTGGCGAGCGGCTCGCGCATCTTGTACATGTCGAGGCCGAGGACGCCGCTCGCGAGCGTGACGCGCTTTTCGTTCTCGCCGGTTTCGCGCGCGGTTGCCGCCTCCAGCGTCTTCGCGGCGAGCGCAGCGGGCACGACGACGACGCCGTCGTCGTCGGCGACGACGACATCGCCGGGATCGACGATCGCGCCGGCACAGACGACCGGAATGTTCACCGAACCGAGCGTCGCCTTCACCGTCCCGCGCGCGGAGATTGCCTTGCTCCAGACGGGAAACGGCATTTGCGCGAGCCGACGGACGTCGCGCACGCCGGCGTCGATGACGAGACCGCGCGCGCCGCGCGCCTTGAAGCTCGTCGCGAGCAACTCGCCGAAGTAGCCGTCGCTGCAGTCGGCCGTCACGGCGGCGACCACGATGTCGCCGTCACGGATCTGCTCGGCGGCGACGTGCAGCATCCAGTTGTCGCCCGGCTGCAGCAGAACCGTGACGGCCGTTCCCGCAATCGACGGGCCGGGGAATATGGGCCGCATGTACGGCTTCATCAGTCCCGCACGGCCCGTCGCTTCGTGAACGGTCGCCGTACCCAATGCACCAAGCTTCGCGGCGACGGCGACATTCGCACGCGCGATCGTGCGATGAACGACGCCCAGTTCGTACATCGTCAATGTCCTTTCGCGTTCAGCCGTTGGTCGAGGCGCGGGTAGACACGCCGCGCGTTCGTCTCGTAGATCCTTCGGCGCTCGCCCGCCTCGACATGCGCCGCCTCGACGTAGCGTTTCGTGTCGTCATAGTAATGCCCGGTTTCCGGGTCCACGCCGCGCACGGCGCCGATCATCTCGCTCGCGAACAGGATGTTGTCGACCGGGATCACGCGCGTGAGCAGGTCGATGCCCGGCTGATGGTAGACGCAGGTGTCGAAGAAGACGTTATGCAGCAGATGGTCGGCGAGCAACGGCTTCTTCAATTCCTGGGCGAGGCCGCGGAAACGTCCCCAGTGATACGGGACCGCGCCGCCGCCATGCGGGATGACGAAACGCAGCGTCGGAAACGCCTTGAACAAATCGGACGTGAGGCACTGCATGAACGCCGTCGTGTCGGCGTTCAGGTAGTGCGCGCCGGTGGTATGGAACGACGGGTTGCAGCTCGTGCTCACGTGGATCATCGCCGGAATGTCGTACTCGACCATCTTCTCGTAGATCGGGTACCAATGGCGGTCCCAGAGTGGTGGCGAATTCCAGTGGCCGCCCGACGGATCGGGATTCAGGTTGATCGCGACGTTGCCGAATTCCTCGACGCACCTGACGAGCTCGGGAATGCACGTCGCCGGATCGACACCCGGGCTTTGCGGCAGCATCGCGGCGGGAACGAAATGGTCGGGAAAGAGCCGGCTCACGCGGTAGCAGAGCTCGTTGCAGATCGCCGCCCACGCGCTCGAGACCGCGAAATCGCCGATGTGATGCGCCATGAAGCTCGCGCGCGGGCTGAAGATCGTCAGATCGATGCCGCGCTCGCGCATGAGCCGCAATTGGTTGCTCTCGATCGATTCGCGCAGCTCGTCGTCGCCGATCCGAAGCTCGTCGGCACGCGGCGCGTGGCCCTTCCCGGCGACCGCCTCGATTTGACGGTTGCGCCAGGACTCGAGGGCCTTCGGTGCCGTCGTGTAATGGCCGTGGACGTCGATGATCACGACGCCGCCTGCTTGTCCCACGCGAGGTTGCCGGCGTCCTTGCCGGCGACCGAATACAGTGCGCCGGGTGCATTGCGCGTCCGCTGGAACGCTTCGAGCGATTCGCCGCGCATCGCCGCGTAGATGTGCAGGTTCGACACGCCGGTCACCGCACCGAGCTTCTCGAGCATGAAGAAGATGACGCCGTAATGGATCATGCCGCGCCAGTCGCGACGGCGAATCAGGCCGCGCTCTTCCTCGGTCAGTCCGAAAGCGGCGAACGAAGCCTCGGGATCGCGCTGGAACGCCTGCCGGTGCGCCGGCTCGACCATCCGATGCAGGTAGTCGTTGATGCGGAACGCCTTGACGCTGCGCTCGAGCGTGAACGGATACGTCCCTTGCAGCCGCTCGACGCCGCACAACTCGCGCTCCGCGCGCTGCCGGTCGCGCTCGACGCTGGAGGCGTTCGGCCGGTCGTCGCTGCCTTCGTAAATGGCCGTGGCGATGCCCGCCATCGACGGCAGGTAGTAGCTGCGGAATCGGCACGCGACGTTCGCCGACAGCGCGCCGCGCATCGTGAGCCACATGACGACCTCGGAACCTTCGAAGCCGCCCAGTTCAGCGTATTCGGCGAGCGTCATCTCGGCCAGACGCTCCGGATCGCGTTCGAAAAGATCGAGGAAACGCTGGTCCCATTCGGGATTGTTGAAGCCGGCCCGCTCGCCGTGCACCTGATGCGAAAGCCCGCCGGTCGCGACGACGACGACGCGCAGGTCGTCGGGATAGCTCGCGATCGCGCGGCGCAGCGCCTGTCCGAGCCGGTAGAAGCGGCGCGCGCTCGGAACCGGAAACTGCAGGACCCCCATCTGCAGTGGAATCAGCCTGACCGGCCATTCAGGCGCGTGCGGGCAGAGCAGCGACAGCGGCGAGAAGCAACCGTGATCGAGCGCGCGGTTTTGGAAGAACGCCATGTCGAACTCGTCGGCCATCAGCGACTGGCCGATGTGCGCGGCGAGCTTCGGATCGCCCTGGATCGGCGGGAGGTTGCGCGGACCGCCGCCTTCGTCGGCGACGCGCCATTCGGGACCCACGCCGAGCGCGAACGCCGAGTAGTGGTCGAAGAAGAACGACGTGACGTGGTCGTTGTAAATCAGGACCAGGACGTCGGGACGCTTCTCGTGGAGCCACGCCGACAGCGGCGCGAAGTTTTCGAAGATCGGCGCCCATACCGGGTCGTCGCGCTTGTTGCGGTCGTACGCGAAGCCGATCGTCGGGGTGTGCGACGCTGCAATGCCTCCGATGATCCGTGCCATGACCGCCGCTCCTCGATGCCGGTGCGAGTCATGATACCGATTCCAGCGACCGGCGCGACCGCGCATTCGGCGGCGCCGAGGAGATGCCGCTGCCGACCGGTGCGCGTTGCGCGACGGGCACGGCGGCGCACCGGCGTCGCCCTTTGATGGGCCGCCGGTGCGCCGATCAGGCCCGTCAATACGTTCGCGGTGCCGCGTTCGCGTTGTCGAACGGCGCCGATGCGAGCGACCTCGCCGCGCCCGGCGACGAGCGCGGCAGCTGGAATTGCGACGATCTCGACGCCGCCGCTTGCATTTCCGCAAAGCGCTCGGCGAACGAGGCATTCCCGACGGGATCGTCGGGTGCGCCGGTCGGCGCCGGTGGTCCCGTCCATGCAGACCCGGTGCCCGACAGGGACTGATACTGCTCGATCTGCGCGGCGAATACCTGCGCGCGCTCCGACGGCTGGGCCATGCCCGTCGTCGCTGCGGCGAGCAGTGCCGCGATCGAAGCCGCCTTCAACATGCTCTTCATGACGTAACTCCTGTTCCAAAGTGATGGACCGAATCGCGCGGAAGCAATCCTCGACGGGGATTCGATCGTCGAGCTCCGCGTTGGAGGTCATTCCACGCGCCGCGCGTTGCAGTCGTGTTGCCGCATCGGGCGCTTCGGTTACCGCTGACATCGACGATGCGTGCGTGCAACGGTTACGGCTGTAACAGGCGCCGCGCCGGCCGCGCCGCCATGCGGCGTTACACTTCGAAGCGAAGCGTCATGAGCAGCGACATCGCGCCCCACGTCCTCGTCGTCGACGACGATCCAGCCATGCGGGATCTGATCGCCGACTATCTCGGCGAGAACGAGTTGCGCGTCACGCGCGCGGCGACCGGTGCCGAGATGACGCAGGTCCTGTCGCAAAGCGCGATCGACGTGCTCGTGCTCGACCTGCGCCTCGCCGGCGAGGACGGCATGGATCTCGCACGAAAGGTTCGCGCGGAGTCGGCCATCCCGATCATCATGGTGACGGGGAGGAAGGACGAGGCCGATCGCGTGATGGGGCTCGAACTCGGGGCCGACGACTACGTTACGAAGCCGTTCAGCCCGCGCGAGTTGCTGGCTCGCGTCCGCGCGGTATTGCGCCGCTCCACGATGCTGCAGGACCTGCTGCCGGCTCGCGACGAAAAGCGGCGCGCCTACCGCTTCGCGGGCTGGGAGCTCAACCTGCGCACGCGCCGCCTGAGGTCACCGGACGGCGAGCGCATCGAGCTCACGAACGGGGAATTCAGCTTGCTGCAGGCGTTCTGCGCTGCGCCGCAACGCGTCCTGTCGCGCGATCAGCTGCTCGAGCTGTCGCGGCTCAATCGCGCCGAGGTATACGACCGCTCGATCGACGTGCAGATCCTGCGGCTGCGACGCAAGATCGAGGTGAATCCGTCCCATCCGGAGTACATCAAGACCGAGCGCGGCGCAGGTTACATGTTCGACGTGCCGGTGCAGGTGGTGCAGTGAAGGGCGGCCGTTACGGCTCTCCGATGCGCCCTTCGCTTCACCAACGCTCACCGATTCCCGACTGGACACGGCCCGAGCGCCTGCGCCGCTGGGTCTTGATCGTCGGCATCTTCGCCATCGTCGCCAACCTCGGCATCGATGCCTTCAGCCAGTGGCGCTCTTATCGCTTCGCGACCGACGATGCGAGCCGCGAGCTCGTCAACGACGCGCGCATCCTCGCTGCGCAAACCGAAGGCAGCCTGAAGACCGTCGACGTGCTGCTGCGCGAGGTCGGCGAAGGACCGATGCGAGGTGCGGTGACGGCACCGCCGAGCGACGTGAACGCCGTGCTCGCAGGACGCGTTCAGGGCCTTCCGCAGCTGCTGTCGCTCACGGTATTCGACGCGAACGGCACGGAACTCTACCGGTCGCACTCGTCGGACGGCGATCCGAATCCGAGCGTTCGCGACCGCTCGTATTTCATCGCGCAGCGCGACAGTCCGTCGCTGGGCCTTTTCGTCAGCGAGCCGATGTTGACCCGCATGCATCGGCATCCCGCGATCGTGCTGTCGCGACGGCTGACCGATCGCGAGGGCCGGTTCGCAGGCATCGTGAGCGGCGTCATCGACCTGGACTGGTTTCAGCAGTTCTATCGCCAGATCAAGCTTGGCACCCGCAGTGCGATCCTGCTGTTCCGCAACGACGGCACGCTGCTCGTGCGCGAGCCGGCGCTGGCCGGCCGCGTCGGCAAGATCTTTCCGGCGTTCGCCGACGGTGTCTCGACGCTCGGTGCAACGCAGATCATGACGTCGGTCGACCGCGTGCCGCGCTTCGTTGCAAGCGCGCACACCGACGGCTTTCCGCTCACCGTCTCGGTCGCGCGCGAGGAAGCGGCAGTCCTCGAACCGTGGCGCAAGGAGCTTTTTCTCGTCAGTGCGCAGGACGTCGTGCTGAGCGCGCTGATCGCGCTCGCGATCGCGGCGCTCGTGCACCAGTTGCGCCGCGTCGAGCTCGGCGAATGCGCGCTCCGCGAGAGCGAAGAGCGCTACGCGCTCGCGATGGAAGGCGCGAACGAGGGCCACTTCGATCGCAAGCTCGACGACGTGCATGGCTACATGTCGTCGCGGATGAAGGAGCTCCTCGGTCTCGATCCGACCGGAACGTCGTACACGCAAGACGAGGCGCTCGCGAACGTCCACGCCGACGACCGGACACGGATGGACGCGGCGTTTCGCCAGCACGTCGAGCGGCACACCGAGCGCTACGAAGTGGAATTCCGCGTCCGTCATCCCGACGGTGAATGGCACTGGATCCTGGCGCGTGCACGCTGCCTTCGCGATCCGGACGGCAAGCCGTATCGGCACGTCGGATCCGCGATCGACATTTCGGAGCGCAAGCGCGCGGAGGCCGAGAAGGACGGCCTCGAGATGCAGCTGCGCAAATCGCAGAAGATGGAAGCGATCGGCACGCTGGCCGGCGGCATCGCGCACGACTTCAACAACATCCTCGGCGCGATTCTCGGGTACGGCGAGCTCGCGCAGAAGGGCGCGCCCGGCGGCAGCGTGCGGCGCTACATCGACAACGTCATGCACGCCGCGGAAAGAGCGAAAGGCCTCGTCGAGCAGATTCTCGCATTCAGCCGCAGCGGCGTCGGCGAACGCGGGCCGGTGAACGTCCAGGCGGTGATCGCGGAGACGCTCGACCTGCTTGCGGCGTCACTGCCCGGGCGCATCCAGCTTGCGCGAACGCTTGGCGCGGGCGATGCCGCCGTGATCGGCGAGGCCACGCAGCTGCATCAGGTCGTGATGAACCTGTGCACGAATGGCGTGCAGGCGATGCCGGGTGGCGGCGTGCTCGACGTGCGCCTCGAGCGCATCGACGTTCGCGAGCGCCGCTCGTTGTTCCATGGACACGTCGTGCCCGGGCCGTACGTGCGCCTCTCCGTCCGCGATACGGGCACGGGCATCGACGCGGCCGTGCTCGATCGGATGTTCGATCCGTTCTTCACGACGAAGGGCGTCGGCGCGGGCACCGGACTTGGCTTGTCGCTCGTGCACGGCATCGTCGCCGATGTCGCGGGCGCCATCGACGTGACGACCGCCGTCGACGATGGCACGACTTTCTCGATCTGGCTGCCGATCGTCGGCACCGCGCCACCACCGCCGGCGGAAATCGCGCAGGCACTGCCGGGCGGCAACGGCGAAACGATCATGGTCGTGGACGACGAATCGCCGCTCGTCGCGCTCGCCGAGGAGATGCTTGCGCAACTTGGCTACGAGCCGGTCGGCTTCGAGTCGTCGCGCGCAGCGCTGGACGCGTTCGTCGACGATCCGCATCGCTTCGACGCGGTGCTCACCGACGAGATGATGCCGGAGCTCACCGGCAGCGCGCTCGCCGTCGAGATTCACCGGATGCGGCCGGACCTTCCGATCGTCATCATGAGCGGTTATGTCGACAGCGGCGTTGCGACGCTCGCCCGCGCTGCCGGCGTCGGCGACGTGCTGCGCAAGCCGTTGCAGGGCCGCGAGATCGCCGAGGCGCTGGCGCGCGCGCTGCGCGCCGTTTCCCGGAATGCCGCGATCGTGGAGTGATCGGCAGGAAGCTTCAGCCGTTCAGCGCGCGCATCACCCGTTGCACGACGA
>DATNGN010000103.1:0-4403 GCA_035605875.1 Casimicrobiaceae bacterium
CGCGGACGCTTCGGAAAGGATGTCCTCGAGCGTGCGCCAGTCGTTCGGATGTGTCTTCCGATAGTGCGCCGCGTGCGCGAGCCGCACCGCGCAGCCGCGCTTGCCGAGCCAGTCGCGGTCCTCGAGCACGTCGGCGAGCGCGTCGAAATTGTTGCCGAAGTAATCGGGCAGATCGAGTCCCTTCGCGAGCGCGGCGAACAGCGTCGCCTTGTCCTCGGCATGCGACAGGTCGACGTCGAGGTAGCGAATCTTCGCGTGGTTGACGGCCGCCTCGACGACGTCGGCATGCCCGTGGTATTCGAGCACGCGCGCGTCGTCATAGTTCGCGAGGTCCGGCAGCTTCATTCGCGGATCCTTCGAAAGGTCGCGTAGTGGTCGTCGCTGTAATAGCATACTTCCGGTGCAGTGCGCGCGCCGCCGCAGACGATCCGCCGCGCGCCGCGCGTGCGTTCGCCCGGCGTCCTGACCGTGTATTCGTGGTAGTAGCCGCGGCGGCGGCTCGGCAGCGTGTGCTCGCGATTGCCGAACGTGATCCCGTCGCGTTCGTAACGGAAGGGACCGCCCGCGCGAATGCGCGCGAGGACGTCACGCGCCTCGGCCGGAAGCGCCGCGACGTCGACCTCCGCGAGCCGTCCCGGCCGCTCGCGCGCGGTAGTGGCGGCCGGCAATGTCGCGAGCGCGCAGGCGAACGCGAGCAGCGCTGCATGCGCGAGGGTGCGCGCGGCAGGAAAGCGTCGCATGCGCGACAGTGTAGCGCGGCCGCCGGCGGCAAAACGCGCGGCGCGGTGGATCAGCCGGGCGGCTTGATCGCGTCGGACGGACGCACGCGAATGTGCAGGTCGCGCAACTGCTGCTCGGTCGCCGGCGCGGGCGCGTCGACGAGCAGATCCTGGCCGCGCTGCGTCTTCGGAAACGCGATCACGTCGCGGATCGAATCGGCACCGCACATCAACGACGCGATGCGATCGAGGCCGAACGCGATGCCGCCGTGCGGCGGTGCGCCGTATTGCAGCGCGTCGAGCAGGAAGCCGAACTTGCGGCGCTGGTCTTCCTCGCTGATGCCGAGCGCCTCGAACACGCGCGCCTGCACGTCCTGCCGATGGATGCGCACCGAGCCGCCGCCGATCTCCCAGCCGTTCAGCACGACGTCGTAGGCCTTCGCAAGCGCGTGCCCGGGATCGTCGACGAAGTTCTCCGCGTGCGCGTCCTTGGGGGCCGTGAACGGATGATGGCGCGCGACCCACGCGCCGCTCGCGTCGTTCTGCTCGAACATCGGAAAGTCGACGACCCAGAGCGGCTTCCATCCCGTTTCGAACAGGCCGCGATCGTGACCGATACGTGCGCGAAGCGCGCCGAGCGTGTCGTTGACGACCTTGGCGCGATCGGCGCAGAAGAAAATCACGTCTCCCGACACCGCGCCGCTCCGCTCGAGGATCGTGCGCAGCACGTCGGGCGAGAGGAACTTGACGATCGGCGACTGCAGACCTTCTTCGGTCGGCTTCGTCGCGTCGTTGACCTTGATGTACGCGAGGCCCTTCGCACCGTAGACCGTCGCCAGCGCCGTGTAATCGTCGATCTCCTTGCGCGACATCGCGCCGCCACCCGGCACGCGCAGCGCCGCGACGCGGCCGTTGCGCAGTTCGGCGGCCGCCCGGAACACCTTGAAGTCGACGCTGCGCATCACGTCGGTCAACTCGGTGAGCTTGAGCGGCACGCGCAGATCGGGCTTGTCGGAGCCGTAATCGCGCACCGCGTCGCCGTACGCGAGGATCGGGAACGGCTTCGGCAACTCGACGCCGATCGCGTCCTTGAACATCGCGCGGACGAGCCCTTCCATGATCTCGCGGATCTCGATCTCGTCGAGAAACGACGTTTCGATGTCGATCTGCGTGAACTCGGGCTGCCGATCGGCGCGCATGTCCTCGTCGCGGAAGCACTTGACGATCTGGTAATAGCGATCGAAACCCGCGATCATCAGCATCTGCTTGAAAAGCTGCGGCGACTGCGGCAGCGCGTAGAACTGTCCTTGATGCATCCGCGACGGCACCAGAAACTCGCGCGCGCCTTCGGGCGTCGACTTGTAGAGGACCGGCGTCTCGATGTCGACGAAGCCGTGCGCGTCGAGATACTTGCGCGCCGCCATCGCGGCGCGATAGCGCACCATGATGTTCTGCTGCATCGGCGGGCGGCGCAGGTCGAGCACGCGGTGCGTGAGGCGCACGGTCTCCGACAGGTTCTCGTCGTCGAGCTGGAACGGCGGCGTCGCCGACACGTTCAGGATCTCGATCGTCTTCGCCAGCACTTCGACTTCGCCCGAGCGCAGGTTCGGATTGACGGTGCCCTCGGGCCGCGGCCGCACGCGGCCGGTCACCGCAATGCAGTACTCGTTGCGCAGCTTCTCGGCGGTTGCGAACGTGTCGGCGCGATCGGGATCGCACACGACCTGCACGACGCCTTCGCGGTCGCGCAGATCGATGAAGATGACGCCGCCGTGGTCGCGGCGCCGGTGCACCCATCCCATCACGGTCACGTCGTTGCCGAGGTAGCGTCGGTCGATGCGACCGCAATAGTCGGTACGTTTCAAATCGCTCTCAGTTCTGGATTTCGGAAGCCGAATGCGCGGCGGGGGCTGGATACGGCGCGCCGGCGGCGGCCTCGCCGTGCAGCGCGCGGCCATTCGAGCGCGGTGCGACGACCCCCATCGAGATGATGTACTTGAGCGCCTCGTCGACGGTCATGTCGAGCTCGCGCACCTGAGTGCGCGGCAGCATCAGGAAGTAGCCGCCGGTCGGATTGGGTGTCGTCGGGACGTAGACGCTCACGTGCTCGCCCTGGAGCCACGGCGCGACGGTTGCGGCCGGCACGCCGGTCTGGAACGCGATCGTCCAGCTTCCCGGCCGCGGGAACTCGACGAGCAGCGCCTTGCGAAACGCCTGGCCCTTGTCGGAGAGCAGCGTGTCGCTCACCTGCTTCACCGACGAGTAGATCGACTTCACGAACGGAATGCGGCCGAGGACCGCTTCCCAGGCGCGGATCAGCCGCTGGCCGAAGAAGTTCGCCGTGACGACGCCGGTGGCGAAGAGGATCAGGAATGCGACGACGACGCCGAGTCCCGGAATGTCGAAGCCGAACAGCGCGCGCGGCTGCACGCTCTCCGGCAGCACGAGCAGGACGTCGTCGAGCGACGTCAGCAGGAAGTGCAGGACCCAGATCGTGATGCCGAGAGGCACCCAGACGAGCAGTCCCGCGATCAGGTAGCGCCTCATCGCGGCCTTCCGGCTCAGGTTGCGCTCTTGTCGGCGGACGTCGTCGTGGTCGACTTCGATTCGGTCGCGCCGGTCTCTGTCTTCGTCGTCGTGCTCGTCGACTCGGTGCTCGCGGTCTCGCCCGATTTCGCGTCGGCCTTCGTGTCGGCGCCGTTCGCCTTGTCGCCGCTCTTGGCCGCATCCTTCGCCGGCTGCTTCGCGCCGCTGTTGCGGAAATCGGTGACGTACCAGCCCGAGCCCTTGAGCTGGAAGCCGGCGGCGGAAACCTTCTTCATCAGCGCTGCTGCATGACACACAGGGCACTCGGTGAGCGGCGTCTCGGAGAGCTTCTGCAGCGCCTCGAGCTCGTGCCCGCACGACGTGCAGCGATATTCGTAGATCGGCATCGGTGTCGCGCGCGTTTTGCGGCGCGCAAAGCTTTTGATAACAAAAGGGAAATTATAGCGCAAACCGCGCTTTCGCGATAGGCTTCAGGACATCCGATTCCTTGCTTTCCGACAATGACCGACTACTGGCTTTGGTGGATTCTCGCGGTGATCCTGATCGGCACCGAGCTCGTGACCGGCACGTTTTATCTGCTCGCCGTCGGCATCGCGTTTGCCTTGGGCGGCCTCGCGGCGGTGCTCGGCGCGTCGCAACCGATGCAACTGCTGACCGGCGGCGTCCTCGCCGTCATCGGCATCGTGCTCGCGCATCATTGGCGCCGGCGACGGGGCGAACCGCCGCCACAGCCGGGGCTCGACATCGGCAAGCGCGTGCACGTCGAAGCGTGGCGGCCCGACGGCACGGCCCGCGTCGTCTACCGCGGAACGCACTGGGACGGCGTGCTGGCGTCGCCGACGACGCCGCGCGAGAACACGATGTACATTGTCGACACGCACGGCTCGACGCTCGTGCTGGGCCACGAGCAGCCATAACAAATCCGCGCTTCACGAGGGAGGCAATGATGCAATTCGGCTTTTCGCTGGTCACGTTCGTGATCTTCGTCGTGATCCTGATCGGCATCGTGAAGGCGATCCGCGTCGTGCCGCAGCAGCGCGCATGGGTCGTCGAGCGCCTCGGACGCTTCTACGGCGTGCTCGCGCCGGGGCTCAACTTCGTCGTTCCGTTCCTCGACCGCATCGCGTATCGCCACGA
>DATNGN010000104.1:0-18619 GCA_035605875.1 Casimicrobiaceae bacterium
GCGTTGATCACGTCGGTCGGCGTGAGCTTGAGCTGCGCCATCCGGTCGGGTTTCAGCCAGATCCGCATCGCGTAGTCGTGCGCCCCGAAGATCTGCACGTTCGTCGTGCCCGGCAGCCGCTTCAGCGCGTCCAGCACGTTCAGGTTGACGTAGTTCGACGTGAAGAGATCGTCGTAGCGGCCATCGGGCGAATAGAACGCGAGCACCTGCAGGAATGCCGAGCTGCCGCGCTCGACGCTGACGCCCTGCCGGCGCACTTCCTCCGGAAGCCGCGGCAGGACTTCATTGACGCGGTTGTTGACGTTGACCGCCGCGATGTCGACGTTGGTGCCGATGTCGAACGTCACCTGGATCGAGACGATGCCGTTCGATGCCGATGTCGAGGACATGTAGATCATGCCCGGCACACCGTTGATCGAGTTCTCGATCGGCGACGCGACGGTCTGCTCAAGGGTCTGCGCGGAAGCGCCCGGGTAGACGGCCTGCACGGTGACGACCGGCGGCGCGATTTCGGGGTACTGCGCGATCGGAAGCGAACGCATCGCCGCAAGCCCTGCGAGCACGATGAACGTCGCGAGGACGACCGCGAAGACCGGGCGGTCGATGAAAAAGCGCGAGAGCATGGGCGTTCCTTATGGCCTTGAAAGCGGCCTGATCAGGACTTCGGCTTCGAACTCGACGACGCAGCGCTTTCCTTCGAAGCTGTTCCTGCAGACGCAGCGCTTTCCTTCGAAGACGCCGGTGGCGACGCGGCCGCGGCATTCGCCGCCGCATCGGGGCCGACCTTGATCGGTCCGCCGGGCATCAGCCTGGCGACGCCGTCGACGATCACCGGATCGCCCGGCTTCAATCCCGACTCGACGACCCATTCGTTCGTGCCGTCCGTGCCGACCCAATCGCCCACGACGACCGGACGCGGCACCGCGACGTCCTTGCCATCCTTGTTGCCGGCGACGTAGACGAACTTGCCCTGCGGGCCGTCGAGCACGGCCACCTGCGGCACCGCGAGCACGTCGACGCGCGACGCGCCGCGCAGGATGACGCGGACGAACTGCCCGGGCTTCAACGCACCGTCGGCGTTCGGGATCTCGGCCCGCATTTCATACGTGCCCGTCGTCGGGTTCACGCGCGTATCGGCGAAGTTGATCTTGCCCTGCGTCGGAAACGTCGAGCCGTCGGAGAGCTTGACCGTTACGTCGTAGGCGTTGTCCTTCGGCAGGCGCAGGCGGCCGTCGCTGGCGGCGCGATTGAGCCGCAGCCGCTCGTTCTCCGACACGTTGAACACGATCCAGATCGGGTTGATCTGCGAGATCGTCGTCAGCAGCGTTTCGTTTTGTGTCGCGAGGCTTCCTTCGGATTTCTGCGCGCGGCTCGTGAGGCCCGAGATCGGTGCGACCACTTTCGTGTAGCCGAGATTCAAGTTGAGCTCGGCGAGCTTCGCCTGCGCCGACTTGACCGCCGCCGAGGCGAAGTCGGCGTTCGACGCGGCGTCGTCGGCTTCCTTCTGCCCGATTGCATGGCGCTCGGCGAGCGGCTTCAACCGCGCGAGCTCGCGGTCGGCCTGCGCCTTCTGCGCCTGCGCCCGGGCGAGGTCCGCCTTCGCTGCATTCACCTGCGCCTCGTAGGTCCGCGCGTCGATCGTGAAGAGCGGCTGCCCGGCCTTCACGAACGAGCCTTCCTGATACAGGCGCTTTTCGATGATGCCGGTGACGCGGGCACGCACCTCGACGTCCTTCGAGCCCTGCGTCTGGCCGACGTACTCGAAGCTCACCGGGAACGTCTGCGGCTCGACCTTCTTGACCGTCACGGCGGCGGGCGGAAAGCCGTGGAATCCGCCCGCCTGCTGCTGCGGCTTGGTGCAGGCGGCGAGGGCTGCGAGAAGCACGAGAGGCAGAAAGCGGAACGAACGATGCAATGCGACGGACATCATGCGGCTCCCGGGGAACGTGGCGCGGCTTTGCCGCGCCGGAGTTTTTGCAACGTGGCGCGGTCGTGTCGTCCGGAACGAACGAACCGGCGCGATCCTGCTGCCGTTGCGCGGTGACTCGCCTGCATTTTGCTGCAGTGCAACTTGTGCAAGGCGGGTAGGATACATACAATCGCGTTTGTTTGTAAAGTTTCATTTGTTGCCGGCTCGCCATGGGCTTGCGACGGCGCTTTGCACGGCAGGGCATCGGAGGGTCGGTTGGCAAGAAGGACGAAAGAGGCGGCGGCGATCACCCGCGAGCAGCTGCTCGACGCGGCGGAGCGCGTGTTTCGCGAGCGCGGGGTCGCCGGCAGCTCGCTCGCGCAGGTCGCGGCCGAGGCGGGCGTCACGCGCGGCGCCGTGTACTGGCACTTCCGCGACAAGTCGGACCTCTATGCCGCGATGTGCGAGCGCGCCACGCTGCCGCTCGAGACGATGCTCGAGGGCGCCGCGACGACGCGGCACGCCGATCCGCTCGCGGCGCTGCGCGAGCTCGCGCTCGCGGCGCTGGCGCGGCTCGCCTCCGATGCGCGGGCGCAGGCGGTTTTCGACGTGATGTTCCACAAGAGCGAGCGAACCGCCGGCGCGGCGGCGATCGACGACCGCGAGCGGCGCGACCGCTGCGACTGCCTGCAGCACGTCGAGCGCGTGCTGGCGCAGGCCGTCGACAAGCGCCAGCTTCCCGCCGACACCGACACGGCACTCGCCGCACGTGCGCTGCACGCCTACATCGAGGGCATCATGGACCAGTGGGTGCTCGATCCCGGCGCGTTCGACCTGCGTGCCGCCGCGCCGGCGCTGATCGACGCGATGCTCGCCGGCCTTCGTGCAGCGCCGCCGCGCGTTGCGCCGTCGCTCGTCAAGGCGCCGCAACGCGTCGTCGCGCCGCGGCCTGCGACGGCGAAGGACGCGCGCGCGTCCGCGCTGCGCGCGAAGGATCCGGCCGCGGGGGCATAATGCGCTCACGAACGTTCGCGAGCCGGGAAGCGCAATGCAGATCGAGCGGGTCGGCGTCGTCGGCGCCGGAACCATGGGCAGCGGCATTGCGCAGGCATGCGCGGTCGCCGGCGTGGACGTCGTTATGGTCGACGTCGCGCAAGCGGCGGTCGATCGGGGACTTGCCGCAATCGACGGCAGTCTCGGTCGGCTGCAGAAAAAGGACAAGATCACGGCCGATGCGCGTGCGGCGGCATTGGCGCGCGTCCGCGCAACGACGGCCTACGACGGTCTCGCGCAAGCCGACCTGATCGTCGAGGCGGCGACCGAGAACCTCGACCTCAAGCTGGGCATCCTGCGCAACGTCGACGCGCTCGCGAAGGATCGCGCGATCCTCGCCTCGAACACGTCGTCGATCTCGATCACCGCGCTCGCCGCGGTGCTGCCGGCGCCCGAGCGCTTCGTCGGCATGCACTTCTTCAATCCGGTGCCGATGATGGCGCTGGTCGAGTTGATCCGCGGACTGCAGACGTCCGACGAGACGCTGCAGGCGGTGCGCGCGTTCGCGCAGCGCATCGGCAAGACGCCGATCGTCGTCAAGAACAGTCCGGGGTTCGTCGTCAACCGGATCCTGTGTCCGATGATCAACGAGGCGATCTTCGCGCTGGCGGAAGGGCTCGCCTCCGCGGAGGACATCGACAACGGGATGCGCCTCGGCTGCAACCATCCGATCGGCCCGCTCGCGCTCGCCGACATGATCGGCCTCGACGTGATGCTCGCCGTGATGAACGTCTTTTACGCCGACTTCAACGATCCGAAATATCGGCCGGCGCCGCTGCTGAAGGAAATGGTCGCGGCGGGCTATCTGGGGCGCAAGACGAAGCGCGGGTTCTATCGCTATGAATGACGCCCGCGTGGACGCAGGGGCGTACTGACGCTTCGATCGCTTCCGGGCGCGCAGCGGATGCGGATTCGATGAGCCGACGCGCTTTCCTGGCCATCCTCGGCGCCGCGATCGGCACGCCGGCGGCTTCTGCGATCTCCGCGCGCAGGAAGACCTTCCGCATCGGCTATCTGCATCCGACCGACGCCCACGACGTCGCGCATACGGCGTTTCGCGCGGCGCTCGAGCGCGCCGGCTACGTCGTCGGTGTCGACACAATCCTCGAAGAGCGCTTTGCGCAGGACGACGTCAAGCGGCTGCCGGCGCTGGCGGCTGAACTGGTGGCGCGGCACGTCGACGTGATCGTCGCCGTTTCACCGACGGCCCACCGCAACTTCTGTCGACGCCCTCCGGCGCAGCGCGGCCGACGAAGTCGCAACGGCAGGCGGCCCGGCACATGCAAACGCTCGGGCTGACCGCGCGTCAGCTCGACGTTCTGCGCCTGATTGTCAAGGGAGCGCCGAACAAGGTCATCTGCCGCGAACTGGGCCTCGCGGAACGGACGGCCAAGGCGCACGTGACGGCCGTGCTGCGCTCGCTGAACGTATCGAGCAGAACGCAGGCCGCGGTGGAAGCGGTGCGGCTCGGATTGGCGGAAGCGACATGACGCGCAAGCTCGTCGCGTCAATCGTCTGAATTCGCTCGAGCAACCGATCGAGCTCGACGCCGGGATGGTGTTCGCCGCCGAGACCTATTGCCCGCCGAGCTTGCCAATCCGTACTGAGAGGTGACGGCGCGAGGCAACGCCTCGCGCCGTGCGCAAGACTGCTACGGACTGACAGGCGGCAACGTCGATGGATTGCCGGTGTTGAGGCACGTCGGGTGCCCGAAGCCCGACGCGCTGCCGCTTGCGGTTATGTCGAAGATGATGTTGTCGGGATGCGTGGGATCGCCGGCGAAGAGCTTCGCCGGCCCGGCGACCGCATTGCCGAGATGATCGAAACCGAGGTTCGCGCGCACGCGCCACGCGATCATGTGATCGGCGCACGACGTGTCACCGCTGACGCCGACGGCGCCGACGATCCTGTGCTGCGTGTTGTACAGGCCGAGGCCGCCGCCGAAGACATTCACACCGCCGATGCGGCGTCCGACCATCGGGTCGTGCGACGTGCCATACGCGGAAGGACTGCCGCCGTACGCGACATCGGTATCGACCGGGTTGCTGTGCTGCAGCCCATAGAGCGAACCGCCCGGCTGCACGGCGGAATACAGGTTTGCCGTCGACAACGCGAGGCCGTCCAGCCCGAAGGCGTTCGCCGTGTTGGCCTTCTGTGCCGAAATCACGCGACTGCCGGGCCACTGCGATCCCCGGTTCGCGCCCGAGAAGGCAACGGCGCAAACGACACCGTCGCGATTGACGATCGTTCCCCACATCTGGAAGTCGAGGCCGCTCGTCTCCGTCTGCACCGCCGCGATCAGCGCACTCTTGAGCGCGCCGTAGCTCGGCAGTCCGGCGCATGCTCCGCCATCGTCCTCGTCTGCCCATGCAGTTGCCGATAGTGCCGCCATTCCCAAAATCAGAACGCATGAACGCACACGTCGTTGCATGATCGTCTCCTTGTCGTTGATGTCCTCCCTGATCGGACGCGTCCATCGACGCGCCGGGCTGATGCACGGCCGGGGGAGAACGGCTCGACGCAAGCAATGAGCAAGCCGTGCACCGCAACCCGATGATTGCCGCGGGTTTACGCTTCGCGCGCCGATGCTGCGCGCGTGCGTTTGTAAGCGCGGCCGACATTGGATGCCGGACCCGTCGCGCTGCCTCGAATGTTGCGGGCGAGGGCTAAGCGCGGCCGGAAGCTGGCGTCGTTGTCGCTGCCGGCGCCTCGTTCGCGCGTGCCGACACGTAGACGGTTCCGCTGAAGCTCGCCACGAGCATCCCGTCGTCGCGCGTCACGTCGACGCGATACGTCGCGAGCTTGTTGCCGCGCGAAATCTCGGTCGCGCGCGCGGTCAACGCATCGCCTTCCTGCACGCCGACGTGAAAGCCGATGTGCGCCTCGATGCCCGACGCGAGCGCGCCGTGCGAGTTCGATGCGAGGCCGAAGGCGGCATCGGCGAGGGCGAAGATGACGCCGCCGTGACAGCCGCCGTTGAAGTTGACATGGTGCGCGGCAACGCGAAGCCGCGTCGTCGCGTGTCCTTCGCCGCCGTCGACGCAGTCGATGCCGAGGCTGCGTACGAACGGATCGCGTGCAGCGAGGCGCGCGACCCGATCGGCGTGGGCGCTCATGTCTCGTCGCCTGCGCAAGCGTCGCCCGTGACCGCGTTCGTCTGCATGTGCGAGCGCGGCATCGGCGAGCTTCGCGATGCCGTCACCGCGTGTGGCGATCGTCTTCAGCACCGGCACGTCGCGCGCGTCGCGGCGCATTCGCAGCATGTCGGCGAGGTCGCGCCACGTCGCGTCTGCGCCGGGCAGGTCGGCCTTGGTGACGACGAGGATATCGGCGATCTCCAGGATGCCGGCCTTGATCGCCTGCAGCGCATCGCCGAGGCCGGGAGGGCAGACGACGATGCACGCGTCCGCGATATCGGCGATCGCCACTTCCGACTGGCCGGCGCCCACCGTCTCGACGATGACGACGTCGAACCCGGTGGCGTCGAGCACGTCGACGATCCGATCGGTGCGCCGCGCGAGGCCGCCGCCATGCCCCCGTGTCGAGAGCGACCGGATGAAAACGCGCTCGTGCGCACCGTGATCGTTCATGCGGGCGCGATCGCCGAGCACCGCACCGCCGGTCAGCGGGCTCGACGGATCGACGGCGACGACGCCGACGCGCAGATCGCGCGCGACGATCTCGCCGATCAGCGCATTGACGAGGGTCGACTTGCCGGCGCCCGGTGCCCCTGTGATGCCGATCACGCGGGCGCGTCCGAGATGCGGCGCGAGCGCGCGTTCGAGGTCGGCCGCGCCGGGTTCGTCGTTCTCGATCGTGCTGATCGCCTGCGCGACCGCGCGCCGGTCGCCGGCCAGGAGGCGCGCGAGCGCCGGACGCTCGTTCACGAGTCAGTGGCGCCGGGCCGCCCCGAGCCACTGAGCGCCCGTTGGGGGGCAGCGGGCGAAGCGAGCGTGGGCGGATGTTTCAAACGATCGCCTGCACGTGGCCGAAGCCGAGTTCGCGGCGCAGCGTCGCGCAGATCTCGCCATGCGTACAGCCCGCCTCGGCCGCCGTCACGACGTGCTCGAACACGTTGCCGGCAGGTGAATTGGCGGCGCGCGCGAGCTCATCGAGCGCCTTCACGACGGTCGCTTGCGAGCGCGCTGCCTTCCAGGCGGCGAACGCCGCCAGATGCGCGCGGATCGCATCGTCGTCGACGCCTTGCACCGGCGGACGGTCGTCCGCCGTTTCGTTGACGCCATAGGCATTCACGCCGACGACCGTCTGCTCGCCGTTTTCGACCTTCGCCTGGAAGCGACGCGCCGAATCGCCGATCAGGCGCTGCACGAGCCCGCTTTCGACCGCCGCGTACATGCCGCCCGCGTCCTGCACGAGCGCAAGATTGCGGGCGATTTCCTCCTCCATCTGGCCTGTGAGCGTCTCGACGTAGTAGCTGCCGCCGAGCGGGTCGATCACGTCGGTCAGGTGCGCCTCCTCGCGCAGGATGTTCTGTGTCGACACGGCGATGCGCGCGCCGAACTCGGTCGGACACGACAGCACCTCGTCGTAGGCGTCGGTATGCAGCGACTGCAGGCCGCCGAAGATGCCTGCCATCGCCTGGACCGTGACGCGCGCGATGTTGTTCAGCGGTTGCTGCCGCGTGAGGTCGACGCCGGACGTCTGTGCATGGAACTTGAAGCGCAGGCTCTTCGGATCGTCGACGCCGTAGCGCTCGCGCAGGAGTCGCGGCCAGAGCCTTCGCGCGGCGCGGAACTTCGCGACTTCCTCGAAGAAGCTGACCGAGATGTCGAAAAAGAACGTGAAGCGCGGCAGGAACGTTTTCGGGTCCATTCCGCGCGCGACGCAGTCGTCGACATTCTGCAGCGCCGTCGCGAGAGTGAGCGCCATCGCCTGCGCAGGCGTCGCGCCCGCCTGCTGCATGTGCTGACCGACGACCGACATCGGATTCCAGCGCGGCACGTTGCGCGTGCAGAAGTCGACGTGGTCGGCGAGGATGCGGCGCGCGCCGGGCAGCGCGATCCGAAAGAACATGTGGTTCGCGACGTAGTGCGACAGGTAGTCGCTCTGGTTCGACGTCCCGGTGATCGATGCGAACGGCACGCCGCGCCGCTTCGCGACGGCGAGCAGGAAGGCGAGGAGCGTGAACGGCGACGGGTCGTTCATCGCGCACGACATCCGCGCGATGTCGACGCCGTCGAGGCACGTGTGCATGTGGTCGGCGCTGTTGACGACGACGCCGCACGTGCCGAGGAGCTCCGCGTCGACCTCGTCCATGTCATAGCCGCGGAACACCGAGTTGCAGGGAATGAGCGAAATCGCCGTCGCGCCGTGCTCGATCAGCGACAGGAGGCGCGCGTTGTACTCGGCGGGCGTGCCGAGCCCGATCAGCTGGCGCTGCGTCCACGTGCGACCGCGATGCATCGTCGGGTAGATGCCGCGCGTGTACGGTTGCTGCCCGGGATAGCCCAGGTCGGCGTCGTGGCGCGAGCCGTCCCAGTCGTCGTTGGTGTAGAGGGCTTTTATCGTGATGCCCGAGCGATTCTCGATTGCGCGGTCGCGGCCGATCTGCTCGGCATATTCGCGACGCCAGCGCTCGCCTGCGGCGGACGGCGACAGCGTGACGGGGTCGAGCGGCTTGTTCATGCACCGGCCTCCTCGTTCCATTCGACGCTTCGTACGCGACGGAGCGCCGGCACGATCGAGCGGATGTAGTCGGCGATCTCGTCGAGCGACGAGCCGGGATGGAAGACGCGCGCGACGCCCGCTTCGACGAGCAGTGCTTCGTCCGCGTCGGGAACGATGCCCCCGACGATCACCGCGACGCCGTCGACCTCGGCGTGCTTCAGCGCGCGCATCAGTTTCGGCACGATCCGGTGATCGGTCGCGAGCGACGAGATGCCGATGACGTCGACGTCTTCCTCGAGCGCGAGCTTCACGACGGCGTCGATCGCCTGCCACGGCGGCGTGTAGATGACCTCCATGCCGGCGTCGCGCAGATGCGCGGCGACGACGCGGCTGCCGCGATCGTGGCCGTCGAGGCCGATCTTGGTGACGAGCACCTTCGGAACGATCTTCATTCGGTCGGGCTTTCGGTGGGACGTCGCAGCAATGCGACGAAATGACGGGCGATGACACGCGGATCGTCGCGGCCGCGCCGATACCAGGTCTGCGACCAGTTGAGCGCGCCGAGCAGCATCAGCCGCAACGTGCGCCGGTCGACGTTGGGGCGCAGCGGCAGCGCATCGATCAGCTCGACGAAGAGGTTTTCGTACCGATCGCGAAGCTCGGTCAACTGCGTCGCAATTTCGGGAACGTCGCTCGGCCGCACGCGAATCATCACCTGCGCGTAGTCGCCTTCGTCGAGCAGCGCTTCCAGGTGTGCGACGCACGCGGCGGTCAGTCGCTGCCATGGATCGCTGCGCTTCGTGATCGCCGTCTGCACGCGCGCCGTGATGCGCGCGACGCCTTCCGAGTACACGGCGGCGAGGAGCTGCTCCTTCGCGGCGAAGTGATAGTAGAGCGAGCCGGGCAGCATGTCGGCGCCGCGCACGACGTCGCGGATCGTCGTGCCGTGAAAGCCGCGCTCGCCGAAGAGGCGGGCGGCGCAATCGAGCAGCAGCGGCAGCCGGTTGTCGGCGCGCGGTGCGCGGGCAGTGCTCGTCATCGGACACCGTCTATACCAAACAACCGTTTGTTTTACGCCGGCGACGCGCGCGCGTCAAGCGAAGGCGACCGGGCGCGACGCGCGGATCGCGGCGGGTTCCTATAGAATCGGAAACGCGAAAGCGCGCCGCAAGAAGCGCGACGATTCGAGAGCCCTGCGCGAGGAGACGATCACGAGCGCGCTCGACACCTTTCCGCGGCTTCTGCTGCGCAACGCAGCGGAGCGTGGCGAGCACCCGGCAGTGCGGGAGAAGGACCTCGGCATCTGGCAGACCTGGACCTGGCGCCAGGCCGCCGAGGAGGTTCGTGCGCTCGCCTGCGGCCTCGCGGCGCAGGGATTCAGGCGCGGGATGCACCTCGCGATCATCGGCGACAACCGGCCGCGCCTATATTGGGCGATGGCGGCCGCGCAGGCGCTGGGCGGCATCCCGGTGCCGATGTACCAGGACGCGCCCGCCGGCGAGTTCACCTATGTGCTGAACGACGCCGAGATCGCGTACGCGGTCGTCGAGGACCAGGAGCAGGTCGACAAGCTGCTCGAAGCGAAGGCGAAGGTGTCGACGCTCGCCTACATCTATTTCGACGACCCGCGCGGCTTGCGCAACTACGAAGGCCTCGTATCGGTTTCGCAGTTGCAGACGCTCGGCCGCGAGTACGACGCCGCGCATCCAGGCTTCTTCGAGGCGGAGGTGGCGAGCGGACGCGCCGGAGACGTCTGCGTGATGCTCTATACGTCGGGGACGACCGGCAAGCCGAAGGGCGTCTGTCACACGCACCAGGCGTTCATCGTCGCCGGCGGCGGCGCCGCAAAACTCGACGCGCTCACCGCGGCCGACAGCATGCTGTCGTACCTGCCGATGGCATGGGTCGGCGACCATCTCTTTTCCTACGTGCAGTCGCTGATCGCCGGATTCACGATCAACTGCCCCGAGTCGGCCGACACGGTGCTGACCGACATGCGGGAGATCGGCCCCACGTATTACTTCGCGCCGCCGCGGATCTTCGAGAACATGCTCACGCAGGTGACGATCCGGATGGAGGACGCGAGCCGGGTGAAGCAGTGGCTCTACGCGCAGTGCATGCGTGTGGCGAAGCGCTGCGGTGCGCAGATCCTCGAACGCAAGCCCGTGCCGCCGCTCGATCGCGTCCGCTACGCGATCGGCGACCTGATGATCTACGGGCCGTTGCGCAACATGCTCGGCATGTCGCGGCTTCGCGTCGCCTACACGGCGGGCGCGGCGATCGGACCCGATCTCTTCCGCTTCTACCGCTCGATCGGCATCAACCTGAAGCAGCTCTACGGACTGACCGAGACCTGCGCCTACGGCTGCCTGCAGCCCAACGGCGCCGTGCGCCTCGAAACCGTCGGCCCGCCGGCGCCGGGCGTCGAACTCAAGATCGACGACAACGGCGAAGTGCTGCTGCGGGGGCCGATGCTGCTGAAGGAGTATTACAAGCAGCCGACGGCGACCGCCGACTCGATCGACGCCGAGGGTTGGTTCCACACGGGCGACGCCGGCCTGATCGACGCCGGCGGGCACGTGAAGATCATCGATCGGGCGAAGGACGTGGGCAAGCTCGCGGGCGGCGCGATCTTCGCGCCGAACTACATCGAGAACAAGCTCAAATTCTTCCCGCACGTGAGGGAGGCCGTCGCGTTCGGCAACGCCCGCGACTACGTGTGCGCGTTCCTGAACATCGACCTGGGCTCGGTCGGCAACTGGGCCGAGCGGCGAGGCATTCCGTATTCGGGGTACGCCGACCTCGCGGCGAAGCCCGAGGTCTACGACCTCGTGCGCGGTTGCGTCGAGCAGGTGAACGCCGATCTCGCCGGCGAGGTGGGGCTCGCCGATTCGCAGGTGCGCCGCTTCCTGATCCTGCACAAGGAACTCGATCCGGACGACGACGAGTTGACGCGCACGCGCAAGGTGCGTCGCCGCTTCATCGCCGAGAAGTACGCGTCGCTGGTCGACGCACTCTATGAGGGCCGCAAGATCCAGCACGTCGATACGCTGGTGAAGTTCGAGGACGGGCGAAGCGGCACCGTGTCGGCCGACCTGCGCATCGACGACGCGAACGTATTCCCCGCACAGCCGGCGATGGCCGCGTGAAATGACACCCGCACGCTCGCGTTGCTCGCTGACCCCAGCGATGCGGAGTCGATGGCTCGGGGCGGCCCGTCGCCACTGACCGTTCAAATGGCCTCGATCCCCGTCCAGGCGGAACCGCGCGCCAGCGCCGAAAGCGACACGGCGCCGTCGCGGCACCGCATCGGGCCGGTGATCCTCGCGGTCGAGCACGTTTCGCTGCGCTTCGGCGGCGTCAAGGCGGTCTCGGACGTTTCGTTCGACGTGCGCGAGCACGAGGTGCTCGCGATCATTGGCCCGAACGGCGCCGGCAAGAGCTCGATGCTGAACGTCGTCAACGGCGTCTACCAGCCGCAGCAGGGAAAGATTCGCTTCCGCGACCGGACGTTCGACCTGATGACCCCGCACCGCGCGGCGACGATGGGCATCGCGCGCACGTTCCAGAACCTCGCGCTCTTCAAGGGCATGACGGTCGTCGACAACATCATGACCGGGCGCAACCTGCGGATGAAGGCGGGCATCGTCGCGCAGGCGCTGCGCATCGGCCCCGCGGAGCGTGAGGAGATCCGCCATCGCGAGGCGGTCGAGCGGATCATCGACTTCCTCGAGATCCAGGCGCACCGCAAGACGCCGGTGGGACGCCTGCCGTACGGGTTGCAGAAGCGCGTCGACCTGGGGCGTGCGCTCGCGTCCGAGCCCGACGTGCTGTTGCTCGACGAGCCGATGGCCGGCATGAACGTCGAGGAAAAGCAGGACATGTGCCGCTTCGTGCTCGACGTGAACGAGCAGTACGGCACGACGATCGTGCTGATCGAGCACGACATGAGCGTCGTGATGGACATCTCCGATCGCGTCGTCGTCCTCGATTACGGCAGGAAGATCGGCGACGGCACGCCTGACGAGGTGCGGCGCAACAGGGCCGTGATCGACGCGTATCTCGGCACGACGCATTGATGTCGATTCCACGCTACGCGCCCGTCGCGGTTCTCGGGATCCTGCTCGCCGCCGGACTCGTCGCGCCGCTCGCGACCGGCGAGACCGCGCCCGGGTTCTGGGTCGAGGTGCTGATCGGCGGCCTAATGGCCGGCGTGCTCTATTCGCTCGTCGCGCTCGGCTTCGTGCTGATCTTCAAGGCGTCGGGCGTGTTCAACTTCGCGCAGGGCGCGATGGTGCTGTTCGCCGCGCTCGCGGTAGCGCGTCTCGCCGAGCGGATGCCAGTGTGGGCCGCGGTGCTGGCAGCGGTTGCGATCATGGTCGTGCTCGCGTTCGTCGTCGAGCGGATCGTGCTGCGGCCGCTCGTCAACCAGGAAGGCGTCGTGCTGCTGATGGCGACGCTCGGCATCACCTTCTTCCTGAACGGATTCGGCCAATCGGTCTGGGGCAGCGACATCTACGAGATCAACCTCGGCATTCCGCGCGAGCCGATGATGGTGCTCGGCAACCTGTTCGAAGGCGGCGTGCTCGTCAACCGCGACGACATCGCCGCGGCGGTCGCGGCCGTGCTGCTCGTCGGCGCCCTCGCGGTTTTCTTCCGCAAGACGGCGACCGGACGGGCGCTGCGCGCGGTCGCCGACGATCACCAGGCCGCGCAGTCGATCGGCATTCCGCTCAATCGGATCTGGGTGATCGTCTGGTCGGTCGCGGGCATCGTGGCGATCGTCGGAGGCGTGATCTGGGGCGGCAAGCTCGGCGTGCAGTTCTCGATCTCGCAGGTCGCGCTGAAGGCGCTGCCGGTCGTGATCCTCGGAGGCTTCGAATCGGTGCCGGGCGCGATCGTCGGCGGCCTCATCATCGGCGTCGGCGAGAAGATGGCCGAGGTCTTTCTCGCACCGCCGCTGATCAAGGAGTTCAACCTGGCGGGCGGAGGCATCGAGAACTGGTTCGCGTACGTGCTCGCACTTCTCTTCCTGCTCGTGCGGCCCGAGGGCCTGTTCGGCGAGCGGCGGATCGATCGGGTATAGATGAACCGCTTCCACGCTCACTTCGCTCGCCGCCCGCAGAGGCGGCGCGGTCAGCGGCCTGGGGCGGCCCGGCGCCGCTGACACATGTTCTTCCGCGAAAACGGCCAGTTCAAGTCGACGTATCGCGCCGACATGCAGTTGCTGCCGATCGTGCAGGACCGCTACTTCATGGTGGCCGTGGTCGCGGTCGCGTTCCTCGCCGTGCCGTTCGTCACGACCGATTACCTCTTCCTTTCGATCATCAATCCGTTCCTGATCCTGACGCTCGCGGCGATCGGCCTCAACCTGCTGGTCGGTTACTGCGGCCAGATTTCGCTCGGCCACGCGGCATTCATGGCGTGGGGCGCGTACGCGGCGTACAACCTCGTGCAGCGCGTGCCGATGCTGAACTTCCTGATCGTGCTGGTGCTCGCGGGCCTCATCGCGGCGCTCGTCGGCATGTTCTTCGGCATCCCGAGCCTGCGCATCAAGGGTCTCTATCTCGCCGTCGCGACCCTCGCCGCGCAGTTCTTCACCGACTGGGTCTTCGCGCGCGTCAAGTGGTTCACCGACTACGCGCACTCCGGATCGGTGTCGACGGCGCCGGTCACGCTCTTCGGCTGGACGCTCGACACGCCGCGCGACAAGTACCTGTTCCTGCTCGGCGTGCTCATCGTGTTCACGCTGATCGCGAAGAACCTGACGCGCGGACACCTCGGCCGTGCCTGGATGGCGACACGCGACATGGACGTCGCGGCCGAGGTTATCGGCATCCGTCCCGTTTACGCGAAGCTCACGGCGTTCGGCGTGAGCTCGTTCTATTGCGGCGTCGCGGGCGCGCTATGGGGCTTCCTGCAACTCGGGTCGTGGGAGCCGCTCGCCTTCGACCTGAACCTGTCGTTCTCGCTGCTCTTCATGATCATCATCGGCGGCATGGGTTCGATCCTCGGCTCGTACCTCGGTGCGGCGTTCATCGTCGTGCTGCCGATCGCGCTCAACCAGATCCCGAGGAAGATGGGCGTTCCGCTGTCGACGGCGATGGCGGCCAACGTCGAGTTCATGATCTTCGGTTCGCTGATCGTGCTGTTCCTCGTCCTCGAGCCGCATGGGCTCGCGCGGCTGTGGGCGATCGGGAAGGAAAAGCTGCGGCTCTGGCCCTTCCCGCATTAGGACACCGTTCGCCGTGGCGGACGCGGCGTGGCCGGGCCCTGGGTCAGGTCGCGCCGCGCTCCGTTCGGGACTATGATGGCGAGGCGTCGTTTTTCATCAGGAGGAAGGCCATGAAAAGCAGATTGAAAGGGACGCTCGCCCTCGCCGCGCTCACCGTGGCGGCGTCGCTCGCGACGAGCGGCACGGCGTTCGCCCAGGCGAACGAGCAGTTCTTCCCGGTGCTGGTCTACCGGACCGGCGCCTACGCGCCCAACGGCGTGCCGTGGGCGAACGGATACGACGATTACCTGAAGCTCGTGAACGCCCGCGACGGCGGCATCAACGGCGTCAAGATCACGTTCGAGGAGTGCGAGACCGGCTACGCGACCGACCGCGGCGTCGAGTGCTACGAGCGGCTGAAGGGCAAGGGACCGACGGGCGCGACGACGTTCCAGCCGCTGTCGACCGGCATCACGTTCGCGCTCACCGACAAGTCGTTCGCCGATCACATTCCGCTGATCACCGCGGGCTACGGCCGCGCCGATTCGGTCGACGGCAGCGTGTTCGGCTGGAACTTCCCGATCGGCGGCACGTATTGGGACGCCGCAGACATCCTCGTCCAGCACGTCGGCAAGAAGCTGGGCGGCATGGACAAGCTCAAGGGCAAGAAGATCGCGCTCGTCTATCACGACTCGCCGTACGGCAAGGAGCCGATCGCGCTGTTGCAGGAGCGCGCGAAGCTCTCCGGCTTCGAGCTGATCCTGCTGCCGGTCACGCATCCGGGCGTCGAGCAGAAGGCGACGTGGCTGCAGATCCGCCAGCAACGGCCCGACTTCGTGTTTCTCTGGGGCTGGGGGGTGATGAACTCGACCGCGATCAAGGAAGCGGTCGCAACCGGATATCCGCGCGACAAGATGTACGGCGTCTGGTGGTCGGGCGCCGAGCCCGACGTCATTCCCGCGGGCGACGGCGCGAAGGGCTACAACGCGCTCGTGTTCCTCGCGCCGGCCGGCAAGGGCGCCGTGCACGCCGACATCGTCAAGTACGTCTACGACAAGGGCCAGGGCACCGGCAAGAAGGAGGACATCGGCGAGGTGCTCTACAACCGCGGGATGGTCTCCGCGATGTTCGGCGTCGAGGCGGTGCGCAAGGCGCAGGAGAAATTCGGCAAGAAGCCGTTGACGGGCGAGCAGGTGCGCTGGGGCCTCGAGCATCTCGAGGTGACGCCCGAGATGATCAAGAAGCTCGGCATGAACGGCTTCATGGAGCCGATCCATACGTCGTGCGAGAACCATGAGGGCGCGCACGCCGCGATGGTCGAGACGTGGGACGGCAAGAAGTGGAACGTTGTGCCGAACAGCCGCTACGAGTCCGACATGAAGATCATCGGGCCGATGATCCGCGCGTCGGCGAAAAAGTACGCCGAGGAGAAGAAGCTTCCGACGCGTGACTGCGGCAAGGAAGACGGCGCGTAATCGCACGGCGACCGCGGGGTCGGATACCGGATTGCGCCGCAATCCGATGTCCGGCCCCGAGTCGTATCCGCCATGACGCCGAGCGCCGACCTCGCGAGCACGCGACCGCGCGTTGCCGGTTCGCCGATGCTGACGGTGAACGGCATCGAGGTCATCTACAACCACGTCATTCTCGTGCTGAAGGGCGTTTCGCTCGAAGTGCCGGAAGGCGGCATCGTCGCGCTGCTCGGCGCGAACGGCGCCGGCAAGACGACGACGCTGAAGGCGATCTCGAATCTGCTGCGCGCCGAGCGCGGCGAAGTCACGAAGGGCACGATCGAGTATCGCGGCCAGCGCGTCGACCGGCTGACGCCGAACGACCTCGTGCGCCGCGGCGTGTGCCAGGTGATGGAAGGCCGGCATTGCTTCGCGCATCTGACGGTCGAGGACAACCTGCTTGCCGGCGCATTCACGCGCAAGGGCTCGCGCAGCGACCTGGCGGCCGCGCTCGAGCGCGTCTATCACTACTTCCCGCGTTTGAAGGAGCGGCGCGCGAGCCTCGCCGGCTACACGTCGGGTGGCGAGCAGCAGATGACCGCGATCGGCCGCGCGCTGATGGCGCATCCGTCGATGATCCTGCTCGACGAGCCGTCGATGGGCCTCGCACCGCAGATCGTCGAGGAGATCTTCGCGATCGTCGGCGACCTCAACCGCAACGAGCGCGTGTCGTTCCTGCTCGCCGAGCAGAACACGATGGTCGCGTTGCGTCACGCGAACTACGGCTACATTCTCGAGAATGGCCGCGTCGTGATGGACGGTGCCGCGTCCGCGCTTGCGAACAACGAGGACGTGAAGGAGTTCTACCTCGGGCTGTCGACGTCGGGGCGAAGAAGTTTCCGCGACGTCAAGCATTACCGGCGGCGCAAACGGTGGCTCGCGTGATCGCTGCCCCTCACCCCGGCCCTCTCCCCGCGCGCGGGGAGAGCGAGCCGAGCGCGAGCGAGGCGGGTGAGGGGTCGACGCAGGCGAGGGCACGTCCTTGACGACCGAGCACTACGACGCCCTCGAGACGCGCGACCCCGCCGTGCGTGCGCGCGAGCAATACGCGCAGCTGCAGCGGCAGATCGCCTACGCGAAGGCGCACGCGCCTGCGTTCGCGGAATCGCTTGCGCACGTCGATCCGCAGTCGATCACGACGCCGCAGGCGCTCGCGCAATTGCCGGTCATCCGCAAGTCGGCGCTTGCCGATCTGCAGAAACGATCGCGACCGTTCGGCGGCTTGGCGGCGACGCGATGGGGCGCGATGCGCCGCGTGTTCGCGTCGCCCGGCGGAATCTACGAGCCCGAAGGCGAGCGCGCCGACTACTGGCGGCTTGCGCGTGCGCTGTTCGCAGCCGGTTTTCGAAAAGGCGACCTCGTCCACAACTGCTTCGCCCATCACCTGACGCCGGCCGGCTCGATGCTCGAGACCGGATTGCATGCGCTGGGCTGCACGGTCTTTCCCGGCGGCACCGGGCAGACGGAGCAGCAGGTCGCGGCGATCGGCGACCTGCGTCCCGCCGGTTACGTCGGCACGCCGTCGTTCCTGCGCATCATCCTCGAGCGCGCCGACGCAGCAGGCATCGACGTGTCGAGCATCACGAAGGCGCTCGTTTCGGCGGAACCGTTTCCGGCGACGCTGCGCGACGCGTGGATCGGTCGCGGCATTCAGGGTTATCAGGTGTATGCGACCGCGGACGTCGGCGCGGTCGCCTACGAAACGCCGGCGCGCGACGGCCTCGTCGTCGACGAAGGCGTGATCGTCGAGATCGTGCGTCCCGGCACCGGCGAGCCGGTACCGGCCGGCGAAGTCGGCGAGGTGGTCGTGACGCCGCTCGCGAACGCCGACTATCCGCTCGTTCGCTTCGGCACCGGCGACCTGTCGGCGATGCTGCCCGGCGAGTCGGCCTGCGGGCGCACCAACGTGCGGATCAAGGGCTGGCTCGGCCGCGCCGATCAGACGACGAAGGTCAAGGGGATGTTCGTGCACCCGGGACAGGTCGACGCGATCGTCAAGCGGCACCCCGAAGTCAGGCGTGCAAGACTCGTCGTCGACAACCCGGAAGGCAGCGATCGGATGATCCTGCACGTCGAAGTGTGCAACGTCGATACGCTACTCGCCGATGCGATCGTCGCGTCGATTCGCGACGTGACGAAGCTTCGCGGCGACGTCCTGTTCCGCTCGATCGACGAGTTGCCGAATGACGGCAAGGTGATCGACGACCTGCGGAAGCTCGAATGACGGCGAGGACCGAGAGCGCGAGCACGACGCTGCGCAGCGACGCGCCGCTGCATGCCGACACCGTCGATGCGATCGCCGCG
>DATNGN010000105.1:0-33749 GCA_035605875.1 Casimicrobiaceae bacterium
GACCGCGACATACAGGATATTGCAACGCGCGCCGCGCGCGTCGCCCTGAAGACGAACGACGCGAATCGGGTGGCCGGCCGACGCCTGCCCCTTCACCGCCTCGTCGACCAGGTCGGCGACGGCGTCGCGGCCGACGGTGCAGATGACGAGCGGGTCCGACCCCTGCAGCGCATCACCCGGCCATTCGACGAACGGCGCGAACTTGTAGAGATACGTCGCCTTCACCGCGTACTCGACGGATGGCGTCTCGGCGCATGCGGGCGTCGCCGCAAGCGCCGGCAGGCACGCAGCGATTGCGACGAGCAGCAGGCGCGTCGCGGCGACGATGCACGCGTTGCGCGTCACGCTCAGAAACTCCACCGAGCCCCGACGTAACCGCTGCGTGGAATTTCCTGGATCGGAGGCGCCGTCGCCTCGGCGTGGTGCGCATGCACGAGGTTGTATCCGGCGATCGAGATCTCGAGATCGGGCCGCACGCGCCACGCGAGGCGCAGATCGGCCTCGAAGTACGACGGCACGCCGACGTCGGACAGCGCGCCCACCTGGCGCAACCCGACGTAGAGCTGCACGTGGGGCGCGACGTCCATGTACGAGTGCAGGAAGACCTGATGCCCCGGATCGTGACCGAGCACCGTCTGGATGCCGGCGATATCCACTTCGCCGGGCTTCAGGTGAAAGCGCTTGCGCAGGACTTCGAAGCCGGCATCGAGCCGCCACCACGGCAGTGGGCTCACGCTCCCCCAGACATCGGCGCCATAGGTATGGCCCTCCCATCCGTTGCCGAACGTGACGGGCAGGAACGTGACCGGATTCGGCTTCGTCGTGCGAAGATCGCCGTAATCGTTGTAAAACAGCGACACCGACAGCGACGCATCCGACGTCAATTGCGATCGCCAGCCGGCCTCGTACGCAACGAGCTTCTCCGATTCGAAATCGGGCGACTGATTGACGATCCCGGGTGCGGTCAAATCGCGCTCGAGACGTGACGGCGTGCGCACGGCGCGCGAAATGGCGCCCCAGAAGAAATTCCTGGAATCGACGCGCCAGCCGGCACGCGCGCTCGGCATCACTTCCCAGCCGCTGAAGTCGCTGTACTCGAACTTCGTGCCGAGCGTCAGCGACAAATCGTCACGCACGGCGATCGTGTCCTGTCCGAAGACGTTCGTCAGGTTGAGCGTCTGGCTCTCGGGAACGAGCACGAACGGATTCGCCGTGTTCGTGAAGCGGTCGATCCACGTCCGCTGGCCGACGCCCCAGACGATTTGATGCGCACCGAATACGACGATGTCCTGCGCTTGCACGTCGTAGGTCCTGACCTTCTCGGCGGCGCGCCCGCCGTTGGCATCGACGGTCGCGCGATCCTGCTGGTCGTAGTACGCCTGCACTTCGAGCGACGAGCCGAGCACGCGCGTCGTGAACCGGCCGAGCACGTTGCCGCCGCTGCGGCGCCCGCCGGGCGTGTCGATCAGGTTCTCGTAGAAGTCGCCCTGGACGGCGAACGCGCCGTCGAGCGCTCTGAAATCGCTGCGGAAGCCGGCCTGCTTGCCGTTCCATGCATCCATCGCGCTGCTGCCGTCCTGCCGGTCCGTGTGGCCTTCGCCGAAGCCCAATGCATAGACGCGATAGGTGCCGGCGTTGCCGAGCTTGCCGCCGTAGCGGCCGTCGCCGCGCTGCACGAGGTTGCCGACCTTGGCATCGATCAAGCCGCCCTGCGTGTCGGCCGAGTTCTTCGTGATGATGTTGATGACGCCGTTGACCGCGTTCGAGCCGTAGAGCGTGCCACCCGGGCCGCTGATCACTTCGATGCGCTCGATGTCGTCGAGCATCACCGTCTGCTGATCCCAGAACACGCTGGTGAAAAACGGCGTGTAGATGCTGCGCCCGTCGACGAGAACGAGGAGCTTGTTCGACGCGTTGACCGAATTCATTCCGCGCGCCGAGATGTTGTACGTCTGCGCGTCGACCCGGGCCACCTCCAGGTTCGGCGCAAGGCGCAGCGCTTCGGCGAGGCTCGTCACGCCCGAACGGAGAATGTCGTCGTTCGTGATCACGTAGACGGCCGCGGCCGCATTGCCGAGCGGCTCGGGTCGCTTCGACACCGACGTAATCTCGACTTGCGAAAGCTCTTCGAGCGACAGGTCCGAGAGCTCGCGCAGCGTCTGCGCCGCGGCACAGTCGAAACCGGTGATTGCGACGGTCAAGCAGACAGCCGTGGCGAAACTCTTCATGCGTGCGTCGATGAGCACGGCAGCGACGAGATGGACCGGCGTACGTGGCATGTCGATGGCCCGCGGGGAAACGAGCCCGAATTATGCCGGTTGACCGCGGTTTCGCCGACTGTCTTTCGTCGGACGGCACCGCGAAACCGAGCGTCGGTCATCATCTCGCCAGACCGCCGAAATGCAGCGCGGTCGAGAACGTGCTTGCGGACCTCGAGCACGATCGCCCGACGAACAAACGCGCCGGGATCGAGTCTTAGTCGCTTACGGGGATTTTCGGCAGACTCCCCGTTTCAAGACGCGGCGCGCGTCCAAGATCTGCTCCCGTATTGGGTCAGCGGCCCAAGGAGGAGTGTCATGATCAAAGCGTCGTTTCGATTGACCGTGCTGACGTTCGCCGCGAGCCTCGCAATGTCGGCCGCAGCGGCTGATCCCGCGTGGATGAGTGCCGTCGGCAAGGCGCTGGGCAAGAAAGGAACAGCACAGGGAGAGGTCTATCGCGTCGGTCTTCCGCGTACCGATCTCAAGGTCACGCTCGATGGCGTCGAGATCAAGCCTGCGCTGGCGCTCGGCTCCTGGCTCGCATTCACGAAGCATGGTGACCGGGGGATGGTCATGGGCGACCTCGTGCTCCTGCCGACCGAAGTCAATCCGGTGATGAAGAAGCTCGAGGAAGGCGAAATCGCGATCACCGCGTTGCACAACCACCTGCTGCGCAACGAACCGTTCACGCTCTACATGCACGTACTCGGTCGCGGTGATCCGGTGAAGCTCGCCACTACCCTCCACGATGCGCTCGGCGAGAGCAGGACGCCGTTCGGAAATGCGGCCCCCGCAAGCGCAGCTTCGAGTCCGGAAATCGACCTCGACACGGCTGCCATCGACCGTGCGATCGGACACAAAGGCAAGGTGAGCGGTGGCGTGTACCAAATCAGCATCGCGCGCGCCGAACGGATCAAGGACGGCGGAATGGACGTCCCGGAAGCGATGGGTTCGGCGATCGGCATCAACTTTCAACCGACCGGTCCGGGAAAGGCAGCGGTGACCGGCGACTTCGTGCTGACCGCGAGCGAGGTGAACCCGGTGTTGAAGGCGCTGCGCGAGAACGGCATCGAGGTGACGGCGCTGCACAACCACATGCTCGACGATCGGCCCCGTCTGTTCTTCATGCACTTCTGGGCCAACGACGACGCGAGCAAGCTGGCGAACGCGCTCAAATTGGCGCTCGCGAAGGTAAACACGGCGAAGCACTGAGCGCGCGACAGCGTCGGTAAGGCCCGACGCCGCCGATGATCAGTGCGGGTCTTTCGTCGCGGGACACGCGTGATGCGGCTCCGCAACGTCGGGCGGAGCCGTTTCCCGCGAGCGATGCGCGGCAATATCAGCGGTCGGCTTCGCGCTGCACCTTCACCAGTTCGTGCATCCATGGATGGATGCAGCATTGGAACAGGTGCGTGCCCTCCGCGAGCCCACGAATCACGGTACGCCCTCCGGCGGGAATCACGGTCGCCGTCGCGCATTCGGGCGCTTCGATGAGACCCTTGCTGAGCGGGGGAATCATGCCGCCTCCGAATTGAGCCACTTCGGTGAACGTATGCGGCCGGCCACCGTCGTTGCTGACGCGAACGGAATCGCCGGGCTCGATCTCGGTGAACGACGGCTGAAAGCGCCATGCGGGATGTCCGACCACCGCGGTGCTCAGCATCGAAGTCAGCAGCGCATTGAATTCGGCGACGGTCACATCGCCCTCTTCCAGCACGCAGCCGCCGGTCGGCGCCCACGCGGGATCACTGGCATCGCAGTAATCGCGGATCGAGATCTTTTCTGCCGCAGTCGCTGTCGTCGCCGCACACACGAACGCGCTCGCCAGGGCGAACTTCATCAAGGGTCGCATCGCACTCTCCTCCTCGCGGGTTAATCAACGCAATGCCTTGCACTGCAATCAGCGCCGTTCCATGTCGGCGCCGGTTTCCGCCGCCAGCGAAAGCAGATAGGCGGCGATATCCTTGGGGTCGGCATCGGGATGCACCTTGATCCAGTGACCCGATTTGACGTTGCCGAGGATGAACAGCGTGGTATGCGATTCGCGCGACGGCGCGAGCTGTCCCACGCGTCGCAGGACGTCGTCGACGTTCGCCTTGCTTCCCGTCAGGAACGTCCAGCCCGGCCGTGCGCCAAACCGCGTTGCATATTCGTCGAGTGCCTGCGGCGTGTCGTGCTCGGGGTCGACGCTGATCGACACGAAGGCGATGCGGCGCCTCGCCGCGTCGGGGAGCAGCGATTGCACCGCCGCGACCCGGGCGGTCTGCGTCGGGCACGAGTCCGTGCATTGCGTGAAGATGAAGTGGATGAGGACCGTCCTGTCGCGCAACACGTCGGTATAGAACTGCACGGTCTCACCATGCTGCGTGACGAGCCTTCGATCCGAAAAGAAGATCCGCGCCGCGCGCTGCTTCGGACCGGCCTCGGACGTCACGTCGCTTGGCCGAATCGAGACCGCGCTATCCCGCGTCGCGAACGAAGGGTGCGCATCCGTACGGTTCGGCAGCACGGCGATCAGCATCGCGAACATGAGCAGCAAGCGAAGCATGGGTGCGCCTTCCCGCTTCGCGGACGCATCGGCGACAGTCATCAAACGCGCGCTCGCAACGCGACGAAGGAGCATGTGCAATCCATGGGCAATGCCGAGCAAACAGATGACGCCTTTGCTTTACTCCCTGTCGTAGCGCGGCTCCGTGCGCATCGGTCCAAAACGCCGAACCCCACGCGCGGCGATCGTCGCCGGTGCGCTCTTCGGTCTCGTCCTCCGTGTCGTCAACACGTACCGGTTCACATGGCGCTGCCGTGGTTTGCGATCACGCGTGACGTCATCAGGCCGATCGCGCATGTCGCGTTCGGCATCACGATCGACGCGACGTATGCCGCCACCTGGAAGCACCGGGTGCAATGACCGGATTCACTTCGACCCTTCACTTGAAGACTCCGCCTCGGGAAGCGATTTCAGATATTCGATGAGATCGTGCTTCTCCTGATCGGAGAGGTTGAGCTTGAAGAAGATGTCGTAGTGATCGACGACATCCGCGAGCGTTGCGAACCGGCCGTCGTGGAAGAACCGGCCCTTGTTCGCGGGCTGCATGAACAAGCCGTTCTCGCGAACGAACAGGCCGTTGAGGTTCATCGTCTTGTAGGCATGATCGGGCGCGCGATCGGCCTCGAAGCTGTCGATGCCGATCTCTTCGGGCTTGTGCAGATTCCAGCCGGGCTCGGTCCACAGCGGATCGACGTGGCAGTTGTTGCATCCAGCCTTGCCACTGAAAAGCTCGTCGCCGCGAGCGGCGGCGGTCGGGTCGAAGTCGATGCCGGGTCGCGGCGTCGGCGCGGGAAGCGCGAGCTGATAGAAGTGCAATGCGGGCAGCTTCGCCGTAATGCGATCGTCGTCGGGATTGATGTGTGGCAGGTCGCCGAAGCCATTGGCAGCCGCGATCGGGAATTGCGCCGGGTTGTTGAGCCGCGGATCGAAGAAGCGTCCCTTTCCGTGCATTTCCAGGTTCGCGACGAAGGCATTCCAGTACGTGACGGTGCCCCATGCACCCGTCCACGTGTGCTGATTGAAACCGGCAAGTCCGTAGGCATTCGGTATCAAGGTCGCACCGGAAACGTTCGTTCCGGTGGTCACACCGTGCGACATCTGTTTCGGATTGAACGCCTTGCCGTCGAGGAACAGCTCGGCGTCGAATTTCCCCGGCCCCCAGCTATTCAGCACGGTCTTGACCGCCGGGATGCTGATGCCCAGAAGCGTCGCGACCGACGAAAGATCCGGCGCCGAGGCGATGATCTTGCCGACGTCAAGATCGCGATTGGCCCAGCCATCGAGGCGATGGCCGATGCCGAAGGCGACCGAATTGTCGACGGTGGAATGGCATAACGCGCACTGGATGCCAACCGACTTGAGCGATCCATCCTCGTTGAAGAAGCCCGTCAAGCCGACCACCGCATTCGCCTTGAGCAACGCGAGCGTGGCCGCCGGGCTGTCGAGATCGATTTGTCCGCTTCGCAAGCGGCCATTGATGCCTGACAGCGCGTCGGCATCGACCTTCAAGCCGAGATCGAGCGCCGCACGCGGTGTGATCCCCGAGCCGACGCCGCCGAAGCCCGCGCCTTCGATCGCCTGATGCAGCTTCAGCGTGTCGCCCCAGTAGGCTTCGTCCCCGAAGGTGTCGAAGCGGAAAGTGTTGCGGCCTTCGTCGAACAATTGGCTCGTGTTGGCGGCAACCTGTGCCTCGAACGTCTTGCCGGAAATATCGCCGGTGCCTGCCGGAGCGGCACGGATGCCGGCGTTCGCACGGTGTTGCGTGGCGCTGGCGGCCGGCGCTGCACGCGCAACATCTCTTGCGGCGATGAAGCCGCCCATCGCGATGCCGAGCGACGTCGCGAGAATCAGCGGCAGCGCTTTCGCCCGGAATTCGGGCCGGGCTGCGTGCGCGGTGGCGTTTGCGGGAACGTGGGTGTCGACGTGACGCGTGAGCGAGCGAGATGACGTACGGTTTCTTCGCAGCATGGCATCCTCCGCAAGTGGCAATGCGTGAACAACCGCGGGGAAGCGCTAATTCCCTGGCGAGCGGCAACACGCCGAGCCGTGCTGCTGAATGGGAGGACAGGCAACGCTGCCGTACGAACAGAACACGCAGCAATCGCCTGACTGCGGGCGCAGCACCGTTGCGCAGCCGTGACACTCGTAGAAAAACTGGCACGCATCGGTTGGCATGTGTTCCAGCCTGGCGAAACCGCAGTTCGGGCACGTCAGCACCGAGTCGAGAACGACCACGCGGTGCCTGCTCAGTGATGCGGTGACGACGGATAACCGGCGTTGGTCGTCGCCGCGATCAACGCCGCGACGTTCGCCCGGTCAGGATCGAATCTGACGGTGGCCGTTTTCGCCGCGAAGTCGACCCTGGTATCTGCCACGCCCGCAACCTTGTCGAGCGATTTCCTGACCCTAATCGGGCACAGCTCGCACGTCATGTTCTGAACATCGAGCACAACCGTTGTAACCGGTGCGGCAACGGTGGCGAGCGGGAGCGCTGCAAGCAGGACCGTGACCAACATCTTGCGCATCGTGACTCCCTTTCAGTAGAACAGCGGCGCGAGCGACGGCACGGCCAGCAACGCAAGCACTGGCACGGCGACAAGCCAGAAGCCGATCCGGCGGCGCTTTTGCGCCTGTGCGTCTGCACACGCCGCACCGGACGAGCACGCCAACGGCGCGCGAACGCCGCATGCGCCGCTCATGCAACAGCAAAATGCGGTCCCGGATGCGGACCGAGGCGCTCGCCTCAGCGCTGGACTTGCACGACCGCGCCGATTTGCCCGCCTTCTCCGGCATGGGCGATCACGAGAAATCGGGGCGGCGTGATTTCGTCGCCGCCCGTCAGAGCGCGACGAAACGCGCCGATCGTGACGGGAATCGCCCCGCCGTCGGCTCCGGCGGCGAAACGCGCGATCGGCTCGAGCGGGCCGGAGCCGTCCTTGGTGGCGGCAAGCGCCAACACATACAACTGCTTCGGCACGAGACCGGAGGCAGCCGCTTCGAGCAGATCGATCAGGCCCTGATCGTTGACGGCGACGGTCGTCTTGACGTCGTTCGTGCCGACCGCGACGAGCGCAAGATGGACCGCTTCTCCGGATGCGCCGATCGGCGCGAGGTTGTCCGTACCGGGACCGGATGGGACCGCCTGGGGTACGAACGCGATGGCCTGCGGCGATTGACCTGTCGGGATCGTCGCGACGACCGCATTGCGAAGCGTATCGATCGCGGCGAGCGCGGTGCCGTTCTCGAGCCCGGCATAGATACGGCTGCCGTCGCCCGACGGCCAGATACCATGGGGCAGGTCGCCGACCGGAATGACGGCGACGAGACGCGGCTGATCGTTCGTCGTGTAGACCTTCACGGCATTGAGGCCGCCGACCGTGACGTACGCGAACTGGCCGTTGGCGTTACGCGCGAAGTTCACGTGGTTGGTGATCGGACCGGTATCGAGGATCGCGAGCGTATTGAATGGCGGCGCCGCGTTGATCACCTGCGTCTTGCCGACGTCCTTCAGCGTCAGCCAGACCTGCCGACCGTCCGGTGTCGCCGCGATGTTCGGGCAGAACGGCGACGCCTGGGGAACGCGTGCGACGATGCGGTGACTCTTCACGTCGATGACGTCGGTTTCGGGGCTGAAGCTCGAGCAGACGTAGCCGTAGCGGCCGTCGGGCGAAAAGATCGTCATCCCGGGACCGTTGGCGACGTCGATGCGATCGGTCAGCCTGAGCGACCTCGCATCGATCACCTGCACGTAATCCTCGCCGCGAATCGTCACCCAGACCTCTTTGCCGTCCGGCGTATACATCGCCTCGTGCGGCGCGCGGCCGAGATAGTCGACCTGCTTCACGACATTGGTCTGCGTATCGATGAAAGCGATCGAGTTGGAGCCGGTCGACACGACGGCGAGCGTGCGGTGGTCGGGCGCGAAGCCCATGCCGTGGACGAGCAGCTGCTGCCTGTATCGCGGATTCAGGCTGCCGGGTAGCGGATCCCCGAGCCTGATCACCCCGAGCAGCTTCTCGGTGGCGGGATCGACGACGGAGACGGTGTTCGACGTCTGGTCGCTCATGTAGACGCGATCGCTGGAGGTGATCGGAATGTCGGGGGCGCTCGCAGGACCCGGCGCCTGCCCGGCGATCGCAGTTTGCGAAAGCAGCATCGCGACGGCGAACGCTGCGGAAACGAATCGGGGCTCGAAGGTCATGGGCCTTATCATCCTCAACGTGAAGCGGACGGCGTGTCGCCCGCCTTTTGCAATTGCCTGCGCATCACGGCGATTTCCGATCCCTGCGTGACGATGATTTCCTGCGCGAGCCTGCGCAGTACGGGATCCTTGCCGTACAACACCTCGACCTTCGCCATGTCGATCGCGCCCTGGTGATGCGGAATCATCATCGACGCGAAGTCGCGGTCGGGATCGCCGCTCATCGGCGCTTGCTGCATGTCGCGCGACATGACCGCCATCGACTCCGCAAGCAACTGGTCCGACGTCTTGCGGGAATCGATGACGAACGGGCCGGCCGGCGGCGCCGGCATCGCTGCCTTGGAGGCGTCGGACGCCATCGGCCCGGAGGCGTGGGATCGAAGGTGCTGCGCGTCACCCGCGCTCGCGATGCAGGCAAGCATGAGAACGGGAAGCACGGTGCAGGCGCGTCGACGAGCGTTCATCCCGAGGTCCTGGCCATCGGCCGCGAGGATCGTAGGATCACGTTGACGAACACCTGTTCCCCGGTCATTGTTCCGCTCCCCGCTCTTCGCGGAGTTGTTGCTCGAGTCAGCAATTTCGATCCGCTGGCAACGGCGCACGCCGATCCGACGGACGCTAGGATTGCGGCAATCAACCGCGAACGGGAAGGTCCAAGGCGATTCAGCATCGACAGGCGATTGCGAATCATGATGCAGACCAGTGCGATAACGGTCGCCGCTGCGGGCGTAGCCTGCGCACGACGCGGCGTCGTCGTCTTTCGCGACGCGAAGAGCCAGCGCGCCGCGCACGATCATGCAACGTGCGGCGCGATTGCGCGCGCGCTCGCGGCGATCAAGGGCGCCCCGTTCGCCGGCGAATACGATGCCGGCGTGGATTACGGGCACATCCCCTATTTCGTCCCGACCGACACGCTCGTCGGCGTCGACGATGCGCGCGCGCTCGGTATCGCCGACGAGGACGATCTCTTCGGCGGCGTCGTCCCGCATGCGTTCGTCGCGACGAAGTGCATCAGCCATCCGCTCGTCGACGAGCGCGCGTGCGTGCCCGAAGGCTGGTCCGAGGCGTTCGGGCAGCGCGTGCGCGGTGCGGTGCTCGAAGGCTATGCCGCGTTTTCGACCGACGATGCGATGCGCGCCGGCGTGCGGCTTTTCGTCCACGGGCCCGTTCGCATCAAGCGCGCGCTCGGTATCGGCGGCTACGGTCAGATCGTGGTGAGCGACGAGCGCGCGCTCGAGCAGGCGCTCGCGGACGCCGATGCCGACGAAGTGGCGCGCTTCGGCATTGCGCTCGAGCAGGATCTCGTCGACGTGACGACGCACAGCGTCGGCCAGGCGCGCGTCGACGACCTCGTCGCGAGCTACTGCGGCACGCAGCGCCTGACGCGCAACAACCACGGTCACCAGGTCTACGGCGGATCGGACCTGCTGGTCGCACGTGGCGATTACGACGCGCTGCTCGCGCACGACCACGCGCCCGCGACGCGGCGCGCCGTGCTGCACGCGCGGCTCTACGACGAGGCCGCGTTCGACTGCTACGCCGGCCTGTTCGCGTCGCGGCGCAACTACGACATCGCCGAAGGCGTCGATGCGTCGGGCGTGCGGCGCAGCGGCGTGCTCGAGCAATCGTGGCGCGTCGGCGGCGCGAGCAGCGCCGAAATCGCGGCGCTCGCGGCGTTTCGCGACGATCCGTCGGTTGCCGTCGTGCGCGCATCGTCGACGGAAGTCTATGGGGCGGACGTATCGCCGCCGGCCGGTTCCACCGTGTATTTCGAAGGCGTCGACGAGCGCGCGGGCCCGTTGACGAAGTACGTGCAGCTTTCGCGCGATGTTCACGCATGACGAGACGTTCGAGATCGCCGTCGGCGGGCACTGCATCGCCGCGACGCTGATCGTCCCCGACACCCGCATGCCCGGCGTGCTGTTCCTGCACGGCTGGGGCAGCAGCCAGGCGCAACTCGCATCGCGTGCGCGCGAGATTGCGGCGCTCGGCTGCGCATGCCTGACGGTCGACATGCGCGGACACGCGAAGACGGTGACCCAGCAGGCGACCGTGACGCGCGAGGACAATCTGACGGACGCGCTCGCGGCGTACGATCGACTGGTGCGCGAAGCGGCAGTCGACGACGACCAGATCGCGGTCGTCGGCAGCAGCTACGGCGGCTATCTCGCGACGATCCTCACGACGCTGCGCCCGGTCAAATGGCTGGGCTTGCGCGCGCCGGCGCTGTACAAGGACACCGACTGGACGTCGCCGAAACTCGAGCTGCGCAAGCTCCAAGGTCTCGAAGCATATCGGCGGCTCGTCATCGAGGCGCAGGACAACCGGGCGTTGCGCGCGGCGACGGCGTTTCGCGGCGACGTGTTGGTCGTCGAAAGCGCGCACGATACGATCGTTCCGCACGAGGTGATCGAGAATTACCGCAACGCGTTCGCCGGCGCGAGATCGCTCACCTACCGGATCATCGACGACGCCGATCATGGTCTCACCGATCCGAGCTGGCGGCAGTCGTATACGCAATTGCTCGTGAACTGGATCACCGAAATGATGGCCGGCAAGCGCACGGCCGACGTCGCGTCGCAGAAGCGCCTGCAGGAGGCGATGAAGACGAACAAGACCGCGTTGGCGGATTGACCGCATGAATGGGGTCAGGGATAAGTGGGGTCAGAGACGACTTTCCAGACGAGACGTGCGACATGCGACGAAGTGCATGGAAAGTCGTCTCTGACCCCACTTATCCGCTAGAACGACCTCGGCAGCCCGAGCACGTGCTCGGCGATGTACGCGAAGATCATGTTCGTCGGCACCGGCGCGACCTGGTAGAGCCGCGTCTCGCGAAATTTCCGCTCGATGTCGTATTCGCTGGCGAAGCCGAAGCCGCCGTGTGTCTGCAGGCACACGTTCGCGGCTTCCCACGACGCTTTCGCCGCGAGGTGCTTCGCCATGTTCGCCTCGGCGCCGCACGGCTTTTGCGCATCGAACAGCTCGCACGCGCGATAGCGCATCAGGTTCGCGGCCTCGATCTCGATGTACGCCTCGGCGATCGGAAACTGCACGCCCTGGTTCCTGCCGATCGGCCGGTCGAAGACGATCCGCGAATTCGCGTACCTGACCGCGCGATCGATGAACCAGTATCCATCGCCGATGCACTCCGCCGCGATCAGCGTGCGCTCGGCATTGAGGCCATCGAGGATGTAACGGAAGCCCTGCCCTTCCTCGCCGATCAGGTTCTCCGCAGGAATCTGCAGGTTGTCGAAAAAGAGCTCGTTCGTCTCGTGATTGACCAGGTTGCGGATCGGCCGCACGGTGAGGCCGTGTCCGATCGACTCCCGCAGGTCGACGATGAAGATCGACAGCCCCTCCGAGCGCCTTTTCACGTCGGCGAGCGGCGTCGTCCGCGCGAGCAGGATCATGAGGTCGGAGTGCTGCACGCGCGAAATCCACACTTTCTGACCGTTGACGACGTAGCGATCGCCGTGCTTCACGGCGGTCGTCCGGATCTTCGTCGTGTCGCTCCCTGCCGTCGGCTCCGTGACCGCCATCGACTGGATCCGCAGCGTGCCGTCGGCGATGCTCGGCAGCCACGCACGCTTCTGCGCCTCGCTGCCGTGGCGCAACAGCGTGCCCATGTTGTACATCTGTCCGTGCACGGCGCCGGCATTGCCGCCGCAGCGGTTGATCTCTTCCAGGATCACCGACGCGGCGCCGAGGCCGACGCCGGTGCCGCCGTACGCCTCGGGAATCATCGCCGCAAGCCAGCCGGCGCCGATCAGCGCGTCGACGAACGCCTCGGGATAGCCGCGCTCGGCGTCGATGCGCCGGAAGTATTCGTCGGGAAACTGCGCGCAGAGTGCGCGAATCGCGTCACGGATGTCCGGGTGCGCGTCGTCCCGGGACGGCCGTTCGGCGTTCATGCGATCGTCGCCGTCGCGTCCATCGCGAGCGCGCCGCGCGGGCTCGCCGCCCACAGGCGAACGCTCGAGTGATCGTGCGCCGGCTGCCCGCGCACGAAAAACGGGTCGCCGTCGAAAAGCGGACTCGTCGCGCGAAACGAGAAGGCGCTAAGCGTCGCGTGCGGCATCGCGCGACGCAGCAGGTCGACGAGCAGCGTCGCGATCAACGGCCCGTGCACGACGAGTCCCGGATAGCGTTCGACGTCGGTCACGTGACGCCGATCGTAATGGATCCGATGACTGTTGAACGTCAGCGCCGAATAACGAAAGAGCAGCACCGGGTCGGGATGGATTTCGTGCGACCAGGCAGCATCGACGGGCGCTCGTGCGCCGCCGCTCGCAGGCTGGCCGGCTTTGGCTTCGTCGCGGTAGACGATGTCGTGCTCCTCGACGATCGCAACGCCGCTTTCGCCACTGATCGTATGGCGCACGACGACGAACGCGAGCGGACCTGATCGCCCTGTCTTCTGCGTGATGTCGACGATCTGCGAATCGCGCACGATCGCCTCGCCGACGTGAAGCGGCGCATGGAACGTAAGGCGCCCGCCCGCCCACATGCGCCTCGGCAACGGGATCGGCGGCAGAAAGCCGCCGCGGCGCACATGGCCGTCGGGACCCGCTTCCGCGGTGCGATAGCACGGCAGGAAGTAGAGCCAGTGCCAAAGCGGCGGCAGCACGTCGCCGTCCTGCGGTGGAGGATCGCTGCGGTCGAGCGTCGCCGCGAGCGCCGCCACCGGCGTCGGGCTCACGCGGTCGAACGCGCGGTCATTGCGCCCGACCCACGACGCCAGGCCGACCTCCGTCATCGGATCGCTCGCTTCGTTCATCGTCGCCATTGTCGCCTGCGTCGCGCCGGCCGAACAGCGTGGCCGCACGGGCGCCGCCCGGGCCCGACGCGGGGACCGCGGGCCATTACGGCATAGAATAGTTCGCCGAAACGTCCGCCCGTTGGCCATTCGCGCCCAACGCGGCAAGAAGAACGGCGGGGGACGTCAACCTTTCCTCTGGAGGAATTGAATGTCGCCACGCCTGCTGCTCCTTGCCCTTGCGACGATCGCCGCGCCGGTCTTCGCCCAGACCGTCCCGCCCGGGTATCCCGCCGACTATGCGCAGACCATCGCCGCCGCGAAGAAGGAAGGCAAGGTGGTCATCTACAGCGCGCTCGACACGAAGGCGGCGCAACCGCTGATCAAGGATTTCAACACCGTCTATCCCGACATCAAGGTCGAGTACAACGACATGAACTCGACCGAGATGTACAACCGCTTCATCGCCGAATCGGCGTCCGGGCAGGGCGGCGCCGACGTCATGTGGAGCTCGGCGATGGATCTGCAGGTGAAGCTCGTCGACGAAGGCAAGGCGATGACGTACGTTTCGCCGGAAGCCTCCAAGCTGCCGAAGTGGGCCGTCTACAAGAACGAGGCGTATGGCACTACGTACGAGCCGGCGGTGTTCATCTACAACAAGCGTCTCGTCACCGGCAACGAGATTCCGCACGACCACGCGTCGTTCGCGAAGCTCCTCAATACCGACACCGCGAAATTCAAGGGCAAGGTCACGACGTACGACATCGAGAAGAGCGGCGTCGGCTTCATGTTCGTCGTGCAGGACTCCAAGTATTTCCCGGGCATGAAGGACCTCGAGAAGGGCTTCGGCGCGACGAGCTATCGCGTCTACGCGAGCACCGGCAACATGCTCGAGAAGGTGTCTTCGGGCGAGCATCTGCTGGGCTACAACGTGCTCGGCTCCTATGCGCTCGTCCGCGCGAAGAAGGATCCGAATCTCGGCGTCGTGCTGCCGAAGGACTACACGCTGATTCTGTCGCGCGTGATGTTCATCGGCAAGAACGCGCGGAATCCGAATGCGGCGAAGGTCTGGACCGACTACATCCTGTCGCCGCGCGGCCAGAAGATGATCGGCGGCGAGGTCGAGCTGTTCTCGATCCGCACCGACGTCCAGACCGAATACACGGCCGCGTCGCTCGACAAGGAGCTCGGCCCGAATGCCATCAAGCCGATTCCGGTGAGCGCGGAGATCACCGCATGGCTCGATCCGAAGAAGCGCCTCGAGTTTCTGTCGGACTGGAAGAAGAACATCGCGGCCGGCAGCGGCAAGTAGGCGAGCCGTGGCGACCGTCGCGAAATCCGCGGTGCCGGTCGCAACCGAGCGCGGCGCCCTGGCGCTGCTTGCCGGCGTCCCGCGCGCGCTGACGATCATCCTGACGGCGGCGGCGGTGCTCGCGCCGCTGTCGCTGATCGTCTATCAGAGCCTGCTCAACGCGCCGTTCTTCGAAGCCGTCAAGCAGGTCGGCTTCGATGCATACGCGTTCATCTTCAGCGATCCCGATTTCTGGTCGGCGCTCGTCAACTCGCTGATGATCGCCGCCGGGATGACGGTGATCGCCGTGCCGCTCGGCGGCGTGCTGGCGTTCGTGATGGAGCGCACCGATTTCCCGGGCAAGCGCCTCATCGAGCCGCTTCTGCTCGTGCCGAGCTTCGTCTCGCCGATGGTGCTGTCGTTCGGCTATGTCGTCGCCGCCGGACCGGTCGGGTTCTACTCGATTCTTGCGACGAACCTGTTCGGCGGCATCCCGTGGGGGCTCTATTCGATCGCCGCGATGGCGGTGATCGCAGGCCTCACGCACGTGCCGAACGTATACATCTACGCATCGGCCGCGTTGAAGAACCTCGGTTCGGACGTCGAGGAGGCGGCGCGGGTCGCAGGCGCTTCGCCGTTTCGCGTCGCGGCGTCGGTGAGCCTGCCGTTGATCATGCCGGCGCTTCTGTTCTCGGCCGTGCTGATCTTCTTCCTCGGGCTCGAGCTGTTCGGGCTGCCGCTCGTGCTCGGCGACCCCGAGGGACATCTCGTGCTGTCGACGTACCTCTACAAGCTCACGAACAAGCTCGGCACGCCGTCGTATCACCTGATGGCGGCGGTCGCGGTCTGCATCGTCGCGATGACGATTCCGCTGGTGCTGCTGCAGCGGCGGCTTCTGCAGAACGTGCGCAGGTACGCGACGATCAAGGGCAAGGCGGGACGCATTCGCGAACTGCCGCTCGGGCGGTGGAAATGGGTGGCGGTCGCGCTCGTAGGATTGTGGCTGTTCGTCGCGGTGATCGTCCCGCTCACCGGCATCGCGCTTCGCGCGTTCGTCACCAACTGGGGCTTCGGCGTGAGCCTCGCCGAAGCATTCACCGTCGACAACTTCCGCGAAGTCTTCAACGAGCCCACCGACGTGCGCGCCATCTGGAACACGGTGCTGCTCGGCGTCGTCGGCGGCGCGCTGACGGTCGCCTGCTACACGGCGATCGGCTTCGCAACGCATCGACGCAACGATGCCTGGTCCCGCGTCGTCGATTATCTCGTGCTCGTCCCGCGCGCGGTGCCCGGACTTCTGATCGGCCTCGCGTTCCTGTGGGTCTTCCTGTTCTTCCCGCCGCTCACACCGCTGCGGCAGACGATCTTCAGCATGTGGCTCGCGTACACCGTCGTCTGGCTTGCATATGGCATGCGGCTCATCTCGTCGTCGCTGCTGCAGGTCAGCAACGAGCTCGAGGAAGCGGCACGCAGCGTCGGCGCGCGGCGCGGACGCATCTCGCGCGAGATCACGCTCCCGCTGATCCGCCATGGTCTGCTCGGATCGTGGCTGCTCGTGTTCATGATCTTCGAGCGCGAATATTCGACCGGCGTGTATTTGCTCGCGCCCGGCACCGAAGTCATCGGCGCCGAACTCGTCTCGCTTTGGCAGGGCGGCGCGATCGACGTGGTCGCCGCGCTGTCGCTCATCAACATCCTGCTCGTGTTCGTCGGTCTCGCCATCGCGTTGCGCTTCGGCGTGCGATTGCGCGACTAGGAAATCACGTCCATGACCGAACTCACCGTCGAGAATCTCCATCTTCGCTACGGCGACAACCCGATCCTCAAGGGCGTGACGATGACGCTCGACCGCGGCGAGGTCATTTCGCTGCTCGGTCCCTCCGGAAGCGGGAAGACGACACTGCTCCGCGCCGTTGCCGGTCTCGAAGTGCCGCACGAAGGTCGCATCCTGATCGGCGACAAGGTCGTGTTCGACAGCACGCGCGGCATCGACATTCCGGCCGAAGAGCGCAATCTCGGCCTCGTGTTCCAGTCCTACGCGCTATGGCCGCACAAGACAGTGTTCGACAATGTCGCGTACGGGCTCAAGCTGCGCAACGTGCGGCGCGACGACATCGGCAGCCGCGTCGGGACCGCGCTCGACCAGCTCTCGCTCGGTCAGCTTGCCGAACGCTATCCGCATCAACTGTCGGGCGGCCAGCAGCAGCGCGTCGCGCTCGCGCGCGCCCTGGTCTACAACCCACCGGTCATCCTGCTCGACGAGCCGCTGTCGAACCTCGACGCGAAGCTCCGCGAGGAAGCGCGGGCATGGCTGCGCGAGCTGATCGTGCGCATGCAATTGTCGGCGCTGTGCGTCACGCACGACCAGTCGGAAGCGCTCGCGATGTCGGATCGCATTCTGCTGCTCAACGGCGGCCGCATCGAGCAACAGGGAACGCCGCAACAAATGTACAGCTCGCCGGAAACGCTGTTCACCGCCGATTTCATGGGCAGCAACAACCGTCTCCCCGGGCGGATCGCCGAAATCCGCAACGGCGTGGCGCTTCTCGAGGGCCGCGGCTTCCGGCTCTGGGGAACGGCCAAGAAAGGCGTCGCGGCCGGCGCGGACGGCGTCGGCATGATTCGCCTTGAACGCATACGCGTTGCCGACGGGCCCGGCGACAACCGGCTCGCCGCGGATCTTTCGACGTCGATGTATCTCGGTGACAAATGGGAGCATCTGTTCCACGTCGGCGATGCGCGCGTGCGCGCGTACGGCGCCGAGCCGCTCGCCGCGGGTCGCCACTGGCTCGAACTGCCGCAGCAATCGTTCTGGGTTTTTTGACGCGCAATCGAAATAATCCTCCCCGCGGGCTGTTTGCGTTTCGGCGCCCGCCCAACGACAGGAGGATTCCATGACCGCGCGCAGCAAACTATCGATCGCGATCGCCGTGTTCGCGGCGATCGCCACCGCGTCGGCGCAAGCCGACGGCAATCGCAACGGCAACGCGAACGGGAACGGCCACGACGACGACCAGGGAACGACGTTTGCCACCAGGCTGATCGGCTATGAGGAAACGCCCCTTACGATCAATTCGCCCGGCAGCGGTTCGTTCAAGGCAACGGTGAACAGCGACGCCACCGCGATCAACTACACGCTTTCGTACACGCCGCTATCGTCGGCAATCACGCAATCGCACATCCATTTCGGCCGTCCGGGCATCACCGGCATGATCGTGCTCTTCCTGTGCACCAATCTCACGCCGCCCGGCGGTGTTCCCCTGCCGCAGGCCTGCCCGCCGGGACCGGCGACGATCACCGGCACGCTGACCGCGGCCGACGTCATCGCGCGGCCGGGCCAGAACATCGACGCCGGCGCGACGGGTTTCGCCGAAATGATCAAGGCGATGCGCGCAGGTGCCGCCTACGCGAACGTACATACGGCGCTGTTTCCGACCGGTGAAATCCGCGGCGCGATCGGCCCTCGCGACGACGACGAGGACGACTGAAGCACGCAACGTTTCTTCCTCCACGGTCCTGGCCGGGCGGCAAGCCCGGCTCTTTTTTTGGCTTTTGGCGTCGAGGCACGCCGGCTTCGGCGATTGACCGCTCGCGGTCCCGACCGGACAATCGCGCTTCCGCGATGCCGAAGGCGATCGCGCCCGCGCGTCGTCCACCGGAGGGAGCATCGAAATGCGTTCCATGCTGCGGTTGCTGCTGCCGTTTTCCCTGCTCGCGTTCGTCGTCGCATCGGCGGCGCACGCGCAGCCGGTCGTGCGCGTCGGCTCGAAGAATTTCACCGAGCAGTTCGTGCTCGCCGAGATCTACGCGCAGGCGCTCGAAGCCGCGGGCATCAAGGTCGAGCGCAAGCTTAATCTCGGCGGCACGCTGATCGCGCACAAGGCGCTCGAGGAGAACCAGATCGACTTCTACCCCGAGTACACCGGCACGATGCTGCTGGTCGTGCTGAAGGAGCCGGCGATCAGCGACCGCAAGGCGGTCTACGACAAGGTGAAGGCCGCCTATGCGGCGAAGGGCCTGACGCTGCTCGACGAGGCGCCGGTGAACAACACCTACAACATGGTCGTGCGTCCCGAGACGGCCGCGCAATATCACCTCGTCACGTTGTCGGACCTCGCGAAGGTCGCGAATCAGCTGAAGCTCGGGGCCGGGCCCGAATTCCGCGACCGCAACGACGGCCTGCCGGGACTCAAGGCGAAGTACGGCATCGTGTTCAAGGAAGACGTGCAGATGGCGATCGGGCTGCGCTACCAGGCGATCGCGAGCAAGCAGATCGACGTCGTCAACGGCTACTCGACCGACGGCATGATCAGCGCGCTCAAGCTCACGCGGCTCGAGGACGACAAGAATCTGTGGCCGCCCTATTACGTCGTTCCCGTCGTGCGTAACGAGGCGCTGGCGGCCAATCCGAAGATCGCCGGTGTGCTGAATCGCGTGAGCGCGACGCTCGACGAGTCGGTGATGGCCGAGATGAACTACAAGGTCGACGGCGAGAAGATGGAGCCGCGCGACGTCGCGCACGATTTCCTGAAGGCAAAAGGCATCGTGCATTGAGCGGCCCGCGCGCTGCACCTCACCCCAACGCTCTCCCCAGCGGGGAGAGGGAGCCGAGCGAGAGCGAGGCGGGTACGGGGTCGATTCGCGTCGGCGGCCGGCGCCTGCGCATCGACGATGTCGTGACGGTCGCCCGCGGCGACGCGATCGTCGAGCTCGACCCCGACGTCCACCGACGCATCGCCGCTGCGCGCGACGTCGTGCTGCGTCTCGTGCAGGGCGAAACGCCGATCTACGGCGTCAACTCGGCACTCGGCGCGAATACCGGACAGCGGCTCGATCCAACCGATCTCGCCGAATACCAGCGGCGCGCCATCCGTGCACGCGCCGTTGGCGTCGGTCCTTGCTACGATCGCGCATCGGTTCGCGCGATGCTGTTCGCACGCATCGCCGGCATGGCGGCGGGTGGATCCGGCGTCTCGCTCGAAGTCCTCGTCGCGCTCGTCGCACTCGTCAACCGCCGCGTGCATCCGATCGTTCCGCGCTACGGCTCGATCGGCGTCGCCGATCTGCCGCAGCTTGCGCATCTCGCGCTGCCACTGATCGGCGAAGGACTGGCCGAGTTCGAAGGTGAAGTCCTGCCCGGTGCCGATGCCTTGCGGCGCGCAGGACTTGCACCGGTTGCGCTCGGACCGAAGGATGGCGTCGCGCTGATCAGCGCGAACGCGGCGACGATTGCGCGCGGCGCGCTCGTCGTCGCCGACACGGTTACGCTCGCCCGCCAATGGCTTGCGGCGGTCGCGACGTCGTGCGAAGGCTTCCGTGCCAATCTGTCGCCGCTCGATCCGCGGGCGGTGTCCGCGCGCCCTGCGCCCGGCCAGATCGACGTCGCCGCGCAGCTGCGTGCGCTGCTCGCCGGCAGCGCGCTGCTCGAGCCTGGCGCAGCGCGTCGTGTGCAGGACCCATTGAGCTTTCGCAGCGTCGCGCAGGTGCATGGCGCACTCGATGCGGCGCTCGCGAACGCGCGCGAGCAGATCGAGCTCGAGCTCGACAGCGCCGCCGAAAGCCCGCTGGTGCTGGCCGACGACGGCGTCATGTTGTCGAACGGCAACTTTCATCTGCCTGCGTTCGCGCTTGCGTTCGACACGCTCGCGATCGCACTCGCGCAAGCAACGAGCCTCGCCGTCGAGCGCGTGATCCGCTTCATGTCGCCGGCACTGACCGATCTGCCGCTGCAGCTCACGCGCCACGGTCCCGCGCATTCGGGATTCGCGACGGTGCAAAAAACGCTGACGGCACTGTGGTCGGAGATCCGCCACCGGGCGAACCCTGCGTCGCTCGACTTTCTTCCGGTCTCGGAGGGCATCGAGGACCATGCGACGATGGCGCTTGGTACGGTCGAGCGCATCGCCGAGATGCTCGATCGAATCCGCTACGTGATCGCGATCGAGATGCTCGTCGCCGCGCAGGCGATCGACCTCCGCGGACTCGACGACAGGCAACTGGGCGTTAGCGTGCGCGCGCTCCATGCCGCGCTTCGCGCGCGCGTTCCGATGCTCGAGCACGACCGTCCGCTCGGCCCCGACATCGACGCGATCGCCGCGCTGCTCGCCGATGACGCCTTGCCGTCGGCTGTGCGCGCGCCATGAGCTGGTTCCTCCGCAACTACGATCAAGTCGCCGTCGCGCTCGGCCAGCACGTCGTCATTGCGCTGACCGCGCTCGCGATCGCGTTCGTGATCGCGCTGCCGGTGGGCGTCGTCGCCGCGCGCCGGGAACGCGTCTATGCGGTGGCGATCGCCGTATCGGGCTTTCTCTACACGATCCCGACGCTCGCGTTCCTCGCGCTGCTGATCCCGCTCGTCGGACTCGGCCGCACGAACGTGATCATCGCGATGGTCGCGTTCTCACTCGTCGCGCTGATCCGCAACGTCGCGGCCGGCATTCGCGGCGTGCCTGCCGATGTCGTCGATGCAGCGCGCGGCATGGGCATGAGCGATTCGCAGCGCTTGCTGCGCGTCGAGCTGCCGCTCGCCGCGCCCGTCGTCGTCGCGGGATTGCGCGTCGCAGCGGTGACGGTGATCAGCGTCACCGTCGTCGGCGCCTACGTGAACGCGGGTGGCCTCGGCACGCTGATCTTCAACGGCATCGCCGGCGATCATGCAGCGAAGATCTGGTCCGGCGCGATCACCGCCTGCGCGCTCGCGATCGGCGTCGACACGGCACTCGCATTCGTCGAGCGGCAGCTCGCCCGTGCGCAGCGCGCCTGAATGCTGATCGAAGCCTGGCGCTATCTTCTTGCGCATCCGGCGCAGTTCGCGGTCGCACTCGGCGTGCACGTCACCCTGTCGGCTGCCGCGCTGGCGATCGGGGCGGCAATCGCGATTCCTGTCGGCCTCTATGCGGCCCGCCGCCCGGGCGTCGCGTTCGCGGCCGTCAATGCCGCGAACGTCGGCCGCACACTGCCGTCGCTCGCCGTGCTCGCGCTCGTAATGCCGTTGCTCGGCACCGGCTTCGCGCCGAGCCTTTTCGCGCTGTCGCTGCTTGCGCTGCCGCCCATCCTGCTGAACACGGTCGCCGGCATCCGCGGCATCGACCCCGACATCATCGACGCCGCGCGCGGCATGGGCATGACGCCGCGCGGCGTGCTGGGCAAGATCGAGTGGCCACTCGCGTTGCCGGTGATCTTCGCAGGACTGCGCACGGCCGCTATCCAGGTCGTCTCGGGTGCGGTGCTCGCGGCCTTCATCGGTGGCGGCGGGCTCGGCGATTTCATCACCGCCGGCATCGCGATGATGGCGATACCGCAGTTGCTCGTCGGTGCAATTCCGGTGGCGCTGCTCGCGCTCGGCGCAGACTTCGGCTTCGGCGCGCTGCAGCAGCGCCTGACACCGCGCGGCATGCGCTGACGACGCATCTTCGGATGATCGAGATCGAGCACCTCGGCAAGCGCTTTCCCGGGAGCGACGCGCCGGCCGTCGACGACCTGACGATTTCGATCGGCGACGGTGAAATCTGCGTGCTGATCGGCCCGTCCGGTTGCGGCAAGACGACGACGATGCGAATGATCAACCGGATGATCGAGCCGGACGTCGGCACGATCCGCATCGCCGGCCGCGACGTGACGCGGATCGACCCGGTGAAGCTGCGGCGATCCGTCGGCTACGTGATCCAGCAGGTCGGGCTTTTTCCGCACATGACGATCGCGGAGAATATCGCGACCGTACCGCATCTGCTCGGCTGGGACGCCTCGCGCATCGCGCGTCGCGCCGACGAACTGCTCGCCCGCGTCGACATGGATCCCGCCCGCTATCGCGATCGCTATCCGCGCGAACTTTCCGGCGGCCAGAAGCAACGCGTGGGCGTCGCCCGTGCGCTCGCCGCCGATCCGCCGGTGATGCTGATGGACGAGCCGTTCGGCGCGCTCGATCCGATCACGCGCGCGTCGCTGCAGGACGAGTTCCTGCGTCTGTTGTACGAGCTCCGCAAGACCATCGTGTTCGTCACGCACGACATCGACGAAGCGTTGAAGATGGGCACGCGGATCGCCATCATGCGCGCCGGCCGTCTCGTGCAGTTCGACCGGCCCGAGGCGATCCTCGCGCATCCGGCCGATTCGTTCGTCGAAGCGTTCGTCGGCGGCGACCGCGCGCTCAAGCGGCTTGCATTGATGCCGGCCGTCGATCATGCGACCGGCGCACTTGGCGTGGCGCCCGGCGCGCCACGCCTTCCGGTCACGGCCAGCCTGCGCGACGCGCTGTCGACGCTGCTCGCCACCGATCGGGATGCGGCCTTGATCGACACCGATCGCGGCGAGGCAACGATCACGCTCGGCGCGATCCGCGAGGCGTTGAACGGCGCGCGGCACTGAGCGAAGTTCGCGCAATGCGTAGAATCGGCCGCGATCGATGACGAGTCCGCTGCGTTTTCTGCTGGACTTCGAAGCGGCGCTTCGCGCGTCGCTCGACGCACCGGATATCGCCGCGACCGCCACCCGGCTTCTCGGCGTGCATCTCGATGCGGGATGTGCCTACGCGGTCATCGATACGGACGGATCGCAGGCGCGGCTCGTCGGCCAGTACGCTGCGACGATTGCGCCGCTCCGCGATGCGTTCGCCCTCGACGATCTCGGGGACGCCGTCGTCCAGGCGCTTGGCGCCGGCCGCGTTCATGCGATCGACGATCGCGAGCACGACGGGCGTCTTGCGCCCGGCGATCTCGCCTGCCGCGCCGCAGGCGTGCGCGCGCTGATGGCGACTCCGCTGCTGCAGGACGGCCGCCTCGCGGCGATGCTGCTTGTGCGCGCCGCGCAGCCGCGGCAATGGCGCGACGAAGACGTCGATCTCGCGCGTCTCGTCGCGCGCCGCTGCTTCGAATCGATCGAGCGCCTGCGCACGATGCATGAAGCGCCGGAAAGCGCCGCACAGGTGCGCCTCGTCGCCGACAACGTGCCGGCGAAGATCAGCTACGTCGATCGCAACCTGCATTACCGCTTCAACAATGCGGCATACGCGGATTGGTACGGCGTCGACAATGCGGCAATGGCAGGACGCCACGTGCGCGAGGTGCTCGGCGATGCGACGTATTTCGAGCGGCTGCCTTACATGCAGCGCGCGCTGGCCGGCGAGACGGTGTCGTTCAAGAGCCGCAGCGAGCATCGGCGTCTCGGCATGCGAATGACCGACATCAGCTGCGTGCCGGACATCGACCGCAATGGCGAGGTCCGCGGCTTCTACGTGATGAGCGTCGACACGACGGAGCGCCAGCAGGCCGAGGAACGGCTGCGCGAGAACGACCGGCGCAAGGACGAGTTCCTCGCGATGCTCGCGCACGAATTGCGCAATCCGCTCGCGCCGCTGTCGAACGCGCTCCATCTGTGGCCGGCACTCGCGCACGATCCTTCACGGATGGCCGATCTGCGAACGATGATGGAACGCCAGGTTCGCCAGCTCACGCGCCTCCTCGACGATCTGCTCGACGTGTCGCGGATCAGGCGCGGCAGGATCGAACTGCGGCGCCGGCCGGTGCGTCTGGCTGAAGTGATCGACGGCGCGATCGAGGCGGTGCGGCCGCTGATCGAAAGAAATGGCCACGTCCTGGCGGCCCCGCCGACATCGCCCGACCTCTGGCTGACGGCCGACGTGGCGCGGCTCGCGCAGATCTTCGACAACGTCCTCGGCAATGCGGTCAAGTACACGCCGGAAGGCGGCCGCATCGCACTTTGGAGCGAACGCGACGGCAACGACGTCGTCGTGCACGTGACGGACAACGGTCGCGGCATTCCGCCCGGCATGCTGGGTCGGGTCTTCGAAATGTTCGTGCAGGTCGAGCCGACGCTCGAGAATGCGCAAGGCGGCATGGGCATCGGACTCGCGCTGTCGCGACTCCTCGTCGAGATGCACGGCGGATCGATCGCAGCGTTCAGCGCCGGCGTCGGTCACGGCACCGAAATCGTCGTGCGCCTGCCGCTGTCGGCCGGCGACGATCGAGCGCAGCGCCAGGGACCGCCAGCGAGCGCTCATAGGGGCCCGATGCCGACGCGCCGCGTGCTCGTCGTCGACGACATGGAAGCCTCGGCGAACACGCTCGGTGCGGCGCTTCGCGCGATGGGACACGACGTCGCGGTTGCGCTCGACGGCGACAGTGCGATCGATGCGGCGCAGACGTTTCGTCCGGATGTCGTGTTCCTCGATATCGCGATGCCGCAGATGAACGGCTACGAGGTCGCGCGACGGCTGCGCGCGTCGAGCACGACGCGCGATGCGCTGATCGTCGCGCTCACCGGATTCGCGCAGGAGGACGACTACCGCCGCACGCGCGAAGCCGGCTTCGACGACCATCTCGTGAAGCCGGCGAGCATGCACCGGATCGAGGCGCTTCTCGCCGGCGGGGCGCGCACGCGGTAGCGGCGAAAAACGCCTTACGCGGGCAGCCGGAAGAACAGCGGCGGCACGTCGAGCCGATGGTGGTAGAACAAGCCACGCGTCGGGCTCGGCACGAACTCGAAATTGCCGTAGGCCGACCATCCACCGACGTTCGTCTCACCGGTCTGCGTCCGGTAGTGGATGCCGCCCCACGGCGCTTCGGGCGTGATGCCGGCCGTCGGCGTGATCTTCGTGACGGTCCACGGCGTCGAATCGAGCGCGGCCGCGGGCGGCACGATCTTGTAGACATCGCGGAGCACGACGTTCGGATCGTTGCCGACGAACCACACGTAGAAGCAGCGCTTTTCGTAGTCGAACGCGGCGCCGGCGGTCGGCTGGTTGTTGCCCTGCGACACCGTCGAAACCGGCAGCGGATCGCCGGTGAACGTCACCGGGTACGCCTGCAGTCGCCCGAGGCCATTGCGCGCGTCGCGGTCGATGACCCACCAGTTCGTCGGGAGGTGTTCCTGCATGAACACGAGCCACGACTCGCCCTCGATCGCAAAGCCCTTCTTGAAGAACGATCCGGAGGCGGCGTTGTCGAGATTGGTCACCTCGATCGCCGAGAACGTGCTGCCCTGTGCGACGAGCGCCTTGTACGCAAACGGCGTGCTCGTGTTCGTGGGAATCACCCACACCTCGCCGCGCGTGTTGTCCGTCATCCACGCGCATTCCTGCGTGAGATTGATGCCCGCACTTTCGACGGGAATGGGCGCCTGTCCCGGGAAGGTGACGGTGGGCCAATAGTTCGTGTTGCGAATCCAGCCGGTCGCCGGCGTGATGTACGTGCCCTGCGCGTCCACCGGATAGTCGGTGCCGCCGTCCTCGCTCAAGCGGTAGGCGTAAAGGGCGATCTGCGCTTCCTTGTAGCCGGCGCCCTGCCCGATCACCAGCGTGTTGTTCGCGCGGATGTAGGCGAACGAGTTGTAGGCCTCCGCCGCGCCGGGGCGGCCATCCGGCGCCCATGTCGCCTTCGGAATGCCGTCGCTCACGAGATCGATCGCGGGCGGGATCGACGGGTCGGTAATGTTGATGCGCGTCGGCGTGCCGTTGAACGGGCCGATCGCATGCACCGAATTGTCGCAGCTCCCCTCGTGGCCGCCGCCGTAGCGCACCCAGTAATTGCCGGTATGCGTGACGCCGTCGCGCACGAAGGACAGGTTCTCGATCATCCGGCCGCCCGAGAATGCGATGTAGCTGAACACGTCCACGCCGGGGATCGGATGCTTGCCCGCGACGAGCGGTTTCGAAGGATCGTAGTTCTCCGCGACGCTCGTGCTCGGCCAGACAATGCCATCGGGGTTCGTGTCGCTGCATACCTCGTCGCCGACCGTCGTGACGGGCACATGACCCCATGCGTTCACCGGCAGCGCCGTGTACCACGCCGGCGATTTTCCTCCGACCCGCGCATTGAGCACGTTCACGTTGCTGACCGCGGAAGCCGTACGGCCTTGCGCGTCGAACGCCGAAGCGACGAGCGTTGCCGGACCGTCCGGCATGCCGGTCGAATCCCAGCTGATGACGAACGGTGCCGCGACACTGGTGCCGACGAGAACCGAATTGACCCGCAACTCGACGCGAGCAATGCCGTACGGCGACGACGCGCTGACGACGACGGAAACGGTGCCGGACACCTGCGTCCCGGGCTGCGGTGAGACGATCGACACGCTCGGCTGCGTGCCAGCCCCCCGGCGTTGCGTATTCGTCGTTGTTTGATGATTCCCGACGACGAGCGTCTCCGAGGTGGAAGACGACTTGCCTGCAACGTTGGTCGCGGTCGCGGTCAGCGTCGCCGTGCCGTCCGCAGCGCTCGTCGAATCCCACGTGAACGCATACGGAGCGCCGACGAGCGTCACGATCACGCGCCCGCCGATGCTGAGCGTCACCTGCCGAATGCCGAGAGCGTCGGAAGCCTGGACGAGGATCGATACGGGCCCCGAGACGCTGCTGCCGGGCGCCGGCGATACGATCGAAACGGTCGGTGAACCGGAGCCCGACGGCCGCCTCATGCCGACCGCGCGCACGCGATCGGCAACGACGACGGCGAATGCAACTGCAGTTTGAAGCCAGCGTCGCCGAGACACCACACGCGTCATCGACGACCCGTCAGCCTTGTTCGTTGCTTTCAACTTGCTGCCTCCGATGCGAAGTGTACGAAAGCAAGCGTGGCATCGGCAAGTGACACCGTGACCGACACGGTTAAACTCGGCACGGGTACTGGACCCGCAAGCGCATGAAATGAAGGAAGAATCGACTCGACAAAACCGGCGGGCGGAAATTCCTGCAGGCGCTCACACGCCGATGATGCAGCAGTACTTGCGCTTCAAGCGCGAGCATCCCGACCGGCTTTTGTTCTACCGGATGGGCGATTTCTACGAGCTCTTCTACGAAGATGCGCGGCGCGCATCGGGCCTGCTCGACATTACGCTCACGGCGCGCGGACAATCGGCGGGCGCGCCGATCCCGATGGCCGGCGTGCCGTACCACGCGCTCGAGCAGCACCTCGTCCGCCTGCTCGGGCGCGGCGAAAGTGCGGTGATCGTCGACCAGATCGGCGATCCGGCGACGAGCAAGGGCCTGGTCGAGCGCAGGATCACGCGAATCGTCACGCCGGGCACGCTCACCGACGCCAACCTGCTCGAAGCGAAGCGCGACGCGCCGCTCGCCGCGATCGTCCGCGAAGATGACCGTGCAGGCGTCGCATGGTTGAATCTCGCGTCGGGACGAATGACCTTGACCGACATCGCGCTTGCCGATTGCCCGGCGACGCTCGAGCGGATCGAGCCCGCCGAGGTTCTGATCGCCGAAGATGCAGCGGTGCCGACATGGCGCGGCATGGCGGCGCCGGTTCATGCGCTGCCCGCGTGGCACTTCGACGGCGCCGCCGCGACGCGCGCCCTCGCGCGGCAGATGGGCACCGTCGACCTGCAGGGATTCGGCGTCGATGCGGCGCCGCTTGCCGTCGGCGCTGCCGGCGCATTGCTCGGTTACGCGAGCGCGACGCAGCAAAGCGCACTCGAGCACGTGCGCGCGCTGGACGTCGAAGCGTCGAGCGAGTTCGTCGCGCTCGATGCGGCGACGAGGCGCAATCTCGAGATCACGCAAACGCTCGCGGGCGAGCGCGAGCCGACGCTCTATTCGCTGCTCGATGCGTGCGCGAGCGCGGCGGGCAGCCGGCTGCTGCGCCACTGGCTGACGCACCCCTTGCGCGATCAGGCGCGCGTCGCCGCGCGACACGACGCGATCGACGCGATGCGCACCGCCTCCCATCCCACGTCGTCGATTGCATCGACGCTGCGCGGCGGCGTCGACGTCGAGCGCGTCGTGTCGCGGATCGCGTTACGAAGTGCACGGCCGCGCGATCTGGCCGGCCTGCGCGACACGCTCGCGATGCTGCCTCGACTCGCGGAAGCCGCCGCCGGACTCGACGCTCCGCTGATCCAGGCGTGCGTGCGCGACCTCGGCTGCGATCCGCGATGGCACGCACTGCTCGCGCGCGCCATCACCGCGGAGCCCGCGGCGCAGCTCCGCGACGGCGGCGTGATTGCCGCAAGATTCGATGCCGAGCTCGATGAATTGCGCGACGTCGATGCACGTTGCGGCGCGTTCCTGCTCGAGCTCGAGCAGCGCGAGCGTGCGCGCACGGGCATCGCGGCACTGAAGGTCGAGTACAACCGGCTGCACGGCTTCTATATCGAAGTGACGCGCGCGAACGCCGAGCGCGTGCCCGACGACTATCGCCGGCGGCAGACGCTCAAGAACGCCGAGCGCTACACGACCGCGGAGCTCACGGCGTTCGAATCGAAGGCGTTGACTGCGCAGGAGCGCGCGCTCGCCCGCGAGCGGCAGCTCTATGACGCGCTGCTCGAAGAGCTCGCGCAGGCGATCGTGCCGTTGCAGCAGGTCGCGACGGCGCTCGCGACGCTCGATGTCCTCGCGACGCTTGCCGGGCGCGCCGATGCGCTGCGGCTCGTACGTCCGCGCTTCCAGAACGCAGTCGGCATCGCGATCGAGGGCGGCCGGCACCCGGTCGTCGAACGGCAGGTCGAGGCGTTCATTCCGAACGACGTCGTGCTCGGAGCGTCGCGGCGGCTTCTCGTCGTCACGGGTCCCAACATGGGCGGCAAATCGACGTACATGCGCCAGACCGCGGTGATCGCCCTGCTCGCCTACGCCGGCATGTTCGTACCCGCGACGCGCGCGACGCTCGGACCGATCGATGCGATCCACACGCGGATCGGCGCCGCCGACGATCTCGCCGGCGGCCGCTCGACGTTCATGGTCGAGATGACCGAGGCCGCGTACATCCTCAACCGCGCCACGGCGCAAAGCCTCGTGCTGATCGACGAGATCGGCCGCGGCACGTCGACGTTCGACGGGCTCGCGCTCGCATGGGCGATCGCCCATCGTCTCGCGATGCACAACCGCAGCCTCGCGCTGTTCGCGACGCATTACTTCGAGCTGACGGCGCTGCCGTCGGAAATCGACGGCTGCGCGAACGTGCACTTCGATGCGGTCGAGACGAAGAACCGGCAGGGGCCGGGGATCGTCTTCCTGCATCACGTCGAGGACGGTCCCGCGAATCGCAGCTACGGCCTGCAGGTCGCGCGGCTCGCCGGCGTGCCGGCCGATACGCTCAAGCAGGCGCAGCGCTACTTCGCGCGGCTCGACAAGTTCAACGTGCGCGACGACGCGCAGCACGACCTGTTCGCAGCGCCGGCGGTTGCCGCTGCGGCTGCGGCCGAACCCGACACTTCATCGGAACTCGAAGTGCGGCTGGCGGCGCTCGATCCCGATGCGCTGTCGCCGCGCGACGCGCTCGCAGTGCTCTATGAATTGAAGCGGCTCGCGCGCGGCCAGGGCTAGGCGAACCTCGCGCTCGCGCGCCCGATTCCGTCGAACTCGACGTCGATCGTTTCGCCGGAAAACGCCTCGAACACGCCGGTCCACGTGCCCGCCGTGACGATGTCGCCGGCGCGAAGCGGCATGCCGCGCGACGCCGCGTGCCGCGCGAGCCACGGCAGCAGGAACAGGAGGTCGCCGAGCGGATGACCGCCACGCGTCTCGCGGACGACGTCGCCGTTGCGAAGGACGCGCGCGACGAGTTCGCGCCAGTCGGCGTTGCCTTGAAACGGCCGTCCGCTGCCGACGACGAGCGCCCCATGGACGCCCTGGTCGGCGAGCTTTTGCGTCGCACTCGCGCGATCGAGATCGGCATAGCGCGGGTCGACAACCTCGATCGTGACGAGCCACTCGTCGATCGCCAGGATCACGTTCGACTCGTCGTCGGCGTCGAGCGGCGCGCGCAAGCGAAACGCGATCTCGCCTTCGATCAGGATCCGATTGAATGCGCCCGCGGTGAATGTCGCGGGACTCGTGACGACGCGTTGCGGCGGCAGCGGCGCGGCGCTCGGCACCGCATCGCGGCTCGCGGCGCCGACCTTCCACGCCGACGGCGGCGACGCTGCGAACCAGCCCAGCGCATCGGCGACCGACTGCTGCACCGCGTAGGCGTCGGCGTCGCTTGACGGAACGGGAAGATCTGCGGCATCGACGGTGATGCGGCCATGGTGCGCATCGACGAGCGCGTCGCGCAATGGCGCAAGCTCATCGGCCAGCGATCCGGCCGGCAGGGATTCAGCCGCGATCACGCAAGCTCGGCGGTACGCGCGGGTTCCGCGACACGCTTTTCGACGGTCCCTGACAGACTCGCCATCGCCGCGTCGACGCCCGCTGCTCGATGCGGAACGTTCGCAAGACGCAGGCCCATCTCGACGCCGGCGAGCGTTCCCATCAGCGTCAGGTCGTTGAAATCGCCGAGATGGCCGATGCGAAAGACGCGTCCCGCGAGTTTCGACAAGCCGGTGCCGAGCGACATGTCGAACCGCTCGAGCACGACGCGGCGAAACGCATCGGCATCGTGTCCTTCGGGCATCAGCACTGCAGTCAGCGAATTGCTGTACTCGTCGGGATTCGCGCAAAGAATCTCGAGTCCCCAGGCGCGCACCGCCGCCCGCGTCGCGTCGCCGTGGCGCGCGTGACGGGCGAACACGTTGTGCAAGCCTTCGTCGAGCAACTGATCGAGCGCCGCGTCGAGGCCGTAAAGCAGGTTCGTCGCCGGCGTCCACGGCCAGTAGCCGTTGCGATTCGCGGCGATGATCTCGTCCCATCCCCAGTACGCGCGCGGCAGCTTCGCGTGCCTCGATGCCGCGCGCGCCTTTTCGCTGACCGCATTGAACGACAATCCCGGCGGCAGCATCAGTCCCTTCTGCGATCCGGCGACGGTGACGTCGACGCCCCATTCGTCGTGGCGATAGTCGATCGAGCCGAGCGACGAGATCGTGTCGACGAGCAGCAGCGCCGGATGATTCGCGCGGTCGATCGCCGCGCGTACGAGCGGGATGTCGCTGACGACGCCGGTCGACGTCTCGTTGTGCACGACGCAGACCGCCTTGATCGCATGCGACGCATCGTCGGCGAGGCGTGCGTGAATCGCATCGGGGTTCGCGCCGTGTCGCCAGTCGCCCGGAAGCAATTCGGGTTGCAATCCGAGCCGCTCGGCAAGCCGCTTCCACAAGAGCGCGAAATGCCCGGTCTCCGCCATCAGGACTCTGTCGCCTGCCGACAGCGTGTTGACGAGCGCCGCTTCCCATGCGCCGGTGCCCGAGCCCGCGTAAATCACGACCGGTTCGCGGGTCTGGAAGATCGAGCCGATGCGTCCGAGGATCGAAAGACCGAGCTGCGCGAATTCGGGACCCCGATGATCGATCGTCGGCCGATCGATCGCGCGCAACACGCGATCGGGCACGTTCGTCGGTCCCGGTATCTGCAGGAAATGGCGTCCGGCAGGATGACTGTCGTAGCGGATCATCGCAGTGGCGTTATCAGTGGTGGTGGCCGTGCGCGCCGTGCACATGCCCGTGCATGATTTCCTCCTGCGTCGCGGGCCGGATGTCGAGCACCTTGCAGTCGAAGCGCAAGCGCTGTCCCGCCAGCTCGTGATTGCCGTCGAGCACGGCCTTGCCGTCGGCGATGTCGGTGATCCGCCACACCACTTCGTTGCCGTCCTGCTCGGCGACGAGGTGACCACCGATTTCGATGTCGGGCGGGAGCTGGTCGACCGGCTCGATTCGCATGAGCGCGGTGTCGTAATCGCCGAACGCGTCGTCGGGCTCGAGCGTCACCGATACCGCGTCGCCGACCTTCCTGTGATTGAGCGCTTCCTCGACCTTCGGAAAGATGCCGGAATGGCCGCCATGCAGATAAACGACCGGCTCGTCGGTTTCCTCGATCAGCTGATTGCCCGAGTCGAAGAGCTTGAACGACAGCGTGACGACGGTGTTCGCAAAAACATTCATAGAATCGCGTCGCGGGAGGAAGGGATGGACGGATGCACGCATATGGCGCACCCGCGTTTCGTGGACAGGCATTGTACGCCGCGGTTCCTGCCGTCGCGCCGGGGTATCCGCGCGCGATCGGTCGCTATACTCGCTCGATGGAGCGCGCACTGCGCCGGACGCTGGGAGGCCACACCGCGGCCTCGTTTTTGCGTCGCTACTGGCACACGGAAGCGCTGCTCGTCGCGGGCGCGCTGCCCGGATTTGCGCCGCTGCTTTCCCGTGACGCGCTCTTCGCGCTCGCCGCGCGCGACGACGTTCGGTCGCGACTCGTGCAGCACACGCGCAACCGCTACCAGCAGCACGACGGCCCCTTTCGCCGCGCGACGCTCGAGCGGTTGCCTGCGCGCAATTGGACGCTGCTCGTGCAGGGCGTGAATCTGCATGTCGAAGCGGCCGATGCGCTGTTGCGCCGCTTCGCGTTCATTCCGTACTCGCGGCTCGACGACCTGATGGTGAGCTACGCGACGCCGGGCGGCGGCGTCGGGCCGCACTACGATTCCTACGACGTCTTTCTGCTGCAGGCCTCGGGACATCGGCGCTGGCGTTACGGGCGGCAGCAGGACTTGCGGCTCGTTCCCGACCTGCCGCTTCGCATCCTCGCGCACTTCACGCCGCAGCACGACGCGACGCTCGCGCCCGGCGACATGCTCTACCTGCCGCCGCATTACGCGCACGACGGCGTTGCCGTCGATGCCTGCACGACGTATTCGATCGGTTTCCGCGCGCCTTCATACCAGGAGCTCGCCGAGGCGTTTCTCGATCATCTGCGCGACGCGCTCGACGTGCCGGGCCGCTACGCCGACGCCGATCTTCGCCACGCACGCGAGCCCGCGCGCATTGGCAAGCCGATGCAGCGACGCATCGTGAACGCC
>DATNGN010000106.1:0-13544 GCA_035605875.1 Casimicrobiaceae bacterium
CGTCGGTGAGCCGGCCATCGTCGAGCACCTGCAGCAGCACGTTGAACACGTCGGGGTGCGCCTTCTCGATCTCGTCGAACAGGATCACCGAATACGGCTTGCGCCGCACCGCCTCGGTCAGATAGCCGCCCTCCTCGTAACCGACATAGCCCGGCGGCGCGCCGATCAGCCGCGCCACCGAATGCTTCTCCATGAACTCCGACATGTCGATGCGCACCATCGCCTGGTCGCTGTCGAACAGGAACTCGGCGAGCGCCTTCGTGAGCTCGGTTTTGCCCACGCCCGTGGGACCGAGGAACAGGAACGAGCCGTACGGGCGGTTCGGATCGGACAGCCCCGAGCGCGAACGGCGGATCGCGTCGGACACGAGGCGCACCGCCTCGTTCTGCCCGATCACCCGCTGGTGCAGCCGCTCTTCCATCTGCAGCAGCTTGTCGCGCTCGCCCTGCATCATCTTCGACACCGGGATGCCGGTTGCACGCGAGACGACTTCGGCGATCTCTTCGGCGCCCACCTGCGTGCGCAGGAGCTGCGGCTTCTTCTCCTGCTCGCTGGCGAGCTTCGTGTCGGAGGTGCGCAATTGCGCTTCGAGCTGCGGCAGCCTGCCGTATTGCAGCTCGGACATCGTCTGCCAGTCGCCCTTGCGCTTCGCCTCGTCCATCTGCAGCTTGACCTTGTCGATCTCCTCCTTGATGTGCTGGCTGCCGGCGACCTGCGCCTTCTCCGCCTGCCACACCTCGTCGAGGTCGGCATATTCGCGCTCGAGCCGCGAAATCTCGTCCTCGATCATCGAGAGACGCTTGCGCGACGCCTCGTCGGTTTCCTTCTTCACCGCTTCGCGCTCGATCTTGAGCTGGATCATCCGCCGGTCGAGGCGGTCCATCGCCTCGGGCTTCGAGTCGATTTCCATCTTGATCCGTGCCGCCGCCTCGTCGATCAAATCGATCGCCTTGTCGGGCAGGAAGCGGTCGGTGATGTAGCGATGCGAGAGCTCGGCCGCGGCGACGATCGCCGGGTCGGTGATCTCGACACCGTGATGGATCTCGTAGCGCTCCTGCAAGCCGCGCAGGATCGCGATCGTCGACTCGACCGACGGCTCGTCGACCAGCACCTTCTGGAAGCGCCGCTCGAGTGCCGCGTCCTTCTCGATGTACTTGCGGTACTCGTCGAGCGTCGTGGCGCCGATGCAATGCAATTCACCGCGCGCGAGCGCGGGCTTCAGCATGTTGCCCGCATCGATCGCACCTTCGGCCTTGCCGGCGCCGACCATCGTGTGCAATTCGTCGATGAACACGATCGTGCGTCCCGCATCGGCCGCGATGTCCTTCAGCACCGCCTTCAACCGCTCCTCGAACTCGCCGCGGTATTTCGCGCCTGCAAGCAGCGACGCCATGTCGAGCGAGAGCACGCGCTTGTTCTTCAACGTCTCGGGCACTTCACCGTTGACGATCCGCTGCGCGAGGCCTTCGACGATCGCTGTCTTGCCCACACCGGGCTCGCCGATCAGCACCGGATTGTTCTTCGTGCGCCGCTGCAGGATCTGGATCGACCGGCGGATCTCGTCGTCGCGGCCGATCACCGGATCGAGCTTGCCGTCGCGCGCACGTTCCGTCAGGTCGAGCGTGTACTTGGCGAGCGCCTGCCGCTGGCCTTCCGCTTCCTGCGAATCGACGTGACTGCCACCGCGCACTGCATCGATCGCCGCTTCGAGCGACCCGCGCGTCAACCCGTTGTCCTTGAGCAGCCGCCCGACGGGACCCTTGTCGTCGGTCAGCGCAAGCAGGAACAATTCGCTCGCGATGAACTGGTCGCCGCGCTTCGTCGCTTCCTTGTCGGTGAGGTTCAGCAGGTTGTTGAGGTCGCGCGAAATCGTGATTTCGCCGCCGGTGCCGGACACCTTGGGCAGATTGTTGATCTCGGTGCGCAGACCGCTTTGCACGCGCGGCACGTTGACGCCGGCCCGCGCGAGCAGCGCCGAGGTGCCGTTATCGTCCTGCGCGAGCAGCGCCGCGAGCAGATGCTGCGGCTCGATGAACCCGTTGTCGTGGCCGAGGGCGAGGCTCTGGGCGTCGGCCAGTGCCTGCTGGAACTTGGTGGTGAGCTTGTCGAAGCGCATGGCGTGGGAAATGAGCGGTTTTGGACGAATGACGAAAAAATGAGGCGATTCGGGCAGGGTTTCAAGCGCGCGAGCGCATTCTCGAACGCAATTTCTGCCCTGCTCCCAAGGCGCCGCACGTCGTCCCCGGTGCTACCATCGACGGGCCCCTGCCTGCCGCACGCCCCGGATGCCCAACCCCGACCCACGCATTGTCCGCCGCGACGGTGAGCGGATCGACGCGCCACCCCGGGAGGCGACATTCCGGCAGGTGGTCGGCGCAGTCCTCTGGAGTTTCTTCGGGGTGCGCAAGCGCGACGCGATGCACCGCGACAGCGTTGCGATCAGGCCGCATCAGGTGATCATCGTCGGCATCCTGTCGGCCGCGGCGCTCGTCGCCATCCTGCTGATCGCGGTGCGGCTGATCACGCGGCTCGCCTGACCCCGTGCGGTCAATGCCGGCCGGCAGCCGACGGCCGGCAGCCGACAATTCGCCTTCACGAAAGCCCGATCGAGGACTACCCTTGGCGGGCGATGTCCGCCACGGTGGCCGACGCCGCTTCGCAAAAGGAGGGATGTGATGCAAGGACGTGTTCGATCGATCTCGCGGGCTTGTGGGCTCGCACTGGGTGTCGCGCTGGTGGTCGGCCCCGTTACTGCCGTGCAGGCAGACGACTTGAGCCAGAGCCAGATCCAGCGCGGCTACGAGCTCAACCCCGTGCCGCTGAACCTCAAAGGCAAGAACCCGGCGCTGGTGGGCCTCGGCAGCTACATCGTCAACTCGGGGACGTGCAACGACTGTCACACGCACCCGACCTACGCGGCCGGCGGCAGTCCGTTCCTCGGCCAGCCCGAACAGGTCAACACCGACCAGTTCCTGACCGGCGGCCGGCAATTCGGTCCGTTCACCTCGGCGAACATCACGCCCGACGCGCTCGGCCGTCCCGCGGGCCTGACGCTCGCGCAATTCATCACGACGCTGCGTACCGGACACAATCCGCTCGACCCGCCCGGCGTGCTGCTGCAAGTGATGCCGTGGCCCGAGTTCGGCAAGAAGACCGACCAGGATTTGCGCGCGATCTACGAATACCTGAGCGCGATCCCGTCGAAGCCCGATAACCCGAATCCCGGACCGTAACCTGCTGACCGCCGCGAAGGCGGGCTTGCTCGCCTTCGTCAATGCGCGATCGCGCCGAGCGCGGATGCCGCGCGCACCAATTCGTCTCCGGTCGTCAGAACGTCGGGACAAAGGCGCAGCCGATTGCCGCGTGCGTCGGTGACGATGCCTCGCTCGGCGAGCGCTTCGCGCCACGCTGCGGCGCGCTCGTGCGTGACCACGACGAACGCCCCATGGTCGTCGGTGCCGCCGGTCGCCGCAATGCCTTCGTCGGCGAGCAGCGAGACAAGGCGCCGTTGTTGCGAAAGCGAATAGGCGCGAACGCGCGAAACGTCGAGTGCGAGCGCGAGACGCTGGCCCGCGCGCGCCTGGTACCAGGCGAGCACCGCCGGCGTCGATTCGAGGAACGCGTCGCCGCCCGCAGCGAGTTCCGGCGGATCGGGACGCTCGTAGGCGAACGGCTCGCGCTTCGCGAACCAGCCGATGTCGAGCGTGCGCAGGCTGCCGTCGAGGTGACGCGGGTGCAGGTAGAGGAAGCACGCGCCCGGCCCGCCGCGCAGGTACTTGTAGGAGCCGCCGACGGCGAAATCGACGTCGAGCGCGGCGACGTCGATCGGAATGACACCGAGCGAGTGATACACGTCGAGGAGCACGTGCGCACCGACGCGATGCGCACGCTCGACGATCGCGTCGATGCGGTCGATGCGCTGGCCGGTGTTGAAGATCACGTCGGAGACGACGACGAGGTCGGTCCGCTCGTCGATTGCATGCAGGATGTCCTCCGTGGCGAAACGACAGTCGGTACGCGGCTCGACGGACGCAAGTTCGATGCGGGCGCGCCGCGCGTATTCGCGCAGGATCACGTCGAGCGAGTCGAATTCGCCGCGTGTGGCGACGACGCGTGCGCGTGAATCATGGGTATTGAGCACTGCACGAAGACCCTGCCCCGCGCTCGTCTTCGGCACGATGCACGTGCTCGCCGGCGCACCCATCAGCCGCGCGAGGCGCGAGCGATAGGCTTTCATCTCGGCCATCCATGCGTCCCACGCGCCGCCCATCCTGTCGTACCAGGCGGCCAGTCCCTCGCGAACATCGTCGTCCATCGCATCGAGCGGACGGCCGAGCGAGTGATTGCCGAGATAGATCCGCTCGGGCGATGCGCGGAGCGAACGCGAGAAAAGCGGCGCGACATGCGTCGCGAGCGCGGCTTCGGTGAACGCGCCACCGCCGAGGGCGGAGACGCGCGCTTCGATGGAAGACCCGTCACCCACCTCGCTCTCCCGCGGCGCCCCCTGCCCGCCTGCCGGGAGAACATCCGGCTGACTCTCGCTCGGCGCCCTCCCCTCGCGTGCGGGGAGAGGGTCGGGATGAGGGGCGTTCGCCTCGTTTTGACGGTCACGCAAATCGGTGACAATACCGCGCCCGAGCTCCACGACGACCTTCCGCTTCCGACCAGTGGCCCATCTTACCTCCCGCGTCGACGACCACCGATCGTGCGGCCGTTGACGGTCATCGACCGGCCACTCGCGATTCGCGCGCGGCTTGCCCGCCCGCCGCGTCGCGGCCTGCGCCTTCTGCTCGTACTTGCCTGCGGCCTCACCGTCGCGAGCTGCGGCGATCAAGGGTCCGTGCGCAGCATCCGATTGAGCGAATGCCGGCTGCCGAAGGTCGCACAGGCCGTCCAATGCGGCACGCTCGAAGTGCCCGAGAACCGGGAGCGGCCGAACGGTCGCAAGCTGTCGATCTTCGTCGCGGTGCTGCCGGCCAACACGCTGTCGCCCAAGCCCGATCCGCTCGTGCTGCTCGCCGGCGGACCGGGACAGGCTGCATCGTCGCTCGGTCCGTTCGCATCGCAGTTGACGGCCGTGCGGCGCACGCGCGACATCGTGCTGATCGACCAGCGCGGCACCGGGCGCTCGTCGCCGCTTTCGTGCCCGGCGCTCGCGCCCGACGAGCACGCGGAGTTCGATACCGACCCCGTGCCGAAGGCGACGCTCTGCGCGCAGCAGCTCGCTGCCAACGGCGTCGATGCATCGCAATACACGACGAGCGCCTGGATCGCCGACCTGGACTCGATGCGCGAAGCGCTGGGCTACGAGCGGATCAATCTGTGGGGCGGCAGCTACGGAACGCGCGTCGCGCAGGAGTACGTCCGCCGCCATCCCCGACATGTGCGAAGCGTCGTCCTCGACGGCGTCGCACCGCCTTCGCTCCGCATTTCCTTCGACGTCTGGCGTACGCGCGCCGACGCGGTCGACGCCGTCATCGAAGCGTGCCGGGCATCGAGCGCATGCGCGAAAGCGCATCCCGATCCGGCGGTCACGCTGCGCGACATTCGTGCCGCTCTCGAAGGCGGCCGCGCGGCGAAGGTTACGGATCCGCGTACCGGGGCGATGCTCGACATGCACGTCGACTTCGACACCATCATCGGCGCACTGCAGCCGCTCACCTATTCGCCGGAAACCGCGAGCCTGATTCCCGAGCTCCTGTCGCTTGCGGAACACGGCGAATACGCGCCGCTTCTCGCGGCGGCGATCACGATCATCGGCGACCTGCCGTACGAGTTCAACCCGGCGTTGTTCTACTCGGTGACGTGCAGCGAAGACGCGCCGCGCGTCACCGCCGAGGAGCGCGCAAGCGGCATCGCCAACGAGGGTGAACGCACGCTCGCCCGGCGTACGCTCGCGGTCTGCGACCACTGGCCCAAAGGCCGTTACCCGCCGGATTTCGCGACGCCGCTCGCGAGCCCGCTGCCGGTGCTGCTTCTGTCCGGGGGCCTCGATCCGGTGACGCCGCCCGCGTACGGCGACCGGGTGGCCAGGAGTTTGCCGAACAGCCGCCACGTGATCGCAAGCGGATTCGGCCATATCGTTTCACCGCATGTATGCGCGCCGCGACTGATCGCGGCGTTCGTCGACGCTGCCGGATTCGACACGTTGCCGAAGGATTGCATCCAGTTCCTCGCGCATTCGAAACGGCCGCCGATGTGGCCGGACCGGCTGGCGCCGCAATGATTGCCGTCGACTGCATCGCGAAGGCGTTCGGCCGGCGGCGCGAGATCGTCGCGGTGCGCGGCGTCACGTTCGAGGCGCCGGACGGCCGGATCACCGGATTGCTCGGGCCGAACGGCGCCGGCAAGACGACGCTCCTGCGAATGATCGCGACGCTCGTGCTTCCCGATGCCGGAAGCGCGCGCGTCGACGAATGCGATGTGGTCGCCGATCGTTACGAGGTGCGAAGCCGCATCGGCGTGCTTTCCGACGCACGCGGCCTGTATCCGCGATTGACCGCGCGCGAGAACGTCCGCTATTTCGGTGCGCTGCACGGGCTCGACGGTACCGCGCTCGAGCAACGGATCGACGCGCTGTTCGCAACGCTCGGCCTCGCCGCGCTTGCCGATCGCCGCACCGCCGGCTTCTCGCAAGGCGAGAAGATGAAAGTCGCGATCGCGCGCGCGCTGGTGCACGACCCGCACACGATCCTGCTCGACGAGCCCACGAACGGCCTCGACGTGATGAGCGTGCGCATGCTGCGCGACGCGCTGCGCACATTGCGGGCAGCGGGCAAATGCCTGCTTTTGTCGTCGCACGTGATGCAGGAGGTCGCCGCCCTTTGCGATCGTATCATCGTCCTGTCGCAGGGTCGCGTGATCGCGGAGGGAACCGCGGGCGAACTCGTTGCGCGCGCAGGGACGGTGGGACTCGAGGATGCGTTCGTCGCGCTGCTCGGCAGCGATGAGGGGCTCGCTGCATGAACCCCTCACCCGCCTCGCCTTGCTCGGTTACCTCTCCCCGCATGCGGGGAGAGGGCCGGGGTGAGGGGAGCGCGCACCGCACGCTCGCCATCCTCCGCAAGGAGCTCGTCGACATGTTTCGCGACCGGCGCACCGGCACGGTCACGCTGCTGTCGTCGATTCTCGCCGGGCCGATTTTCCTGCTTCTGCTGTTCAACCTGATGGCAAGCCAGGCCGAACGCGCGCGCACGCTGACACTGCCGGTGGTCGGCGCGCAGTATGCGCCGGCCGTCATCGCGTATCTCGAGCGACAGCAGGTCACGATCACGCAGGCGCCGAGCGATTACGACGCGAAGGTGCGCGCCGGCGACATCGACGTCGTGCTGATCGTCGACCGCGAATTCGCGCACGACGTCGCGCAAGGCAGGCCTGCGACCGTGCGTCTCGTCTTCGACCGCTCGCGCGACCGCGCGCGTGCGTCGATCGCACAGGCGGAGGCGCTTCTCGGCGGCTACAACCGATTGTGGGGCGAGGAGCGGCTGATGCTGCGCGGCGTCACGTCGAGCGTCGCCAGTCCACTGCGCATCGAGAGCGACGACGTCGCGACGCCGCAGCAATCGGGCGCGCTCGTGCTGTTCCTCGTCACGTACTACGGTCTCTTCGCATCCGTCATGGGTGGCATGGCCGTCGCGCTTGACACGACGGCCGGCGAACGCGAGCGGCAGTCGCTCGAACCGCTGTTGACGACCCCTGCCCGTCCTTTCGAAATCGTCGTCGGCAAATGGCTCGCGGTGTGCCTGTTCGACGCGCTGGTCGTCACGCTGACGTTGACCGGGTTCTACCTGACGCTCGCGTTCGCCCCGCTGCCGCCGGTCGGCGTGCCGTTCCTGTTCGGCGTGCGCGAATTCGCGCGCTTCCTGCTCGTACTCGTGCCGATGATCCTGATGCTGCCCGCGATCCTGCTCTACGTCGGCAGCCGGGCGCGCGCCTACAAGGAAGCGCAGGCGAACGTGTCGGTGCTGCTCTTCGTCGTGTCGCTGATTCCGGTCGTGCAACTCTTCATGCAGCGCAAGGAGCCCGACTGGCTGATGTTCGTGCCGGTATCGGCGCAGTATTCGCTGCTGAATACGTCGCTCCGCGGCGAGGCGCCGACGCTCGTTGCGCTCGCGTCGTCGTGGCTCGCGCCGCTCGCGCTCGTCGTCATTGCGCTCGTCGCCGTCGCACGGCGCCTTTCGCGCGAATCGATCCTCATCGGCAAATAGCCGATCGACGGCATCGACGCGATCTTCAGTCGATTCCGGCAACGCGGTACGGGTCTTGCGAGTCAAACCTCGTGGACGCTTCACGTCCGCGGCCGCCATGCCCTTCGGCGGCGGCCTGAATGCATTGCACTGTTCAGCAAGGAGAATCGATGATGAAACCAACGACAGCCGCACCGCGCCGAGCCTGGCTCGCCGCATTCTTTTTCGTATCCGCCTGCACGCTGCTTGCCGGCTGCACGACGACGCCTTTCCATACGCAGGCCAGTGCGGCGGATGCGCGGCACGAGATCAATGCGAGCGCCGATGCAACTCTTTCGCGCCTGTACAACGTCTCGCCGAACGCGCACGACCTGCTCGCCCGCGCGAACGGCGTGCTGGTATTCCCCGACGTCAACAAGATCAGCTTCATCGTCGGTGGCGAGCGCGGCGACGGCGTGCTGCGCGTGCACGGCCAGCCGGTCCGCTACTACACGATCCATGGCGGCTCGATCGGGTATCAAGCGGGCGCGCAATCCAAGGCGGTCGTGCTGGCGTTCATGACGCCCGAGGCGCTCGACCATTTCCGCAACAGCAACGGCTGGACCGTGGGCGCGGACGCTGACCTCGCCATCGCGAGTTTCGGCGCGAATGCGCGCATCAGCACGGCATCGGTCAAGCAGCCGGTCGTTGAATTCGTGCTGAACAACGAAGGCCTTCTCGCGGGCGTCGCGCTGCAGGGAACGAAGATCACGCCGATCCGCGTCGGCTGATCGACACTGTCGCGGCAAGACAGAATTGCCGCATTGGCGTCGCGCTTTTGGCGCATGGCTTCGCATGGGTCAACGGCGCGATGCTGCTTTTTGCCTCCATCGAACCGACGCTGTGGTGGTCTCGCTGACGCCATGGTGAAAACTGCGAAAAAGGTCGGCAATCCCTTCGCATCTCCTTCACCCCCGCGGCCTACGGCGCTGATCGATCTCAGCGAAGGCATCCGGCCAGTACCGCACGGCAGCGATCAGCGGTGTGCGAAAATCGGCCGTGGCCAGGGCCGATTCTCCAGCGGGCAAGACTGTCGAGGCGCGCGCGGAATGGATGGACACGCGCGAGGTCGCCGAGTACCTGCGGCTCAAGGAACGGCGCATCTACGATCTCGTGCGCGAACGCGCGATTCCGCACGTGCGCGCGACGGGCAAGCTGCTCTTTCCGCGCGCGCAGATCGATGCGTGGCTCGCCGCAAAGGGGGGAGCATCCGCCGCCTCCGCGCACGCGCGGCCGCCGATCATCGCAGGGAGCCACGACCCGCTGCTCGAATGGGCCGTACGCGAATCGCGCTGCGGCCTCGCGATGCTCGCCGGCGGCAGCCGCGCCGGCATCGAAGCGCTCGCACACGGCGAGGCGACCGCGGCCTGCTCGCACTGGCTCGACGATGCGACCGGTGAATACAACATCCCCCTCGTGCGCGAACTGCTCGGCGGCTGCGATGTCGTCGTCCTCGAATGGGCGCGGCGCACGCAGGGGCTGCTGTTGGGCGAAGGCAATCCGCATCGGATTCGCAAAGTCGCCGATCTCGCGCGAAAGCACCTGCGCGTCGCGACGCGGCAAGCCGAAGCCGGCAGTCATCGGCTGTTGCTGCATCTGCTCGCGCAGGCCGGCGTGCACGCCGACGGGCTCGCATGGTCGACGCGCGTCGCGCATGCGGAGACCGAACTCGCGGCGCTGATTCGCGACGACCACGCCGACGTGGGGCTCGGCATCGAAGCCGCCGCACGCGCGAACGGGCTCGCGTTCGTGCCGCTCGCGACCGAGCGCTTCGATCTCGTCGCGCTCCGCCGTGACGCATTCGAACCGCCGCTGCAGAAGCTTCTCGCATGGACGCGAAGGCCCGAGTTCGCAGCCACCGCTTCCTCGCTTCGCGGCTACGACATCGCGAATACCGGCCGCGTGGTTTTCAACGCATGAGCGTGAAGGGCCGCGCCGGGCACGAATCAACCCGGAAGCGCGCAGCGCGGAGGGAAGTCCAGTGACCGTGGAGCTCGCGTCGCAAGCGACGGGGGCGACGCAGGCCGGCGATCCGGCGGGTAATCCCCAGCCGATCCTGATCATCGGTGCCGGTCCCGGCGGACTCACCGCGGCGCTCGAGCTCTTGCGCCGCTCGCCGATGCACCGTCCGATCGTCGTCGAAGCGCTCGATCAGGTGGGCGGGCTTGCACGAACGGTGCGGCACAACGGCAACGGACTCGATATCGGCGGGCATCGATTCTTCTCGAAGGTCGCGTGGGTCAGTAACTGGTGGCGCGAGATCCTGCCGCTTTCGCCCGCAATGGAGGCGTATCGCCCCGGATCGGATGCGTCGCGAAATCTCGCGGACGCCGATGCACTGGCCGCCGAGGCGCCCGAGCGCGCGCTGCTCGTTCGGCCACGCCTGTCGCGCATCCTCCATTTGCGCAAGTTCTTCGACTATCCGATCAGCCTCAGCAGACGAACGCTGCAAAACCTCGGCGTGTTGCGGGTCGCGTGGATCGGCGCGAGTTACCTGAAAGCGCGCATCGCGCCGATTCGCCCTGAGCGGAACCTCGAGGATTTCTTCGTCAACCGCTTCGGACGCCGGCTCTACGAAACGTTCTTTCGCGACTACACGGAGAAGGTGTGGGGCGTGACGTGCCGCGAAATCAGTCCCGAATGGGGTGCGCAACGGATCAAGGGACTGTCGATCACGAAGGCGGTTCGGCATGCATTGACCAGAGCGACCCGGCGCCGCGCGCACGACATCGCACAGCACGGCACAGAGACGAGTTTGATCGAACGCTTCCTGTACCCGAAGCGCGGGCCGGGCCAGATGTGGGAGAGCGTGGCCGAGCGCGTTCGCGATGGCGGCGGCGAGATCGTCCTGTCGACACGTCTTTGTGGCTTGCGCCGCAACGGCGCACGGATCGTCTCGGCGGTCTGCGAAGACGCGTCGGGTGCACGGCGCGAGATCAGGTGCAGCGCGGTGATCTCGACGATGCCGATCAAGGATCTCGCGGATGCGCTGGATCCGTCCCCGCCCGCCGACGTCGCGCGCATCGCCAAGGGCCTTTGCTACCGTGACTTCATCACCGTCGGCGTGCTGCTTTCGCGGCTTCGTCCCGGTCCTTGCATGCGCAGCGGCTTTGCGAACCATCTCGTTCCCGATACTTGGATTTACGTGCAGGAGCCGGACGTCCTGATGGGACGCGTGCAGATCTTCAACAACTGGAGCCCGGCGATGGTCGCCGACAACGGCCGCATCTGGCTCGGGCTCGAATACTTCTGCACCGAAGGCGACGCGTTGTGGCGCATGAGCGACGAAGCGTTGCGCGACCTCGCGCGGCGCGAGCTCGTCAAGCTCGGCTTTGCCGACGATGCGGACGTGCTCGACATGCGCGTGATCAAGGTGCCGAAGGCGTATCCCGCTTATGTCGGCAGCTACGGCGAATTCGATCGTATTCGGGAATTTCTCGACGGCATCGAGAACCTGTACCCGATCGGCCGCAACGGCATGCATCGCTACAACAACCAGGATCATTCGATGGTGAGCGCGAGGCTCGCCGTCGAATGCATCGTCGATCCGGCGCGCGACAAAGCGGCGATCTGGAACGTGAACGTCGAGCAGGAATACCACGAAGAGGCCACGCAGCCCGCGGCGTGATCGAGCTGATCGCTGCAGCGGCACGACTCGCTCTCCGAGCCGCTACAGCGCGCCGAAGCAACCGGCCGATTGCAGCTTCGCAGCAGCTTCACGGCGCCACTCCCCGGCATTGCGCGATGCGGCACCGCCCGTCAGCGGCACGATCGAATCGGAGCGCGGATTCCAGCAATAGAGCGCGGCCTTGTCGATGTCGTCGATGTTGGTCGGATACGCCTTGCCGGGCCCCGCCATATTCGACAGCCGCATGCTCCATTCGTCGAAGCCATCCCCGGTCATCACGGCCATCCGATCGAGGTAGTCCGCAGGCTGCCTCGGTGGTTGAACGATGCCGCCCTGCGCGTTCCGCCCGAAGAGGACGGGGCCGACATGATCGGGCAGGTACAGCAGCGCATAGTTGCCGCGCGGCACGCGTTCCGCGAACGAGGCGATGCGACTCGTGATCCTTCGCATCTCGCGCGCGGCTACCTGCCACTTCCCGAGGCTTTGCGCTTCGCTGAAGACGGTCACCGCGAGCAGCGCGACGATCGCCCCTTGCGACGCCGAAGACGTGGCCGCCGCGAGCGCGAGCGTCAATGACGCGTAGACCCACGCGAGATACAGGTGCCGGCCGCCGTCGCCGTTCGCCGGCGCGAGCGGGAAACTGAACGTGGGCGCGAGCGCATACATCGCAGCGCAAAACAGCAGCACGAGGCCGAGAAGTGCGAGGTCGCGCTGCAGTCGTTGCCGCTGCACGAGCGCGATCACGGCCATCGCGACGACCAGCGCACCGGCAATCGCGATCCATGCCGTCGCGCCGCTCACGTTGGCGGCGATCACGTGCCGGACCGACAGGACGCGGTCGAGCCATTCACCGAGATCGTGCGGCGGCGACGAGCTCGGATAAACCTTCCAGATCGATCCGAACAGCTTCGCGCGCCACGCGAGATAGAGCGCGAACGCGATCCACGTCGACGCCGTCTCGCGAACCGTGAAGCGAATGCGCGCACGGAGCGCGTCGGTCCCCTGCGTAGAAACGGGGCAGAGACAGACGAGCGATGCGATCAGCGGCAGCGGGATCGCGCTCTCCTTCGAGAGCAGCGCACACCAGAGCCACAACACGCGCCACGCGTGGTTGATCGGACGTGCGCGTGCCGCCGGCGGCAATGCACGCAGATAAAGCAGACTGAAGAGCGTGGCGAGCAGGTCGAAGCGGCCGACCGGCCAGAACGAGATCTCGCCGGCGAACGGAAATGCGACCATCGCCGCGGCAGCCGTCAGTGCGCCAGCAGCCTTGCCCGGTGCATCGCGCAGCCAGCGGCCGACGAGGCTCGCGGCGGCGAGCGCATTGATGAAATACAGCGCGAGATTCGTCAGATGCCAACCGGTCGCATTCGCGCCGTACGCGCGCCAGTCGAGCGCATAGCTCACGAAGGCGAGCGGACGAAACGCGAAGTTGCCGTTATCGAGACCGTGGAAGAACCGCTCGACGAGCCACGTGCCGAGCGTGCCCCGCGCGTCGTTTTGGGCGATGACGCTCAGGTGACTGAAGTCGTCCGACAGGAAATCGCCACCGAGGCCGACGACGTGCAGCGCCAGCACGACCAATATCAACAAGGCGAGCGCTACGGCCGCGCCGCGCCTGCGAAATGCGTCGGCGAGCGCGGCGGCGTGCGGCGCGCCTGCGCGCGCCTTCCTCTTCAGCGCGTCTTGAT
>DATNGN010000107.1:0-8149 GCA_035605875.1 Casimicrobiaceae bacterium
CATGCCGCCCAGCACGACCATCGACAGCACCATGATCGATTCGACGAGCACGAAGCTTTCGGGGCTGATGAAGCCCTGCATCGCCGAGAACATGCCGCCCGCGATGCCGCCGAACGACGCGCCCATCGCGAACGCGAGCAGTTTCATGTTGCGCGTGTTGATGCCCATCGCGCGCGCGGCGATCTCGTCTTCGCGGATCGCTTCCCACGCGCGGCCGATCCGCGAGTTCTGCAGCCGCAGGTTCAGCGCGACGACGGCGATCAGCACGACGAGCAGGAAGTAGTAGTAGTTGATCGGCGTCGTGAACGTCAGCGTGCCGACCGAATGGACGCGTCCGAAGCTGTAGCCGTCGATGCGGAACGCATCGATCAGCGTGATGCCCTGTGCTCCGTTCGTCAGATTGAACGGACGCGACAGGTTGTTGAGGAAGATCCGCACGATTTCGCCGAAGCCGAGCGTCACGATCGCGAGGTAGTCGCCGCGCAGCTTCAGCGTCGGCGTGCCGAGCAGCACGCCGAACACGCAGGCGACGAGTGCGCCGATCGGCAGGATGAGCCAGAACGGCAGGTGCAATCCGAAATGCGGACTTGCGAGAAGCGCATAGACGTAGGCGCCGACACCGTAGAACGCGATGTAGCCGAGGTCGAGCAGGCCCGCGAAGCCGACGACGATATTGAGTCCGAGTGCGAGGAAGCAGTAGAGGATCGCGAGGTTGGTGATCCGCACCCAGGCGGTGCCGACGTGGCCTGCCAGCACGAACGGCAGCACGGCAAGCGCGACGGCGAGGAGCGCGATGCCGACCCACGCGAACGCGCGATGGCTGCGAAGGGCGACCCACGACTGCGCCAGCGGCATGGCGCCCGGTTTCGCGAGACCCGGCTGCAACGAAGGCGAAGGACCGCCCCGGGCATTGCGCGGGAGGTAGCGAGCAAGCGAGGCGAGCGAAGGCTTGCGCGGAATCATCAGGCCCTACGCGCGATCGGCGACGCGCTCGCCGAGCAGGCCCGAAGGCCTGAACACGAGCACGAGGATCAGGACGACGAACGCGAACACGTCCTGATAGTTCGAGCCGAAGAGCTCGAGATGCGGATCGCCGGCGCAGCGTTGCGCGAGCGTATCGAACCAGCCGGATAGATGGCACAGATTCGTCAGTTCACCGACGTAGCCCGCGCCCAGGGCCTCGATGACGCCCATCAGCAATCCGCCGAGCATCGCGCCCGCCAGGTTGCCGATGCCGCCCAGCACCGCCGCCGAGAAGGCCTTGAGCCCGAGCAGGAAACCCATCTGGTAGTGCGCGATGCCGTAGTAGCTCGCATCCATCACGCCGGCGACGGCGGCGAGGCCCGCACCGATCGCGAACGTGAACGAGATGACGGCGTTGATGTCGATGCCCATCAGCCCGGCCACCTGCGGATTCTGTGCGACCGCGCGCATCGCGACGCCGAGCTTCGTTCGATAGACGAGAACCAGGAGGCCGCCCATCATCAGCAGCGACAATCCGATGATGGCGATCTGCACGTTGGTGATCGTCGCGCCGTTCGCGGTCTCCGTAAGCCGGTACGGCACCGTCGTGACGATCTGCGGATAGGGCAGCGGATTGCGGCTCCAGATCATCAGCGCAATGTTCTGCAGCACGATCGAAAGCCCGATCGCGGTAATCAGCGGCGCAAGACGCGGCGCACGGCGCAGCGGCCGGTACGCGACGCGCTCGAGCAGATAGCCGACGATCATGCAGACGGGAATCGCCGTCAGCGTCGCGATCCCGAGGATCGCGAGCGGCGGCAGCGACGTGCCGGCGGCCGTCAGCGCGACGATCACCGAATAGGCGGTCATCGCGCCCAGCATCACCACTTCGCCGTGCGCGAAATTGATGAGCTGGATGATCCCGTAGACCATCGTGTAGCCGAGCGCGACGATCGCATACACGCTGCCGAGCGTGACGCCGTTGACGATTTGCTGGATGAAGGTGTCCACGGTGATTCGATGCGGCCAGCGGATTGTCGGCTTTCCGCGCCGCGCTGGCAAAGTGGGATCGGAGGCGACCTTTCGCGGACGTGAAAAGTCGTCGGTGTCCCCGACGCAAAGAAACGGCGCCCGGGGGCGGGCGCCGTCGCTTCGCTTTCCTGCGCGTTACTTCTTCGCTTCCTCGGTCTTCTTCGCTTCGCCGCCGCCCGCCGGCGGGGTGCCCGCATCGGCCGCCTTCATGAAATCGGCGAACGCGATGCTCTTGCCGCCCTTGACGACGGCGACCGGGTCGAGCTTGCCGCCCTTCATCGTGAAGATCGTGATCTCGGCGTTTTTCCGGTCGCCCTTGTCGTCGAACTCGATGTGGCCGGTCGCGCCGTCGTAGCTGATCTTCTGCAGGTCGGGCAGGTACTTCGCGGGATCCGGCGAGTCGGCCTTCTGCATCGCCGCGATCAGCAGATTCGCCGCGTCGAACGTGAACGGTGCGTAGATGATCGGGTCGACGTTGTACTTGGCCTTGTACGCGTCGAGGAAGCTCTTCGACGCCGCCACGACCGGCAGGCCCGCCTGCGAGCAGATGAAGCCCTCGGCGTTCTTGTCGCCGGCGAGCTTGTTCATCGTGTCGGTGCACGCACCGTCGCCGAAGCTGAACACGGCCTTGATGCCGAGTTCGCGTGCCTGCTTCAGCATCGGGCCGCCGGTCGCATCCATCCCGCCGTAGAACACGGCATCGGGATTGCGACCCTTCATCTTCGTCAGGATCGCCTTGAAGTCGGTCGCCTTGTCGGTCGTCTTCTCGCGCGCGACGATGTTGATGCCCGCCGCTTTGAGCGTCTTCTCCACCTCGTTCGCGAGGCCTTCGCCGTACGCGGTCGCATCGTCGGCGATCGCCACCTTCTTGACCTTCATCGACTCGAGGTACTGCGCGACCGCCGGACCCTGCTGGTCGTCACGTCCGACGACGCGGAAGATGTTCTTGAAGCCCTGCTCGGTCAGCTTCGGATTCGTCGCCGAGCCCGAGATCATCGGAATGCCCGCCTGGTTGTAGACGGCCGACGCGGGGATCGTGACGCCCGAGTTCAGATGGCCGACGACGCCGGCGGCCTTCGCATCGGCGAACTTCTGGGCGATCGTCGGGCCGAGCTTCGGATCGGCCTGGTCGTCCTCGGACTCGACCTCGAACTTGACGGTCTTGCCGCCGAGCTTGATCTTCTTCTCGTTCGCCTGGTCGATCGCGAGCCGAACGCCGTTGTCGTTGTCCTTGCCGAGGTGGGCGATCTCGCCGGTCAGCGGGCCGGCGGACCCGATCTTGACCGTGACCGTTTCGTCGGCCGGTGCAGCCGGCGCGGGCGTGGCCGCCGCCGTTTCGGTCTTGGGGGCAGCCGCCTGCTTGGGTTCTTCCTTACCGCAGCCGTAAAGGCCGACGATCGCGGCGGCGACGACCGTCAGGCCGATCGTATGAATAGCGCGCATGGGGATTCTCCGGAGGGGGGAGGAAAAAGGCGCGGCATTATGGTTCCCGCGCGAATCGGGTGTCAATCGCGGCCGATTTTGGCGACAATCACGGATCGCCCGCCGCCTTTCATCGGCATGGGCGGCGGTTCGTCGCAGCGCGCTTGTCGGGGCGGCACGGCCGGGCCTATGGTCGGTGTCCGCCTGAATCCGCGCGGTGCATCCGCGCATCCAACGCCGGTGCAGGGGAAGGGCCCGCGCCATCGAAAGCGGGAGACGCCTCGGGGTGGTCGCGCCAAAAGCGCGTGAGGGAGCAAGCGAATGACAAGCGGAAGGACGCGCAGGCGCGCCACGGCGGCCGTCGTGATCGTGACGATGATCGGCGTCATTGCCGGCGCGGTCGCGCTGCGCATCAGCAAGCGCGATGCGGCCAAGGCGGTGTCGGACAAGCAGTCCGTCGCACTGCAGTTCGGTATCGACGACATCGCCTACGTCGAGAGCCGGCCGCTCGCGCGCTGGCTGCCGGTGTCGGGCACGTTGCAGGCGGTGCGCCAGACGACGGTCAAGGCGAAGGTCGCAGGCGACGTCGCCGGCCTCCACGTGCGCGAGGGCGAGGCGGTGCGCGCGGGACAGGTCATCGCCCACATCGATTCCCCCGACCTGAAGGCACGGCTCATCGATCGTCAGGGTGGCGTCGAAAGCGCCCGCGCGCAACTGGCGCTCGCCGAAAAGACGCGCGCGATGAACCTCCGGCTCCTGTCCGACAAGTTCATTTCGCAAAATGCGTTCGACGGCACCGAATCGACGTACAACGTCGCGCGCGGCAACCTGAAATCGGCCGAGGCGCAGGTGCAGGTCGCGCAGAACGCGCTCGCCGACGCCGACGTCGTCGCGCCGCTGACCGGCATCGTCTCGAAACGTCACGTGCAGACCGGCGAGAAGGTCGCCGTCGAGTCGCCGATGCTGACGATCGTCGACTTGAAGGATCTCGAAGTGCAGGCGATGGTGCCGGCGATCGACGTGCCGGAGCTCACGGCCGGCATGCCGGTCGAGCTTCGCGTCGACGGCTTCGGCGAGCGCCGCTTCGAAGGCCGCATCGACCGCATCAATCCGTCGACCGAGCCCGGAACGCGCGCGATCATCGTCTACGTGAGCCTGCCCAATCCCGACGCGGCGCTGCGCAACGGCATGTTCGCGACGGGCCGCATCGCGCTTGCGGCGAGTGCGCCGGCGGCGACGCTGCCGATGACGGCCGTGCGCAGCGAAGCCGGCCAGTCGTACGTATGGACGATCGACAAGGGCAAGCTCGCGCGGCGCATCGTCATGACCGGCCGGCGCGACGAAACGAACGCGCGCGTCGAGATCAAGACGGCGCTGCCCACGGAGACCCCGGTGCTCGCGGCGCGTTTCGACAATCTGAAGGACGGCGCGCCGGCGCTCGTGAAGGCCGCGACATCGTCGCAGAACGCGTCGCGCGGCAAGGCGGGTGGCGCAGGATGAGCGTCGACCCGTACCGCGGCATGTGCCGCGCCACCGAAAACGCCGCTGCCTCTGGTCCCTGTCCTCTGATACCTGATCCCTGAAATGAAACGTCCCCCCACGCTCGCTTCGCTCGCTGCCCCCCGGGGGGCGGATCAGTGGCTTGGGGCGGCCCGGCGCCACTAATGTGGATCACCCGCACCTCGATCGAAAATCCCGTCTTCGCGACGATGGTGATGGTCGCCATCGCCGTGCTCGGCCTCTTCTCGTACCGCGAGCTCAAGGTCGAGCAGATGCCCGACGTGACGCTGCCGTACGTGTCGATCCAGACCGTCTATCCGGGCGCCGCGCCGGAGGCCGTCGAAGCCGACGTCACGAAGCCGATCGAATACGCGGTGAACCAGGTGTCGGGCGTCAAGCGGATCTTCTCGAACTCGCGCGAAGGCCGCAGCGACGTCTTCGCCGAGTTCCGGCTGTCGACCGACGTCACGCAGGCGCTGCAGGACGTGCGCGATCACGTCGCGCTGATCCGCCCGACGTTTCCGAAAGACGTCAAGGATCCGCAGATCATCCGCGTCCAGAACGAGAACAGCCAGCCGATCGTCTCGCTCGCGGTGATGTCGTCGTCGAGCGGCCTGCGCGAGCTCACGTCGCTCACCGACCAGACGATCGTCAAGGCGCTCGAGAACCAGCCGGGCGTCGCACGCATCGACGTGAACGGCCGCGCGACGCGGCAGATCCTGATCCAGATCAAGCCGAATGCGCTGACGGCGCTGGGCATCGGCGTCGACCAGGTGATCGACGCGATCCGCGAGGCGAACCAGGACGTGCCGGCGGGCCGCATCACGAAGGGCGCGAGCGATGCGATCGTGCGCGTCGAGGGCAAGATCAAGGATCCGGCGCAGTTCGGCCGCATCATCGTCGCGCAGCAGGGCGGCGGTCCCGTCTACCTGACGCAGGTTGCCGACGTCATCGACGGCGAAAAGGAGCAGGACTCGATCTCGCGGATCAACGGACGTCCGGCGATCACGCTCGACGTGGAGAAGGCGCAGGACGCGAACATCGTCGACACCGGCCGCGCCGTGAAGAGTGCCGTCGACGAACTGCGCAAGCGCCTGCCTGCCGACGTCGAGCTGACCGTCACCTGGTCGCGCTCGGATCAGGTCGAAAACTCCGTCAACCGCGTCAAGAGCACGATCGTCGAGGGCGCGCTCCTGACGGTGCTGATCGTGTTCTTCTTCCTGCACAGCTGGCGTAGCACGATCATCACCGGCCTCACGCTGCCGATCGCGGTCGTCGCGACGTTCATCGCACTGCGCGCGTTCGGCTTCACGCTCAATTTCCTGACGCTGATGGCGCTGTCGCTGACGATCGGCCTTCTGATCGACGACGCGATCGTCGTGCGCGAGAACATCGTGCGCCATCTCGGCATGGGCAAGGATCATGCGCGTGCTGCGCGCGAGGGCACCGACGAGATCGGCCTCGCCGTGATGGCGACGACGTTCGCGATCGTCGCCGTGTTCGTGCCGATCGCGTTCATGAACGGCCTCATCGGCCGCTTCTTCTTCCAGTTCGGTGTCACCGTCGCGGTCGCGGTGCTCGTGTCGCTGTTCGTGAGCTTCACGCTCGACCCGATGCTGTCGTCGGTGTGGCCCGATCCGTCGGCGACGCGCTTCGCGCGGATGCGCTGGCTCGGGCGCGTGATGGAGCAGGTCGAGCGCGGCGTCGACGCGCTGCACCGCGTCTACGCGATCGTGCTCGAATGGGCGCTCGGCCACCGCAAGTCGGTGCTCGCGATCGCGCTTGGCACCTTCGTCGCGAGTTTCTTCGTCGTGCCGCTCGTCGGCACCGAGTTCATGCCCGAGGTCGACGAGGGTTTCATCTCGCTGCGCTTGAATACGCCGGTCGGATCGAGCCTCGAATACACGAACGGCAAGGTGCTCGAGGTCGAGGACACGCTGCGGCAGTTCCGCGAGATCGCGCTGATGATGACGACCGTCGGCACCGAGGACGGCCGCAACTACGCGCGCGTCAACCTGAAGCTCGTTCCGGCGAAGGATCGCAGCCGCTCGCAGAAGGAGCTCGAGCGCACGATCCGGGCGACGCTGCGGCCGATTCCCGGCATCGAGCTCGCGTTCGGCTTCGACCGTCCGATCTGGTTCAACGTGCTCGGTCCCGACCCCGAGACGCTGTCGAAGCTCGCCGAAGACTTCGCGGCGCGCGTCGCGAAGGTGCCGGGCATCGCCGATCTGGAATCGTCCGACAAGGCAGCGAATCCGGCACTGTCGATTCGCCTCAACAATGCGGCGGCGTCGGATCTCGGCGTCACCGTGCAGCAGGTCGGCAACACGATCCGGCCGCTGATCGCCGGCGACACGATCACCTACTGGCTCGGGCCCGACGGGCAGAACTACGAGGTCAACGTGCAGCTGTCGAAGGACCGGCGCCAGCTCGCGTCCGATCTCGCGAACCTGCATCTGTCGACGAACCGCCGCGGCCCCGACGGACAGATGCGGATGGTGCCGCTGCGCCAGGTCGCCGACATCGTCTCGACGACGAGCCCGCAGATCATCAAGCGGCAGAATCTGCAGCGCCGCATCGGCATCTACGCGAACGTCGAAGGGCGGCCCGCCGGCGACGTCGGCAGCGACGTGCAGCGGATCGCGAACGAAATGTCGCCGCCACCCGGTTATCGCCTGGAAGCGGCGGGGCAGCAGCAGGACATGCAGGAGTCCTTCGCGTCGGCGCTCGCTGCGACGGGCCTCGCGGTCGTCTTCATCTACCTGATCCTCGCCTCGCAGTTCGCGAGCTTCACGCAGCCGGTCGCGATCATGGCGTCGCTGCCGCTTTCGCTGATCGGGGTCTTCCTCGCGCTGCTCTTGACCGGCACGACGCTCAACATCTTCTCGGTGATCGGACTCGTCATGCTGATGGGGCTCGTGACGAAGAACGCGATCCTGCTCGTCGATTTCGCGAACCGCGCGCGGCGCGGCGGGGCGAGCCTGTCCGAGGCGCTGCTCGGCGCGGGACAGGTGCGGCTGCGGCCGATCGTGATGACGACCGCGGCGATGATCGGCGGCATGCTGCCGCTCGCGCTGGGCTTGGGCGACGGCGGCGAGCAGCAGGCGCCGATGGGCCGCGCGATCATCGGCGGCGTCATCACGTCGACGCTCCTGACGCTCATCGTCGTGCCGGTGATCTACGCCTATCTCGACGGCTGGTCGCAGCGGCGCATCGCACGGCGTGCACGCCG
>DATNGN010000108.1:0-13796 GCA_035605875.1 Casimicrobiaceae bacterium
CCACTACTGCTGCCACGTCCACGAGAACGCGTTCGTGCGCAACATGCCGTTCATCAACACGATCCGCCGCCACCACAAGGCGCATCACAACATGGGGATCATGATGCACTTCAACATGAACCTCACGTTCCCGATCGCCGATTGGCTCCTCAACACCAGCGACCTTCGGCGCGGCCTGCTCGGCCACCTCTTCAACGGGTACGACGAGTCGCACGTGAAGCCCGAGCTCGAGCCGATCATGGCGCGCTTCCGCACGAACGACACGCAGGAAGCGAGATGCACGCTCGACGGTCCGAAGCTCGAGGCCGACGAGCTGCGCTCGATGGCGAGCGTCGGCAGCCACATCTGACGGCTGCCGTCAGTCACCGGCTCGGCAGTCGACTTACGCGGACCTTACGAAGGGCGAAACGTCGCCGACGTCAGCCGGCGCACCCCGCTGGTACGGGACCGACGCGTGTCAGGTCGATCGTGCCCGAATGACCGGCATTGCCGCCGCCGGTGAAGTTGAATTGCAGCGTCGCGTTGGTGCAACTCGAAAAGTTCACGACTGCGGTGCCGACCGCGACGCTCGTCTGCGACGCCGCAGTCGGCGTGTCGAACACGCCGCCGGTCGTTTCGTACAGCGTCAACGGGGCCGTGTGCGTGCCGGCCGTGAAACTGCCCTGACCGGTGAACCAGCGCTGTCCCGCCGCACCGGCGGCCTGTCCATTGGGCGCATACGTGTACCAGGCGAAGAACACGACGGGCGCGAGCGGGTTCACCTCGAACACGAAGCCCTGTCCCGACGTCGCCGCGTCGAACCAGTTGCCCGACAGCGCGAAGTCGGCGTTCGTCGCCTTCGCTGCCGCCGCCGCGGCGCAGGTCACGTTCGGCGTGATGCGCGTCATCGGGATCGAGCCGCTGCGGTTGCTGCCGTCGGTGAACGTGTAGGTGAGCGAGCCGCTCGTGCAGGAGTCGAACGACACCGCGCCCGTTCCGACGGCGACGCCGTTCGTGACCGGCAGCGCATTGAAATTACCGCCCACGTTCTGGTAGATCGTGACCGGCACGTTGGCGACACCGCCTTGCGCGCGGCCGTTGAACGTGTACCAGCGCTGATGATCGGGGCCGCCTGCCGGCGCCTGGTCGAACGTGAACCATGCGCCTTGCAGCAGGCCGGTGCCGGCGTCGACGAAATCGGGGTAGACCTCGATCTCGAATCCCTGGCCGCTTTCGGCGGCCTCGTACCACGAGCCGGTCAATCCCTGCTGGTCGATGCTCGGGCCCGGCTGCACGCCGGAGATGATCGATGCGAGGTAGGCGGCGATGTCGGCCATGTCGGTCTGGTTCTGCCCGAGCGTCGATAGGAACCGGCTGCGCATCTGCGGCACCGACTGGATCGCCGCGAGCAGCTCGTCTGCGGTCGTTGCCGGCGGCGCCGTAACGCGCGTCGGAGAGAAGGCGTGACAGTCGCCGCACGCGTACGTCAATTGGTAGAGCGTCTTGCCGCGCGCGGCGTCCGCGGCGTAGGCCGCTGTCGGCGCGGCGATAAAAGCGCTCAGAAGAACCCATTGCGCCAGTTTTTCGATTCGTGCCATCGATTCGCTCCCTGACGATGCCGTATGCGTCTGTTCGAGGGCGTCCGGCGCATACGGTAGCAAGCCCCGCCGCGCGCGACGCGGGATTGCGACGGAACTGCCCCGCGATGGCGCGAAGGCGCCGCGATCGAGAGCGAAACTCGCAGCGAGCCGACTGGTGCAATAATCCCGAATTCTCGCGTGGCAGGGTTTTCGCGAATGCGTCGACCGCCAGCGGACTTGCCCTACCCGGCATCGCTTGCCGGCGCGACCGCTCCGCCACCGGCGCGGCCAGGACTCTTCGCGCGCGTCGTGGCGCTGTTGCTCACCGAGCCGCGGTGGCTCCGCGGGCTCGACTGGCGACTCGTTGCGCTGGGCGGCCTCATCGCGGCGATTGGCTCATCGCGGGTTTGGATCACGGCGGCATTTCCCGACGTCGGCGCGCGGGTTTGGATCACGGCGGCATTTCCCGACGTCGGCGAGTGCGCGACGAGCCGCGAGATCGTGCTCCTCGACCTGTGGGCGCAGGCGACCATAGCGCTTCTGGTCCTGGTGCTCGGAACGGCGCTGATGAATCTCGAGCGTCCGCGCCTGCCCGTTCCCGTACGGCTTGCCATCGCGGTCGTGGTCGGGACGCTCGCTCCGTTTCTGGTCATGCACGACGGCCTCGACGGGCCGCCGTGGAAGATCCTGGTGTTCTGGCGCCGGGATGCCGTGCCATGGGGCATCGCGGCCGTCGCCTGGTATTGCGTCCACCGCGCGAGCGCATCGGAGGCGGCGTTGCGCGCGAACGAGATCGCTCGCCGTTCGTTGGAAACCGCGATGGTCGAAGCGCGACTCCGCGCGTTGCAGGCGCAGGTCGAACCACATTTCCTGTTCAATACGCTCGCGCACGTGCGGCGGCTGTACCGCACCGAACCTGTCGTCGCGCGGCGGATGCTCGCGAGCTTCGCCTCTTACCTCGAATCGGCCCTCGTGCAGATGCGCGAGCGTGCCGCGACGCTCGGTCGCGAGGTCGATCTCGTCCGCGCGTACCTCGACGTGCAGCAGGTGCGCATGGGCGCCCGCCTGAAAGTGAAGATCGATGTGCCCGATGCTCTCCGCGCGCACGCTTATCCGCCGATGATGCTGATCTCGCTCATCGAGAACGCGATCAAGCATGGCCTCGATCCGCTGCAGTCGGGTGGAACGATCGCGATCGAGGCGCGCGCACGCGACGGCTGCCTCGAAGTCGTCGTCCTCGATACCGGCCGAGGGATCAGCGACAAGATCGGCAGCGGCGTGGGGCTCGCCAACGTGCGAGGCAGGCTTGCGGCACTCTTCGGCGACGATGCGCGACTTTCGCTCACGTCCGTCGCGCCGAGCGGCGTACGTGCGGTCATCCGGACGCCGCTCGACGTTTCCATCGAGCACGTCGACTTGCGCCCGCCATTGTCGCGCACCCCACCCGTCGAATCCGAAGCATCCGTCGCCGCTTGATGCACATCGATCTTCTCGAACCGAAGGTGCAATGGGCACAGTGGATGCCGCCCGTCCTGCGTCGCGACCTCCGCTGCCTGAACGCGCTCGATTGGCGCATCGTCGCGCTGCTGTTCGTCGTCGCGTTCTGCTTCGCGATCCATTCGCTTCCGGCCGATATTTTCCTGAATGGCTTGGGCGCGCCCGCGACCGCGGCCGAGTACGTGCTGGCCGTTTTCACCTGGTTCGTCCGCTACCTCGTGCAATTCGGGCCGGTGCTCCTTGCGTTGGCGATCGCCGACAGCCTTCCGCTTGCCGGTCACAAGCGACTCGCCGCGCTCGCGCTCGCGCTGCTGATCGGTGCGCAATTCCAGTGGCCGATCCGCTGCGCGTACGAGCCGCAATCCGAAACCGCATGCCCGCTTTTCCGGCAGTCCCCCTGGGAGTCGTGGAAGGCGATGAGCCAGAACATGACCGCAACGGTCGCCTTCACGATGCCGCTCGCCCTGGTCGCGTTCGCGCGGCGCCGGGAACTGCGGGTGCGCAAAGCGCTGCACGCGGCGGAGGTCGAGCGTCTCGAATTGCAGCGGAAGACGCTCGAAGCGGATCTGCAAGGCGTGCAGGCGCAGGTCGAGCCCGCATTCCTGCTCGACACGCTTCGGCACATCGGTGCGCTATGCGATGACGATCCGCGTACCGGCGCGCGATTGCTCGATGAGCTCATCGTCTATCTTCGCGCGGCGCTTCCCGATCTGCGCGCGACCCGGTCGACGCTGCGCCAGGAGTCGGCGCTCGCGAGCGCCTACCTCGCGATAGTCAGTCTGCGGTCGCAACGCCCGCTCGATGTCGATGCGGACATCGACGAGAGCATCCCGGACGCCACGATGCCGTCGATGATCCTGTTGCCGCTCGTCGCGAGCGCCGCCACCGCGATCGTCGGCAAGCCGGCAGCGCTCGCCGGATCGACGGCCGCGCCGTCGGATGCGGGAAGCTCGCTCGGCTTTGGCGCGCATATCGTCGGCGAAGACCTTTGCATCGAAGTGACGGCACGCGGCGCAGCGAGCGTCGACCTCGCGCGGGCGCCGCTCGCCGGCGAGATTCGCGCGCGACTCGGGGCATTGTACGGAGAGCGCGCATCGCTCGAGGTCGTGTCGCAAAGTCCCGCGCTCGCGACGGCGCGCCTCATGATTCCCCATGAGCGCGCAGGGCCGCCCCAAGCGCGAATCAGCCCGAAGCATGAAGTGCGTGGATAGTCCAGTGAACCGGTTTAGGGCCGTGATCGCGGAAGACGAGGCGAACCTGCGCGAGGAGTTGCGCGAGACGCTCGCTGCCGTGTGGCCGGAGCTCGAGATCGTCGCGGAAGCCGGGGATGGCGGTGCCGCATTGCGTGCGCTCGACGAGCACGCGCCGCACGTCATGTTTCTCGACATCCAGATGCCGGGCGCCGACGGTCTCGAGATCGCAAGGCGCGCGGGCGCCCGCGCGCACGTCGTGTTCGTCACCGCTTACGACCGCTATGCGATCGCAGCATTCGAGGCGGGTGCAATCGACTACGTGCTGAAGCCGGTCACGGCATCACGCCTCGAGCAGACGGTCAACCGGCTCAAGGCGCGCGTGGGCGAGGCGCCGGCCGACCTCGCGTCGCTGCTGACTCTTCTCCACAGCCACCTCGAGCCCGAACGCGAGTACATGCGCTACATCACCGCCCTGCACGGCGACGAGATCCGGCTCATCACGGTTGACGAAATCTGCTATTTCCAGGCCGACAACAAGTACACGCGGGTCGTGACCGGCGATCGCGAGTCGCTGATCCGGCGCGGCATCGGCGATCTTCTGCAAAATGTCGATCCCGCGCATTTCTGGCAGATTCACCGCAGCACGATCGTCAACATCAACGCCGTGTCGGGCGTCGCGCGCGATTTTCGCGGCTACCTGCAGGTGAGGCTCAAGGCGCGCAAGGAAACGCTTGCGGTGAGCGAGCGCTTCGCGCACCGCTTCCGTCAAATGTGAGCGGTGCAGGCACCGCGGCGATGCGATTCAGGGCGAGACTCAAGCGTCTTCGTTGTCGCCCTGCAAGACCGGCGATGCGGCGTCGAGCGGCCGGATCGTCGCAGGCTTCTGTGCTTGCGCGATGCGCGCCGCCAGCGTCGCCGGATCCAGATCGTCATAGACCTCGAACGGCTGCGATATCCACGGACTGTCCGGCAGGTACTCGACGTAGTAGTCGGGCTTGAATACCGAGCAGGCCTTCCACCACAGGACGGCCGTGTGCAATTCGGAGATGTGCGGGAAGCGCCGCGGCAATTCGTCGTGCACGGCGGCGAGCGTGTGACCCGAGTCGACCATGTCGTCGACGAGGAGCACGCGATCGCCGAGCCGCGGCTTCGTCATCGTCATGTGCTCGGCGATCACCAGCTCGCCGCGTATCGTCCCGCCGTCGGCGGTGTACGAATGCGTCGACAGGATCGCGAGCGGCTGGTCGAAGATCCGCGACAGCACGTCGCCGACGCGCAGTCCGCCGCGCGCGATGCAGATGATCTGGTTGAAGCGAAAGCCCGACTCGTACACGTTGAGCGCGAGCCGCTCGACCAGCGTGTTGTAGCGCGGCCAATCGATCTCGAGCGTCATTCGACTGCCCTCTGCGCTTTGCGCTCCGGGGCCGATTTGCGCTTCGGGCGACCGTGCGCGCTCACGGAGCGAACGGGTGGCGGACGAGAATGGTCTCGTCGCGGTCGGCGCCCGTCGACACCATCGCGATCGGAACGCCCGTCAACTGCTCGACGCGCGACAGATACGCCCGTGCGGCGGCGGGCAGCGCCGAGAACGACTTCGCGCCCAGCGTGTTCTCCTGCCAGCCGGCCAGCGTTTCGTAGACCGGCTCGCAGCGCGCGACTTCGTCGGCGCCCGTTGGAATCAGGTCGACGCGCGCGCCGTCGACCATGTAGTGCGTGCAGATGCGGATCTCGCGCATGCCGTCGAGCACGTCGAGCTTCGTGATGCATTGACCGTTGACGCCGTTCAATTCGAACGAGCGGCGAAGCGCCGGGATGTCGATCCAGCCGCAGCGCCGGGGGCGGCCGGTGACCGAGCCGAACTCGTTGCCGCGCTTCGCAAGCGTCGCCCCGGTATCGTCGGTCAACTCGGTCGGGAAGGGTCCGGTGCCGACGCGCGTCGTGTACGCCTTCACGATGCCGAGGACGTAATCGATCATGCGCGGGCCGATGCCGGCGCCGGGTGCGGCCGCGCCGGCGATGCAGTTCGAGCTCGTCACGTACGGGTACGTGCCGTGGTCGATGTCGAGCAGCGCCCCTTGCGCGCCTTCGAACAGCAACGATTCGCCACGCGCGCGTGCCCGCTGGATCGCCGCCGCGACGTCGCCGACCATCGGCGCGATCGCCTCGCCGAGCGCGAGCACTTCGTCCTTCGTCTTCGCGAGATCGACGGGCGCCGTCTTGTAGTAGTGGACGAGCATGAAGTTGTGGAGATCGAGGAGCCGCGCGAGCTTGTCCGAAAAGCGCGCGGGGTCGAGCAGGTCCTGCACGCGCAGCGCGCGTCGGGCGACCTTGTCCTCGTACGCGGGACCGATGCCGCGGCCGGTCGTGCCGATCTTCGTGTCGCCGAGCGCCGCCTCGCGCGCCTGATCGAGCGCGACGTGGATCGGCAGCACGAGCGGGCACGCGGGCGAGATCATGAGCCGCGAGCGCACGTCGATGCCGGCGTGCTCGAGCTCGCCGATCTCCTGCATGAGCGCGGACGGTGAGACGACGACGCCGTTGCCGATCAGGATCGCGACGCCTTCGCGCAGCACGCCCGACGGAATGAGGCGCAGCACCGTCTTGCGCCCGCCGATGACGAGCGTGTGGCCGGCGTTGTGCCCGCCCTGGAAGCGCACGACGCCCTGCGCGCTTTCGGTCAGCCAATCGACGACCTTGCCCTTGCCCTCGTCACCCCATTGCGCGCCGATGACGACGACGTTCCTGGGGTCGGAGACGACTTTTGCGCCGGGGTCAGAGACGACTTTTGTCCGCATCGGTGCTCGCTCCTCCACAGTCGAAAGTCGTCTCCGACCCTACTTCGGTTCGGCGCGCGCAAGCACGTCCGCGAGCTGTCGAAGGTCGAGCGTGAAACCGGTCGCCGGACGCGAGCGCCCGAACGCCTTCCCGATGCCGTCGTAGCGCCCGCCCTTCGCGATCGCATTCGGCTCGCCGGGCACGAAGACCGAGAAGATCGCACCGTTGTGGTAATGATAGCCGCGAAGATCGGCGAGATCGATGTGCAGCGCGTCGACGAGCGGCGCCGCGGCTTTCGCGAGCGCGTCGAGCGACGCGAGCGCGTTCGCGATCGATGCGATGTCGGGCAGCCGCTCGCGTGCCGCGCGCAGCACGTCGTCGGCCGGGCCGTAGAGCGTGGGCAACGCGTCGAACGCATTGCGCCACGCGGCGGGCAGCGCGTTCGTCAACGCGCGAACGGCCGGCGCATCCTTCGTGCGCAGCGCCTCGAACAGCGCGCCGTCGTCGCCGCTGTCGGACACGCCCGCGCCGCTCGCGAGTGCGCGGTAGACGCCCATGTGACCGAGATCGAGATGCAGACCACGCAGTCGCGCCTTCGCGAGCGACGATGCGAGGAGCGCGATCACTTCGCGATCGCCGTCGGTACCCGGCACGCCGAAGAGCTCGGCGCCGATCTGCACGACTTCGCGCGTCGCGCCCGGGCCGTCGGCGACGGCGCGCACGACGCTTCCTGCGTAGCAAAGGCGCGTCGCGCCCGCTTCGTTCAGCAGGTGCGCATCGATCCGCGCGACCTGCGGCGTGATGTCGGCGCGCACGCCGACGAGGCGTCCCGACAGCGGATCGACCGTCTTGAACGTCAGGAGCTCGAGATCACGGCCGCTTCCGGTCAAAAGCGATTCGAGATGCTCGATCAGCGGTGGACGGACGAGCCGGTAACCGTGCGCCGCGAAGTGGTCGAGCAGCGTGCGCCGCAACGCTTCGAGCTCCGCCGCCTCTGCGGGCAGCACGTCGTCGATCGCGTCGGGAAGGAGCCAGCGGTGCATGGCGGCGGCGTCAGAGGAGGTAGAGCGCGGCGAGGCCGATGCCGATCGAGATCATCCCGATGAAGCGAAGCTGTCCGTCGGTCAACTCGGTCAGGTGCCGGAATCCTTCACGCCAGAGCTTCGGTGCCGCGAACGGCAGCAATCCTTCGAGAATCAGCAGCAGCGCGAGCGCGGTCCATAACGAATCGGGCACGCCTCGCTCCCGGCGCCTATTTCACGGGCGCGCGCGGCGGCGTGCGGCTGGTCCCCGGATCCTTGAAGTACTGGAAGAAGTCGGCGCTCGGATCGAGCACCATCAGGTCGCCTTTGTTGTGGAACGTCGCCTTGTACGCCTCGAGGCTGCGGTAGAACGAATAGAACTCGGGATTCTGGCTGTAGGCCTGCGCATAGATCGCCGACGCCTTCGCATCGCCTTCGCCCTTGACCTTCTGCGCCTGGCTGTATGCGTCGGCGAGGATCACCGTGCGCTGCCGGTCGGCGTCGGCGCGGATCTTCTCCGATTCGGCGGCGCCGAGCGAGCGGAGCTCGTTCGCGACGCGCCGGCGCTCGGATTCCATCCGCTGATACACGGGACCGGTCACGTCGGGCGGCAGTTCGACGCGTCGCAGGCGCACGTCGATCACTTCGACGCCGATCGATTTCGCGTCGGCGTTCGCCTTCTGCTGCGTCACCGTGGTGATCTTGTCGCGCGCCGACGAGATCGCCTCGTGCACGTCGTGCTTGTTGAACTCCTCGGCGAGGTTGGCGCGGACGGTTTGCGAAAGGCGCCGCCGCGCCGCTTCCTCGTCGCCCTGCACGGAACGGTAGTACTGGCCGACGTCGATGATTCGCCACAGCACGACGAAATCGACGAGCAGCGGCTTCTTCTCCGACGTCGTCACGCGGTCGGGCTCGGGATTGTCGAGCGTCAGGTTCACCTTGTCGTAGAACTTGACGTTCTGCACGAGCGGCATCTTGAAGTAGAGGCCGGCCGTCGTCTTTGTGTCGACGATCTCGCCCAGCTGGAACTTGATCGCGTATTTGCGCTGGTCGACCGTGTACACCGACTGCGAGGCGATGAACAGCAGCGCGACGAACGCGGCGAGGAGCGGCATCGAGAATTTCATGGCCGCTCCCGGTTGCGCAGCGCGTCGCGCGAGCGCGACGAATCGAGCGGCATCGACCCGTCCTGCGGCGTCGATGTGCGCGGCGGTCCGATCGTCACCTCGGGCGTCGTCGCATGCGGCGACTGCTGGATCAGCTTGTCGAGCGGCAGGTACAGCAGGCTTCCGCTCTTCTGATCGACGAGCACCTTGCTCGAGTTCGACAGCACCGACTGCATCGCGTCGAGATAGAGGCGCTCGCGCGTGACGCCCGGCGCCTTCTGGTACTCGACGAGCACCTGGTCGAAGCGCTGCGCATCGCCCTCGGCGCGCTGCACGACTTCGGCCTTGTAGCCGCTCGCTTCCTGCAGAAGGCGTGCGGCCGTACCGCGCGCCTGCGGGATCACGTTGTTCGCGTACGCCTCGCCCTCGTTCTTCAGACGCTCGCGATCCTGTCCCGCCTTCACCGCATCGTCGAAGGCCGCCTGCACCTTCTCGGGCGGCTGCACGTTCTGCAAGGTGACCTTCTGCACGAAGACGCCGGTGCCGTAACGGTCGAGGTTCTGCTGCATCAGCTGCTCGGTCTGCTTCGCGATCTGCTCGCGTCCCTCGTAGAGCGCGAAATCCATCTTCGACTTGCCGACGACTTCGCGGATCGCCGATTCGGCGACGTACGCGACGATCTGGTCCGGACGACGGTTGTTGAAGACGTAGTCCTCGGCGCTCTTCAGGTTGTATTGGACGGCGAACTGGATGTCGATGATGTTCTCGTCATCGGTCAGCATCACCGCTTCCTTGTCGATCTTGTTCTTCGGCGTGTTGCGGTAGCCGACCTCGATCGTCTTCACCTGCGAAAAATCGACGAGCTCCACCGCCTCGATCGGAAACGGCAGGTGCCAGCGCGGGCCGGGCAGCGTCGTCTCGGTGTACTTACCGAAGCGCGTGACGACGCCGCGGCGCCCTTCGTCGACGATGTAGAAGCCGCTCGCGAGCCAGATCAGCACGACGAGCGCGACCAGCATGCCCGCGCCACCGAGCGGCAGGCGCATGCCGCCGCCACCGCCGCCTTCGCCGCCATCGGGCGTCTCGCGGCGGCGCCCGAAGAGCTCGTTCATCCGGCGATTGACGTTGCGCCAGATTTCGTCGAGGTCGGGTGGTCCGCTGTTATTGGTTCGCTTGCCCCACTGTGGGTCGTTCAGCGACATACGAAATGCACTCGCGCTCTCAGCAGTGAAAGAGAATGAATGGGGCGCACGCGAAGGCGCCGACGGGAACCCGAAGGCTCAATAGCCGGAACGTGCCGGCGCGTCAATCGGTTCGGAAAAAGGAGTCGGCGAAGCCGGGAAGCGTTCGGCCAGCGCGTCGCGCAACTCGGCGATCCCGGCACCGGCTGTCGCGCTCACGCGAACCGACGAGATGTTACCACAGGGGTCGCGCTCGACGCCGGGGCCGGTGTGCGCGATGTCGATCTTGTTGAAGACCCGTATCTGCGGCACGTCGCCGGCGCCGATTTCGGCGAGCAACGCGTCGACCGCCTCGATCTGCTCGTCGCGGTTGTCCGCGCTGGCGTCGATCACGTGCAGCAGCAGATCGGCATCGGCCGCCTCGGCAAGCGTCGCGCGAAACGCGGCGACGAGATCGTGCGGCAGATCGCGAATGAAGCCGACGGTATCGGACACGACGATGCTCGCCGCAGCGGGAATGCGGAGCCGACGCAGCTTCGTGTCGAGTGTCGCGAAGAGCTGGTTCGCCGTGTACACGTTCGCGGCCGTCAGGCGGTTGAAGAGCGTCGACTTGCCGGCGTTCGTGTAGCCAACCAGCGCGACCGTGCGCACGTCAGCCCGATGGCGCGCGCGATTCTGCGTTGCGCGACTGCGCGCGACGCGGCGCAGCCGCTCGCGCAACAGCTTCACGCGCTGCGTGATCAGGCGTCGATCGGTCTCGAGCTGCGTTTCGCCCGGTCCGCGCAGGCCGATGCCGCCCTTCTGCCGCTCGAGGTGGGTCCAGCCGCCGGCAAGACGCGTGGCCATGTGCGAAAGCTGCGCGAGCTCGACCTGCAGCTTGCCCTCGGCGCTTTGCGCGCGCTGCGCGAAGATGTCGAGGATCAGGCTCGTGCGATCGACGACGCGGCATTCGAGCGCCTGCTCGAGATTGCGCTGCTGCACGCCGGACAGCGCGTGATCGAAGATCACGAGATCGGCGTCCGCTTCGCGGCATCGCGCCGCGATCTCGTCGACCTTGCCGCGTCCGGCGAACCAGGCGGGATCGGGACGAGGCCTGCGGCCGCGGAGGTTGCCGACGACCGTGGCGCCCGCCGATTCGGCGAGCGCTGCGATCTCGACCGTGCGATCGGCGCGACCGTCGCGGCCGATGTCGAGCGCAACGACGAGCGCGCGATCGCCGCTTTCCGGGCGTTCGAACATCAGCCGGTCACGCGACGCGCACGCGCGGCGGGGTGCGCCGGGATGCGGGCGACGTCAGCTTTCGGTTTCGTGGTGATTCTGATGCGGCATCGCGACCGGCCGCGACGGGACCACCGTCGAGATCGCGTGCTTGTAAACCATCTGCGTGACGGTGTTCTTGAGCAGCACGACGTATTGATCGAACGATTCGATCTGCCCCTGGAGCTTGATGCCGTTCACCAGATAAATGGAAACCTGCACGTGTTCCTTGCGCAGGGTGTTGAGGAACGGGTCTTGTAGCATTTGCCCTTTGTTGCTCATGGGTGAGCTCCGCGCTTGTTTTTCCGCATCCTTGCGCGCCCGCCGCTCCTTGGGATGCTCGGCGGGCCTTGCGAGGTGTCGTGGTGGTTGCCTCGCTAGCGGCGTGCGGTGGAATCCGCGTAGGGATTGACGCCTGTCTTGAATTGTATCCTAAGGGGCGTGCCCGGCAATTGGAACGCATCCCGAAAAAAATGTTCCAGGTAGCGGCGGTAGCTGTCGGGCACGTGCGACAGCGCCGATCCGTGAACGACGACGAGCGGCGGATTGACGCCGCCCTGGTGCGCGTAGCGCATTTTCGGCCGCACCATGCCGGCACGCGGCGGCTGCTGGCGTTCGACGGCCAGCTGTAGCGTACGCGTAAGCCGCGGAGTCGGCAGCCGCGCCATTGCGGCGGCATAGGCGCGATCGACGGCACGCAGCAGCGCGTCGACGCCGCGTCCTTCGCGCGCCGAGATCGTGTGCCGCTCGGCGAAGCTCAGGAAAGCGAGCTTGCGCTCGAACTCGCGCTTCGCTGTCTCGCGCTGCTCGCCGTCGGCCGCATCCCACTTGTTGATGCCGATCGTCAACGCGCGTCCCGCTTCGAGGATGTGGCCGGCGAGATGGGCGTCCTGCTCGGTGATGCCCGACGTCGCATCGAGCAGGAGAATGACGACGTTCGCATCCTCGATCGCCTGCAGCGTCTTGATCACCGAGAACTTCTCGATCGTTTCGCTCGTCTTGCCGCGCCTTCGCACACCGGCCGTGTCGATCAGCGTATAACGGCGATCGCCGCGCTCGAAGTCGAGACGGATCGCATCGCGCGTGGTGCCGGGCTCGTCGAACGTGATCACGCGCTCTTCTCCGAGCAGCGCGTTGACGAGCGTCGACTTGCCGACGTTCGGACGCCCGACGACGGCAACCTCGATGCGTCGCTCGCCTTCGTCCGGCTCTTCCCGGACGTCGGCGATCGGTGCGCATGCATCGAGCGCGATGTCGATCAGGTCGCGGACGTTCTCGCCGTGCGCAGCGGAAACCGGCAATGGATCGCCGACGCCCAACTCGTGGAATTCTGCGATGCGCTCGGGCTGGAGCCCCTCGCTCTTGTTGACGGCAAGGATCACCGGACGGCCCGATTTGCGAAGCAGCGTCGCGATCGCATGATCCTGCGGCGTGACGCCCTCGCGCGCATCGACGATGAAGACGATCGCATCCGACTCGGCGATCGCCGCCTTCGCCTGCTTCGCCATCTCGAACAGGATCCCCGACGTTGCGACCGGCTCGAAGCCGCCGGTGTCGACGACGATGAACTCGCGCTCGCCAACGCGCCCGCGGCCGTAGTGACGATCGCGCGTGAGTCCCGGGAAGTCGGCGACGAGCGCGTTGCGCGACTTCGTCAGCCGGTTGAAGAGCGTCGACTTGCCGACGTTGGGGCGGCCGACCAGGGCGATTGTCGGAAGCATCTTGGGATCTGGGATTTGGGATCTAGGATTGAGGGAGCATCCTGCAGAAGGCAGCGTATCGGGCGGCGCTCGAGGATGTGCTGCACATCACCAGGCTCCGGCGTGCGCAAACCCTCGTCGTTCCCTCGATCCCCGATCCTGAATCCTCGACCCTACTTCGCCCCCACCGAATACACCGTCCCCTTTTCCGACTGCCAGAGAATGCCGCCGCCGAGTTGCGCGGGTTGCGTCGTCGCGAGGCTGCCGTCGGTCGCGATGCGCCCGACGTAGGCGCCGTCGCTTCGCGACAAAAGGTGCAGATACCCTTCGACGTCGACGACGCCCAGCTCGTCGCCGATCAACTGCGGGCCGCCGATGCGTCGCTTCGCGAGCACGTCTTGCTTCCAGATCGACGCGCCGTTGCTGCGGTCGAACGCCTGCACGCCGCCCTTGTCGTCGACGACGTACACGCGATTCGCGTCGGCGGTGATGCCGGCGAGACTCGA